>CAYIIH010000530.1:0-4052 GCA_964363225.1 uncultured Verrucomicrobiota bacterium | reverse complement strand
TGCGCTACGTTCTGGCCGCTCGCCGCCACGGCGGGTTGATCGGCTTTGTCAACCTAAAAACGGCCATTCGTTTTAATCACGGAGACACCGAGATCACGGAGGCAGGCGCTTGAGATTCGATCCGACCGGTCAAAGCCTTCACCCGGCCGGTGAGGAGAAATCCGTGCCACAAAAACCTCCAACGTGTTGACTCCGTGTTCTCCGTGTCTCCGTGGTTCGTTTCAACTGCCGAATTTAGGGTCAACGGCCCGGAGGGTCCCCTTGCCTCCGCCAGTTGTCGGTCAGGGGCGGCGACGGCCCGTGGCCGCATCGCTGGGGCAGCAGAATCGTGGGGGAAAGCGAGCGCGCGGTGCAGAGCATCCTGCCGCCTTCTCGTAGTTGGGGCGCTGGGATGCAAATGGAGAAAAGAAAAATTTCCCAAAAATGCTTGCCTTCGCGGTAATTGCTTGGTAGTAGGCTATGAGAAATAGCCCGAAAAACCGAGTTCTAACAGCATTTTTATGAAAAGAATTCAATTCCTTCTCGTCCTCATCGCCCTGGCCGCTTCTGTTTTTGTTGCCGGCGCAGCCGTCATTACGGTTACGACCACCGACAATGTCAACCCAGCCCCGGGCGCGAAATCATTAGTGCAGGCCATCACTGAACTCCAGGATGGCAACACCATCGCCTTCAACATCCCGGGCGATGGTCCACATGTCATCCAAACCCCCCTGGGCGGTTATCCGATCATCAACGAGAACAACGTGACGATCGACGGCTACACCCAGCCGGGTTCGTCACCCAATACCAACCCGATTCTCGGCGGCAACAACGCCAAAATACAAATTGTTCTCGATTCCTCCGATGACGCCTCAGCGCCCAGCCTGGACCCAACCAATCCAGCGCTGTTGCAGCGGCGTTCGACCCGGCTGCCTTTTTCGGGGTATGGAAACTCGGAGAATGGCATCCTGTCCGTTGAACGAGGCGATAACTTCAAAGTCAGAGGCATCAGCTTCCTGTCGCGGCAGACGCCCGGGAGCGATGAGGATCCCAGCATCTATTGCGTCGCTCTGGTTCAAGAAGCATTGAATGCGCGGGTTCAGGGATGCTGGTTTGGCCTGGCTCCTGATGGCACAACCGTCAAAGGGAGCAGCGCGGCGGTGGCGGCCTTCCGATACCGCACCGGTGGTGACGTTTATTCCGGCGGCATGGTGGTCGGCACCGATGGCGATGGGGTGGATGATGTGGGCGAGTTCAACATCATGATGAGCATGCATATTGCCCTCGCCCTGGAACTGCCGAACCTGAAGATTTCAGGCAATTACTTTAACGTCTTTCCCGATGGCAAGACCTTCCTGGATATCGATGCAGCTCGCGCGGAGTTGGAGGCCACGGGGCGAGGCGGGAGCGATGCTTCGGTTGAGTCTATCGAAAACGGGCGCTTTACGGAAAACACCGTCATCGGCACCGATGGCGACGGCAAGAGCGACGCCAACGAACGCAATATCATCGCGCATTCCAGCTATTCGCATGACATTGAGTTGTACAGCAACAGCACCAACCTCGTCGTGGCGGGCAATTACTTTGGTGTGGGCGTGGATGGCGTGACCGAGCAGCCTGTTCTAGGGACGGCGGTGCCGAATTTTGTCAATCCGGGCGGCAGCGGCAGCGTGCGCATCGGATCGAATGGCGACGGCGTCAGCGACCATTGGGAAGGGAATTTGATCTACAATGTGCCGGGCACGAGGTTCGTCGAGGCCGGCGGTGGTGTGTTGATTACGGCCCGCGGCAACAAAATGGTGAATAATGGGTTTGCCGCATTCCCCTTTCTCGATGGGGCCAACGGCCTCTATGAAAACTATTATGCCAACGCCTTGGTCAATGCTGTGGCCGGAGCTGTGCCCGTCCTGATTGGGGCCACCAACGATATCCTGGAAGGCACCCTGCCGGCGCCCAACACGGCCAACTATGCGCATCACGTCGTGGACATTTATGTGGTGGACCCGTTTGCGGAGGCGCTGGGGATGATTTTGCCCGGCGCTTATGCCGGATCGTTTGTGGAAGGATCGGCGGTGGATCAGGATCCGGCGCCCAACGCTTTCAAGGTGAACCTGGCGGGAATAGCGGTGCCGCCCGGAGCCGTGGCCGTTCCCGGAAACTCGAATATCGTCGTGGCAGTCACTTATTCCACCAGCGCCGCCGGGACTCAAGCCGGCGCCTCCGTGACCGGTCCGGCCTCCAATCCAGTCATGGTGCCTCCTTTTGTGCCCGGGGGCATCGACTCGGTCGGTCTGACGCGGATTGTGCCTGATACACCGGTCATCAATCCCGAGATTCCCCTGCTGAATAACTGGGAGCCCTATATCAGCGTGCTGGGCAACAGCACATTCCTGATCGAAGCCAACACCTTCACAGACCCGATGACCGATCCGCCCAGCCAGCGGTATGTCGTGATGTTCCAGCCGGCGGCCGGTGGAGCGGGTCAACTTGGAGAAGCCTTCTTTGCCGATGACGGCACGCCGTACAAGGCGCAGATCAATCTCTCGCGGCAGAATGGCAATCCGGGGCGCGTGGCCGGTGACAAACGGCCCGGGGCGGTGAACTTCATCACCGGCGCGGAAGTCTCCCCGCACGGATTCGCGGAGTTTCAATCCGACCTCCGTTGGACCATGAACGGAATATACGCCGACGTTAATCGCTATTGCGGGGTGCAGACATTCAGACTTGACCCGGCGACCCTGGCGCAAAGGCCGTTGTCCAAGCTGTTCGATGCAGTCAACGGGCAAAACACGGCGGACTTCGCCGGGAACCCGGGTGAGGTTTCCCGGTTTGGCGGTGAACTGGCCGCGCTCGACAACGGGAATTTTGTCGTGGTGATTGATGACCGGTCGAATATGATCGTGCCGGCGCGCGCGACGACGGCGGCCATCATCACGCCGCGTGGCCAAGTTGTGAAAAGCGGCTTCGCTGTCCGGCAGATGGACATCTGGTCTAACGTGGCGGCTTACAAGGGTGGCTTCTGCGTTCGGGTCCATCAGTTCCTCCATTTCTTCGACAATGACGGGAACGAGAAATTCGTGGTGGATCAAAGCACGTCTGGCGAAGGCTTTGATGCGGGCCGGGGCGATGGCACGCGCATCGGCTCCCATGTCAATAGTCCGTACGTCTTCCTTGCCGGCAAGGTGCCGCCTGCGAATAACGTTCCGGGTATTGTCAGAGTAGCGGTGTGGGATTCGCGCGACGGGACGTTTGTGGCCAAGGCCGACGTGAGCGAGGGCATCTTCTCGGGGCTCTTCGACCGGGTGAATTTGGCGGTGGACGCGCTGAACCGAGTCACGGTCTCCTGGGTCTCTCGACCGACGGGATACGAGGCCGATCAAGTCGCAGCGCGAGTGCTGGCTTTCAACGAAAGCGGCAAATCATTCAGCACTTTGACGAGGAGCTTCTTTCCGTTTATCAATTCCGCTCAGTCTGGCGGCATTCGCTCGCTGCAAATGAGCGTCGCGATGACGACCAAGCAGATTTGCATCGCCGCCAAGGGTGAAATCAACCTGCAAAACAAGCCGGAGCTCGGCGCCGATTCGCCCACCCAAATCAACTTCTACACGGTCCTTGGACATCCCGACCCGAAGGATGATCCGACCCCGCCGGCGCCACCGACTACCCCCGGCAAGCCCGAAGATAACGGCTTGCCTCCGAAGACGGCAACCGTCTATATCAACCTGCCTCCGGTTCAGACTCCGCCCGAGTCCATCAACAATGGCCGCACCGAAAGCCTGGGCGTGGCTATCGCGGCCAACGGCAACGTCATCGTCGGCTGGGAGGATGATGGGGATGCTCTCACGGACCTTGAGGCCGTCTGGACGCTTTTCAATCCCAGCGGCGCTTCTATCACGCCGGACACCTTGATCACGTCCGTGAATCCTGAATTTGCGGGACAGACGGTCACCTCGAAGTTCCTGTCGTATTTCCGAACGGACGGCAGCGCGGTGTCGGGCCGGACTTCCTGGGGGCCGAAGATCAAAGCCAATCTCTTTGGCGACGGCATTGGCATGGGCGGCACCTCGTTTGAG
>CAYIIH010000529.1:0-4069 GCA_964363225.1 uncultured Verrucomicrobiota bacterium | reverse complement strand
GATGCCCACAACCCTGAGCCACGCCGCCTGGGCAATTAAAATGAGAACTGCTGTTCCGGGGCGTCAGGGCGGAATCGGAACGGCGTTGACCTCAAATCGGTTGCTCGCGCCGATGACCGCCTGCCCCTGAATGCGGGCGGCAGGAAGTGGCGGCTGGCTTTGCATCTGGATTGCCGCGGCTTGAGGCGCGGAACTGGTTCGAGCGCGAAGACTGAGCGCAGGCGAGTTGGTCTGCACCAAATAATTCCCTTCGAAAAAGACTCTCTGGTTCAAAGTCCGGTTGGTGCCGGCGACACGAAAGAAAAGACCGGCAGACTCATTGGCGCTTGAAGCGGCGGTGTCGGCGGCGGTTGGTGCGGCTTGCTGCGTGGGTGCTCTCCGTTTAGCCGCAGCTTCGGCTCCAGCAATTTGCTCCAACTTCTCCGTGACGATGGCCGGCTCTGTTTCGATTTGCGGTTCATACACTGAGCCGTCGGCATCGACGATGCGGATTTGCCGTCCGATTTGTTCGACTTGAAATGAATTCAAAACGTTTGGCAACAACGGAGAGTTGAAGTTGCGACGATACGGGCTGGCCACCTGCGAAAAGCGCTGGCGAACCTGGTTGCTCTGAACGTTGAAGTAGGCATAGGCAGCGGGTTGCGCAGCGCGATCCGATTCCCGGCCACCGGCCATGGAAATCGGCTGGCCGGCCGGCTGGGCGGCTGGCGAGGCCGTTGCGGCAGGCTTTGGGGCCAGCGCCACACTGTTGGTCGTCGCTACTTTTGGAGCCAAGACAGGCGCCAAGCCGTAACGCTGCGACAGCACTGCTGTGCGTTCGCCTGCTTTGGCCAGTTCGATAACCACCGGTTTGGCTTCGGCTGCAAAGGGAGGCGCCTCTTTCGCCTTTGTATCGGCGGCGGCTTTGTCCTCAATGCCCTTTTTGATTTCCACTCGCGCACCCAGCGCCAAGTTGGCATCGCGGCTGTCCGAAGGAGCATCTTTGGACAGAGGTGCGGCATAAGACAAATCTGTGGTTGCTTCAAGCGCAGGCGATTCGGTCTTGCTGCGAGCAGTGCGAGGGGTTGCCGCAGGGCCGCCGGCCTTGCCTGGCTTTTCCTCCGCAACGGTCTCAGCCGTCTGCAAAGCCGGCAACTCTGCGCTAGGAGCGGCTTCTGTAGGCGCTTGCAGATCAGTCCCTTTGGCGAGTTGAAGCGTCGGCTTGGGCACAGGCTGGTTTTGCAGCAAGATGAACGCTCCCAGCACCATGACTGCCGCGATGCAACTGACCCAGGCCAGCCGCGGCCGCCAGACCTGCAGCCACGCGGGTCCTTGTTTTGCCTTCGGGGCGGCTTTTTCTAAAGTGCGCGTCACTTCAGCTTGCAGGAGGTTACGCGTGGCCGGATGCAGCTCGAAAGATGGACCGGCTTGTTCGCGGCGCCTCCTGGCGTAGGCTTTGAGCATCTCGTCCGTGCGGTCATTCGGTTCGGTTGACATCAGGTCTGGTAGTTAGACGGAGAAAGTGTCGAGTCTGCCCGCGCAAATATCGTTCGCGCTATCACTTCCAGCCGGTCGAGACATTTGCTCAGGCGCGAACTGACGGTTTTCTCGTTCAGAGTCAGGGTCTTGCTCAGTTCATCATAGCTCAAATCGCCAAAATAGCGCAGTTCGATGATCTCACGGCAAGGATCGCCCAATTGATCCAAAGCCTTGCGAATAAGGGCCATGCGCTCGGCGGTCATCAAGGCCGCATCCGGTCCCGGCGCAGCGCTGGGTGGATCGAGAGCCAATCCATTTTCCAGGTCTTCAGCTTGCAAAGAGAGGGGCGCTTGGCCGCTCCCGCGTTTGGCGGCGCGCTGGCGGTCCCGGTAATCATGCGCTTTGTTGGCGGCGATGCGAAAGAGCCAGGTTTGAAATTGGCTGTTTCCCTGGAAAGAACCGATCGTCTTGATGACCGCCAAAAACGTTTCCTGACAGATTTCCTCCACGTCCTCGCGCGAAAACTCGGGGGCCAGTTGGAAGACGAATCGACCGGTTGCGGCGTAGTGCAAGTCGAAAAGCTCGTCCCAGGCTTGCGCTTCGCCCTGCCGGCATCGGGCCATCAAATCATTTTCCGCAGCGGAACTCATCGGCTGGAAAACATACCGGAAACGACCCTCTTTGGCCAGAATCGAATGAAAACTCCGTGCGACGAAAGGAAGAGGAGAGTTCCCCAGAGTGGGCCGGCGGCAACCGAACCCAGTCAAAGGGATTGAGTCAGAAATATTTTGACCTCAATTTTTTTGACCCGAACCGGCTTCCAGACACCATTTTTTTGAGGCAAAGATTTCAAACCTATGTTAAGAGAGAGCTATGAAATCAATTGCCCGGCTTTTTGTTCTCATCTCGTTAAGCATCTTTCCCCTTGGCCCGGCAGGAGCGGCGCATGCGCCGGCGCTGCTTCCGCACGGTGCCGGCTCTTCCAAAACTTACGCTCCTTTTTCGGAAAGCGAGCCGGAACTGAACAATGTGGCTGACGCGAAGAACTTCAAGAACATCGGCGTGGAAGAATTCGACAAGCTTCGCGCGGACAAAAAGAACGTGGTGCTGGACGTGCGGATGCCAAAGGAATATGCGGCTGGACACATGGCGGGCGCGGTGAACATTGACTGGAATGCCCCTGATTTCGCTCAGAAAATCGCCAACCTCGACAAGACCAAAGTTTACCTGGTGCATTGCGCTGCGGGGGGCCGCAGCGCCAAAGCCTGCGATAAAATGGGCCAGCTCAATTTCAAAAACCTCTACAATCTCGAAGGCGGATTCAAAGCCTGGGAGAAAGCGGGGAAACCAGTGGCGAAATAGGCCGCAAGCTTCTCATGATTTATGAATACCCACCGAGCTCGTTCTCATGTCCGCCGGCTGCTGCGCGCAGCGGCATGCGTCGCTTCGTTTACGTTAATTGAATTGTTGGTCGTCATTGCCATCATTGCCATCCTGGCGTCCATACTGCTGCCGGCCCTGGCGGTGGCCAAGGAAAAGGCGAGCCGCACTTTCTGCGTCAACAACAACAAGCAATTGGCCCTGGCCATGCACATGTACACTGCCGAGAACAATGACTACATGCCTTGGCCCAACTGGGGAAACGATTACGGCCCTGGCTGGCTCTATATGCCGACGGCCGGGCGAGCGCCCGATCCTCTCAGACCCAATGAGGTTCAGTACATCGAAGCCGGCCGTTACTGGCCATATCTCAAGGATCGGAAAGTGTACAATTGCCCGCTCGACAAAACCAACCACATCTCCTGGATCAGGAGACAGCAGCGCATTTCCAGCTATATCATGAATGGCGCGGTGTGCAGCTTTAACAGAATAAAGCCGAAGACGCATAAACTGCCCGCTTTCAATCCGGCCGCCTACGTCATGTGGGAACCTGAAATTCGCGACTATGGCGGCACCTGGGGACCCAATCCCGGTCACGACGCCAGCCAAATCCCGAATTTGGAGGAGGGAGTTGGGCGGCGGCACAAGAAGGGCGCCGTCATCATGGGATTCAGCGGCCACGTTCATTTCATCACTTTTGACATGTTTCAGCGGGAACAGCGATTCAACAAACCCGGTTTGCTCTGGTGCGTTCCGGACAGCCGGACTGGCGAATGAACCGAATGCCGCGCGTGCTTCGCTCTCTGTAAATCTTCGCTCGGGAACCAACCTGGCGAGCACAAACTCGTTTCGCGCGCCACGGATGCCGAAGGCCGTGTCCAATCCTCCCTTGACGATCCCGCCATCAAGCTAAAACGCACCTATTGGGAAGCCGATCAACAGTGGCCCAGGAAAATCCTCCTCTAAGCCGTGACGATTCAATAGGAGCGCGGGCATCCTTGCCTGCGCGTGCCGCAAGCGATGGCCAGCCCTTGAGTTTCGCGAAGGCCTACCGCTGGAGGCGCCCCTGACCTTTTAGGGAGTTGTCTCGTCGATTGGAAACGAATTCGCACAGGCCGCGAAGACGGTTTTTCCATCAACGCGCAGGCATGGATGCCCGCGCTCCTACTTCCGACACAGCGATTTCGTATGAGTTTTTGAAAATCCCTTTCCAGGCCAATGTTTTCAGGGC
>CAYIIH010000528.1:0-4080 GCA_964363225.1 uncultured Verrucomicrobiota bacterium | reverse complement strand
GTCTCGTCAGAGCGCCGCTGACTTCATCTCCCCAGAGCGCCGCTGACTTTTCCGGCCAAAGATGCGGCGCTCTGACGAGACGCCGCTACAGCGAAAAAAAGTTTCGCAACTTTGAACCGCCTTCCCCGGAGAAAGGAATGGAAGGCGTTCGTGTGAGCGAAGCTTCCAGAAACCAAAACGAACATGCCAAACGCGCTGCGCCTGGCCAACGAAAGGTCAAAACATGAAACGTCTGATCACTTCACTTCAACCCGCGTTCTCCGCCTGTAGAATGAAACTCGCCGCGCTGGCTTTGATCTGCGGGGCCGCCTTGTCCTCACCGCCGTCGGGATTGAGCGCAGACCTCAACGTCCCTGCTCAATATCCGACCATCCAAAAAGCGGTTGATGCGGCGGCCGACGGTGACATGATCCACGTCGCGCCGGGCGTTTACGTGGAGCAGATCCTCATTCTGCGCAAGAAGCTCACGCTCCTCGGCAGGCCGGGCGCTGTGATCCGGGCCCAAGTGGGGCTGACGACGACGCTCAAGCGGAATGACTTGCCCGGGAGCGGGGTGGAAAACACGCCGGCCGTGCTCGCCGCGGCCGTATCGGATGTGGTGCTCAAGGGATTCACCTTTGAAGGCGAGCATTTGGGCGAAGCCTTTAGCTTTTCCAGCTATATGGCGATCGTCTTCAGCGGAACAAGCGGCCGGCTGGAAGATTGCACGGTGCGAGGTTTCCGCAACGCCAACACCCTGCACCCCTTTAGGTCCTTTGGCTTTGCGGCCGCCAACTGGGCCGCGCTCGGAACGCCCCCGCTCACCGTTCAAGTTCTCCGCTGCGCTTTTGCGGATAACGGGACATCAGTCCATGTCCGCGGCGACGATCTGGCACCGACCCAGCAGCGCCTGACCTTCACCATCGCTGATAACACCATCAGCGGAATCGGGCCGACCGCGCTGGGCCCACAGGCAGGGATCGAGATTGGAGTGGGCGCTACCGGAGAGGTCAGGCGGAACACCATCACGGATCACTTCTCGACTGTCATCGGGGACCCGGCATCCCTGGGCTCGATGGGGATCATTGCTGTTGACATATGGTTTCTGTTCCATGTTGTGGGGTCTCCACGGACTCTGCTGCCGGTTCTCTACGAGAACAACACCTTTCGCGCGAACCAGCATCATCTGGTGTGCCTGAAGGCCAAAGACAGCCAGGCCGTCAACAACACCTTCCAGGGTGCTGGAAACGGTTTTCGCCCAACCGGGATCATGGTTTCGGGCGACAACCTGCTCATCTCCAGCAACCGTTTCACCGACATTCCCACGGGGATCACCTTGCTCGGAAACGCTCCCGTCAGGCTTTGGGATCAGAATTTCGGCACCACCTTCGGCATCGCCACAAATCCGCGGCTGCTGCGGAACCGGTTCTGCAATGTGACGACTCCCGTCAACATCGAGCCGCCCGCCAGCGGCGTCACGCAGGAAGGCACCTTGGTGTGTCCGTTTCCTGATCCCACCCTCGAAATCGCTCCGGCCGTCATCCTCTCCTGGCCGGCCTACTCCGAGGGTTGGATTCTGGAATCGGCTCCAACCGTGAACGGCCCCTGGACCGCCCTCACGGCCACCGCAACCGTGGAGAACGACCAAAACACCATCGCGGTAAAGACCGAAAGTGAGCAGCGATTCTTCCGCTTACACAAGCCGTGATGGTCCAGGCAGACCTGTAGCGGCGACTCGTGAGCGCGCCGCATTCTTGAACCGATGATTCAGCGACGCTCTCACGTGGCGCCGCTACAACGAGAGCGAAAGGCGATAAAGATGAAGACGATGATGAACGCCCGGGTCCGCGCTGGCCAGGCCCATCCCCTGGCCTTCTGGTTGACCGGCCTTGTTGGTCTAGGTTTGGCGTGCTGCGCCTCGCTGACCGCGACCGCCCAGCCCACGATCTCCGCCGAGCCGCGCACGCAGTTCGCCTGGGAAGGCAAGCGCTTTGCCCTCAGTGTCACGGCGAAAGGGACCGTCCCCCTGGCCTACCAATGGCAGTTCAATGGCACCGACATCACCGATGCTACCAACCGCAGTCTGAGCATCGCCCAGGTCCAACTGACCAACGATGGCAGCTACCGCCTGGTCGTCACCGATCCGACCGGCGCCACCACCAGCCAGGTCGCGCGGGTCAGGGTGCGCCGGTGGCTCCAGCCAACCGGTCCGCACATTCCGGAGCTCGCCCGGCTCGACACGAACATGCAGAGCGTGCTGCTGGGCTACGGCATCCCCGGTGGCTCACTCGCGGTCGTGAAGGATGGGCGGCTCGTCTTCGCCCGCGGCTATGGCTGGGCGGACATCGAGCACGACGAACCGTTTCAACCCGATTCGAGGTGCCGGATCGCCAGCCTCTCGAAAACGATCGCGGCCGCGGCCGTGATGAAGCTGGTCGAAGCCGGCAAGCTCGACCTCAACGATCGGGCGTTCCGTCTGCTGAATCTCGAACCACCGTCCTATCCCGGCGCAGTCAATGATTCCCGCCTGACGAACATCACGGTTCGTCACTTGTTGAACCACACCGGCGGATGGATCGCCTCGACCGCAAAGAACCCGTTGGGCGGAACCGGATTTGACGCGGCGTGGTGGACCGATTGGACCGTTCAAGACCTGGGCCTGACCCCGCCGCCAACACCAACCGATTTCGTGCGCTGGATGATGGGCAAGCCCCTCCAGGCAAATCCGGGCAGCCAGTGGTCTTACTCAAACGTGGGTTTCATCGTGGCGGGGCGAGTGATCGAGAAAATCACCGGGCAAGCGTTCGAGATGGCCACCCGACAATTGCTGGCCGAAGCCGGAATCACCCGTGTGCAATTGGGTGGAAATACACTCGCGGAACGGCTTCCTGGCGAGGCGGTCAACTACCTGCATCCCGGCATTACGGCGGCAGATATCGTCGGCAACTGGTGTGAACCAAAGCCACTGGACTTCGATTTGCCCTACGCCTACCGGATCATTGACGCGGCGGGAGGATTCATTGCCTCCGCCATTGATCATGCCCGCTTCCTCGCCGCCATTGATGGACAACCGTCTTTCCCGGACGTCCTGGCCGCGGCGAGCGTCAGCGAGATGGCCTCGGGCAAGCTGGGTTGGGACATCGTGGACGGCACCAATCCGGTCACTGGGATCTGGAGCAAGGGAGGATTTATCTTCGGGGTCAGTTCCGGAGCGACGAAATGGCGGAACGGAGTCGTCTTTGTTTATCTCCTGAATACCTGGGCGAAGGGAGGCGACCGTGACCTTTGGACTCGCCTCCAGGCTTCGATGGGCAGCCTGCAATGGCCAACCCACGACCTATTCGCGGCGACCCTCTCCCATGAAGCCTGGCGTGCCGGCTTCTTTTCAGCGGCCGAACTGGCTGACCCAACGAAGAGCGGCGACCAAGCTGACCCCGACGGCGACGGAACGCCGAACCTGCTGGAGTTCGCGCAAGGCACGAATCCGCGTCTCGCGAACGCCCCGCCGAGATTGATCGCCTCGCTCAACACGACCGACGGCAGCACGTCGTTCGTCCTGACCTTTCGCCGGCTGCTCCTGGCGCACGAACTGGATTACGGTCTTGAGTCGTCAGCAGATCTTCAGGCGTGGTCGCCTGTCACCGGAGCGCAATCCGAACCATCGTTGAACGCAGACGGCACCATCACGGTGTCGGTGAACGCCGGATCACCGGCGGACTCGTCCGCACGGTTCTTCCGGCTGCGTGTCTCGCGGAAATAGAAAGGGCGCTCTCAACCTGTAGCGGCGTCTCGTCAGAGCGCCGCATTCTTGAACCGAAAAGCCAGCGGCGCTCTCACGAAGCGCCGCTACAAAACCAAGCCCATGAAAACCAAACTCAACCTCCTGACGGCGGGACTCTTCCTCGCCGCGTTCGGGACTGGCCTGGGCCAGTCCACCCTCCAATTCGTCACCAACAGTTCCGCCGTGCCCGATTGGGCGACCAGCACCGCCGTGCTTGATTGGGCGCGCCCGGCCACCCTCGCCGTCCAGCGGACGAACGACATCAACACGACCGTGAGCGTGGACTACGCCACCGCCGACGGCACGGCCACCAACGGACT
>CAYIIH010000527.1:0-4112 GCA_964363225.1 uncultured Verrucomicrobiota bacterium | reverse complement strand
CTCGCTCACGCCGCACAGCGCCAAGATACCCATCCATTTCGAGACCGACCAGGAAGCGGTGGCGCAAGCGCTGGCTTTGTTGGCCTTGCCCGACACCCGGCAGGCCAAGGTTGTCCGCATTGCCGACACCCTTTCCCTGGCCAGCCTCGCAGTCTCGGAACCGTATTTGGACCAGATCAAAACGCGCGACGATCTGGCCATCGTCGGCCCTGTGGACGAGATGAGATTTGATTCCGCTGGCAATTTGCCGCCGCTCCAGCTTCATTGGGATCATGAAGAGACCGGTTGATTCGATTGAGGCCATTGTGGCGGACCTGCAGAAGGGCCGCATGGTCATCGTGGTGGACGATGCCGAGCGCGAAAATGAGGGAGACCTGATCATGGCGGCGGAACGCGTCAGCCCGGAAGCCATTAATTTCATGGCCAAGCATGGCCGGGGGCTGATTTGCGTTCCCACGACTTCAGAACGGCTCAGCCAGCTCGGCATCGAACGGATGGTGGTGCAGAATCGGGAGACCTTCAAAACGGATTTCCAGGTCAGTGTCGATGCCGCCAAGGGCATCACGACCGGCATCAGCGCGGCCGACCGGGCCCACACCATCAAAGTCATGGCGCAGCCCACAGCCGTGCCCGAGGACCTGGTCCAGCCCGGTCATGTTTTTCCGTTGCGCGCCAAGCCGGGCGGCGTGCTCCAGCGAGCGGGGCATACAGAGGCGGCCGTGGATCTGGTGCGGCTGGCCGGGGGCCGTCCGATCGCCGTGATTTGTGAAATCATGAGCGACGACGGTTCGATGGCGCGGCTGCCCGAGCTGGTTAAATTTGCCCGCAAACACAAGCTGAAGATTGGCACCATCGAAGCGCTGATCAAGTACCGGCGCGCGCGGGAGAAGCTGGTGGAGCGGATTGAAGTGGTGAAAATGCCGACCGAACATGGCGATTTTGGCCTTTATCTCTACCGGTCACGTCTCGATGGACTGCACCATTTGGCTTTGGTGAAAGGCGATGTGGCCGGCAAGAAAAGTGTGCTGGTCCGGGTGCACAGCGAATGCCTGACGGGCGACGTGTTTGGCTCGCGCCGCTGCGATTGCGGGTCGCAGTTGCACCAGGCCATGCGTCAGGTGGCCGACGAGGGGTGCGGCGTCATTGTCTATATGCGGCAGGAAGGAAGGGGTATTGGTCTGGCGTCCAAGATCAAGGCTTACAAATTGCAGGAACGCGGCTACGATACCGTGCAAGCGAATTTGAAGCTGGGGTATCCCATGGACTTGAGGGAATACGGACTGGGCGCTCAGATTCTCGTGGATCTGGGCCTGAAAACGATTCGGTTGCTGACGAATAACCCGAAAAAAATCGTGGGCCTCGAGGGCTACGGCCTGGAGATCGTCGAACAAGTGCCGATCAAAGTGAAGCCGAATCCCCACAACGAGAAATACCTGCGAACGAAACGGGAGAAGCTCGGGCATTTGATCTGACTGCCGCTCGCGTGGTGTCCCTATCATGTTAAAACGCCTCAAGCAGCAAAAACCGAAAGTGAGCGGCGGCGAGTTTGCCATCGTGGCCGCCCGTTACAACGCCCGCTTCGTGGAGGCCATGTTACGCGCGGCCAAGGCGGAGTTGCAGCGCGCCCGGGCGAAAGTCCTGGTGGTGCGGGTGCCGGGGTCCTTTGAGATTCCGGTGGTGGCGGCCCGGCTGGCGCGGAACCATTTGCCGTCGCTTTCCGCCATCATTTGTCTGGGGGTCATTCTGCGTGGAGAAACGACGCACGCCCATCACATTGGCGAAGCGATCAGCCAGGCGCTGGCGCAAATTCAAATTCAGTTTGGGGTTCCTGTCGTGCACGAGGTGTTGCTGTTTGAGAATGAGGAACAAGGCCGCGTGCGTTGCTTAAGCAAGGAGCACAACCGTGGCACAGAGGCGGCCCAAGTCGCCCTGGAAATGGCGCGCGTGATGAGAGCGTTGCCTTGAACAAATCACTTGCGGACGAAATTGTCGGATGATAACTTCCGTCGCTTTCGTAGAAAACAGATGAACAACCGATCATTTATGAAACTGAACAGCCGTTTGTTTGCCGTGGCCGCTTTGCTGAGCTCACTGCAATTAATGTCCGCCGCTGACATCACCGGGAAGATCACTCTCAAAGGGACGCCGCCGCCGGAAAAGGAACTTCCGCTGGATCCGCAGTGCGGCAAACTCCACACCACCAAACCGAAGACCCGCTTTTATGTGGTGGGGGCAGCGGGCGAATTGGCGGATGTGTTTGTCTATATTAAAGAAGGATTAACAGCGAAACCTTCCGAACCGCCCGGCCAGCCGGTTTTGCTCGATCAGGTGGGCTGCGAGTACACGCCTTATGTGCTCGGGCTGCAAACCAAGCAGAAACTCCTGGTCCGGAATTCCGATCCGGTGTTGCACAATGTTCATCCCACTCCCACGGTGGCCGGCAACAAGGAATCGAACATGGCCCAGTTGCCTAAGAGCAAGGATTTGGAGTTCGTCTTCAACAATCCGGAGATTTTCCTGCGCTTTAAGTGCGATGTGCATCCCTGGATGTTCTCCTACGCCGGGGTCTTGGATCATCCTTACTACGCGGTCTCCGGCAAAGATGGCGCGTTCAAGATCGCCAATGCGCCTCCGGGAGAGTACGTGGTGGAAGCGTATCACCGCAAGGCCGGCAAGAGCACGCAAAAGGTCACCGTCGCTGCTGAGAGCAAGCAGGTGGACTTCGGTTTTGAGATCAAAGCAGAATAGTGCTTGCCAGGCGGGCATTGATGAATTACATATCTGTCGCTGGTTGCATGGCCGCTGCGATTCGTGACGAATCGCAGCGGTCTGCTTTTGGACCCCAGCATTCGGAACGCAACAAATGACCCGAAACAACGATAACCAATGGCTAAACCGTTTTGCCGTGGCCACCGCAATGGCCACGCTCGTTTTGATCGGCCTGGGCGGCCTGGTGACCAGCCACGGGGTCGGCATGGCCGTGCCGGACTGGCCGACGACTTACGGCTACAATATGTTTTTGTTCCCGATTTCCCAATGGGTCGGCGGCATTTTTTATGAGCACACGCACCGCCTGGTCGCGTCGGGGGTCGGTTTGCTCACGACGATTCTGGCGGTCTGGCTTTGGCTGAAAGAAGAGAGGTCCTGGCTGCGCTGGCTCGGGGTGCTCGCGTTTTTTTTGGTCGTGCTGCAAGGGGTGCTGGGCGGTTTAAGGGTCACCCTGCATCGCAATGAACTCGGCATCGTTCACGGCACGTTGGCGCAACTGTTCCTGGTGCTGGTCTGCGCCATGGCCCTTTTTACCTCGCGAGCCTGGCAACGTCTCGCCTCGATGCGCCTGCCGGCGCCCAAGCCATGGAGCACGCGCGCCTTGTTCGTGGTCGCGACGGGGATGATTTTGTTTCAATTGATTTTGGGAGCGACGATGCGGCATCAGCACGCCGGCCTGGCCGTGCCCGATTTTCCTCTGGCCTACGGCAAACTGTGGCCGCCCATGGACGAAGCCTCTTTGGCCGTGATCAACCAGGGCCGGGTGGATGCGCGCGATTTTGGACCCGTGACAGCGTTTCAAATCGGCCTGCACATGGCGCATCGGCTGGGGGCGGTTTTGATTCTGTTCGCCGTCGGATTCTCGGCCTTGAACTTGGAACGGCAAGCCGGAAGGACAGCGCCATTGACCAAGCTGGCCTGGAGCTGGTTGGCGTTGATTTGTCTGCAAGGAATCCTGGGCGCCGCCACGGTCTGGAGCAATAAAGCGGCGGATGTGGCGACGGCCCACGTGGTCTTGGGCTCTCTGAGCCTGGCGATGGGTGCCTTGCTGGCCATCATGCTTTTCCGATGCCGGCTCGGAAACCAAGAGGCACCGGCTGCCGTCGGCAGCGCACCGGCCGGTTCGTCGCTCTCCGTGCCGGCCCCCACGGCCAGTTAACCGACTGATCCATGAAAGTATCAGCAACTTCCATCCTTGAGCCGCACGCCGCCGAGAAATCAAACGTTGCACTGCAATCCGTCCAAATCCTCGCGGGCCGCAAGGATTGTCTGGCGTGGCGCAGGAGCGCCGACATTCTTGTCGGCCCGAATCGCGCGCCAACGCCAAAGCCGACAAGAATGTC
>CAYIIH010000526.1:0-4156 GCA_964363225.1 uncultured Verrucomicrobiota bacterium | reverse complement strand
GGACGAATGTCGGCGGGCAACGTGATCTCCGTACGCGCCTGCCATTGTGCGAGGGAACGCAGCAAGACGTAGGGCGCATAGACGCGGCCCGTGGGACCGAGCGCCGCTTTGAGTTGCTGGGCGGAGGCCGACAGGACGTCCAGCGCAGTCAGAGATTCGGGCAGCAAAACGCGAAGTTCCGGCGCGGCGCCAGGGCGCTGAGGACGTGCGTGGCGCCACAGGCGGCCCAAGCGTTGCAGGAGCATGTCCGTCGGCGCGAGATCGGTGACGAGATGATCGGCATCAATGTCCACGCTCTGCTCGACGACTTGCGTAGCGACGAGCACACAGCCGTGCGGTCGGCTGGCTCCGTCTTTGCCGAGGCGGTCCAGCCAGGCGTTCTCCAGTTCCTCCCGCCGGAACTGCGGAAAGCGCGAGTGCAGCAACGCAACGGGCGGCCCGCCTTCGCAACGATGCGCTTGCAGCAGGCGGAAGGTTTCCTGCGCCTCGCGGACGGTGTTGCGAACCCATAGGACGCACTCGCCCGCGGCGGCTCGTTTCAACAGGCTTTCCGCAACGAACGCGGGCGGTTCAGCCGACAAGGCGACGCGCACGGCTCGCGGCGGTTCGGCGGGGAAGCTGATCTCGCGTGGCGGTGTGCCGGGCGTGCAGGCCGTGAGGAGCGGATAGCTGTCGTTCAGTTCAGCGGGCGGTTGGCCGGCCAGCGCAAGCAGTTCGCGCCGACGGGCGGCGGTCAAAGTGGCCGAGAGAACCAGGACGGTGCATTTCAATTCCAGGAGCCGACTGATGAGCTTATCCACCAGCGTGCCGGTGTAGAGGTCGTAGGTGTGTAGTTCGTCGAGGATGACCACCTTGCCCGCCAGTCCGAACTGCCGGACGAAAAAGTGTTTGGCCGCGACCATGCCGAGCAGGGCTTGGTCAATCGTGCCGACGCCATAGGGCGCAAGCAGCGCCCGCTTGGAGGAGGCGAACCAGGAGCGTCCAGCAGCAGCATCCGCAGCGGCTTCGGGTGTCGGCGCGGCAGGATGGAACTGGGGCGGCCCGGCCTCGTCGAGCAGCCACGAATTGCTGTGGGCCAGGCGGAGGCGCCGAGAGTCTGGCTCGACCTCGGCCCGGCTGAGAAAGTCTGCCACTCGCGTGTGGATGCGATTGCTCGTGACCTGGGTCGGAAGCGCAAAGTAGAGGCCACTGGCGCGGCTGCTGGCGATGAGTTGATAGGCCGCCGCCAGCGCGGCTTCGGTTTTGCCCGCTCCCATCTGGGCTTCGATCACATAAAGGCCCGGCTCCCGCACTTGCTCCAGCGCGGCGGTTTGCAGAGGACGGGGTGGAGTGCAGGCAGGAAAGAGAGCGGTGAACTCGCGGCAGGTCTGGAACCGGGGTGCCTGCCAGCCAATGGCCCGCAGCGCCGCGCCGGCGATGGCGCGGGCTTGTACACTCTCACCACCGAGTGGCGAGAAATGGCGCTCGTCCGAGCCAATCCAGTCTGCCACGGTAATCAGGCCGGCCACGAACCAAAGCACGGCGTCGCTTTCCGGCGGATGCTCCGGCAACGGCTCAAACTCGACAGACAGTTCGTCCACCAGGCCGCGACGCGCTTGCTCCCAGACCTCGCCGCCCACAGCGCCGACTTTGAGCCAGCCAAGCGTCCGCTCGTTGGGCTTTCCGTGATGCGCGCCCACCACTGCAGACCAGCCATGCAACTTCGAGCTGCGGAAAAGCTGTTGGAGCGTCCATTGGCTGACAAGGGCGTGATTCGGTTGGCAGTTTGCCCAATTCTCCTTCGCGGCTACATCGCCCAAGTTGAATTGCACCAGCCACGCCGGGCATTTCACCAAGAACCCCGGCGAGATTTTCCCCACATCATGCGACGCCACCAGAGTGACCACGCCGGGCGGCAGCAATTTCTTAAGCGCAGCCGCAAGAACCTCGATCAGCGCCTCCGCCACGCAGCCGACGTTCAGACAGTGGTCTCGCACGCTGATGCCGGGCCGGCCATCAGCCGTCGTCTTGGCCCAGAAATGGATGTTATCTCCAATCACATTCAGGATCAATCAGTCAGGTGTTTTTCCATGGTTCCCCTACCTGCACGTGGAACGGACGTTACGTTTTGCTGCTTGGCAAGTAAAGCCTATAAACGTAAACGGGGCCGTTCCGACGAACGTAAACGGGGCATAAACGGCTCCTGAGTTTAACTTCTGGGCTGAAGGAGGTTTGCCGGCCTGACAATTCAGCCTGAATTGCGGCAAATCTCTGAGTCGTAAGTATGAAGTTGAAAGAGGGGAGCGCGGCCGTCTCGGCTGCGGTCCTCGGCGTCTCGCCGAGGACCTCTGCGCCGGATGAACGGTCACCAAATAGTGAACCAATCTGCAGCGCGTGCTCTGGTCAGCGGGACGCTGACGAGAGCACGCGAGACGCGTGCGCTCCCCAATCCAGACTGAATACATACGGCTCAGAGCGAGTTTTATAATTCGGCGGGGTCCTGCCCAATTTTAAAACAGGCTCTTATTGACGCTCGCCGCCTGCCACCGCCAAAAACGAATTCCAGCACGGAACAGCTTTGGCCTTTCGTGACCAGAATCGAATTGTTCGGAACCCAGCGGCTCATGCTGTCGGGTCAAGGAGTCTTGATGCCCTTGCCGTAATGGAGCTTGAGCACCGGATCGTCGATGGACCGTTGCCAGCGGGCGAGACGCTGCTGCAATTCATCACGAATGCGGTTGTGCCGACCTTGGCGATACAGATTGCGCGTTTCGCCTTGATCTCCGTCGAGGTCGTAGAGTTCATCCAAGCCGTCGGCGAGGTGGAAGCGCACCAATTTCCACTGGTCCGTGCGAATCATGCGCATGAAGGCCAGGCCACCATGATGCAAATCGTACTGGGCAAAGATCGCCTCGCGTGGTGGAAGCGTGTCTCCTCTGAGCAAAGGCGAGAAATCAATCCCTTCCTGCTTCCAACCGGCCGGCGCGGCCATACCGAGCATGGCCAGCACGGAAGCAAACGTATCAATGTTGGAAACGGGATCGGCGATTTCCAGGCCGGGCTTGGCCACGCCAGGCCAGCGAATGATCAGCGGCACACGGATCGATTCTTCAAACATATTCGGCCGCGTCGGCCCATGAACGCCGCCCGCGATCCACCAGCCGTTGCCCTTACAATGGATGCCATGGTGACCGATATTGTAACCGTGGTCGCTGGTGAACAGGATGATGGTCTTCTGGGACAGATTGAGGGCCTCGAGCTTCTCCAGCAGCCGGCCCAGATTCCGATCCACCGCGTGAATGCTCCCATAATAATCACGCGTCCACTGCTTCACCTGCGCGATATCGGCCCCAGGCGTCTGCGGCACGGTCGGATCAAGGTCTTTGAACGGGGCGGAATCCACTTCCGGCACCGGACCGTACGGCAAATGAGGCTCGCGAAAGTGCAGCAGCAACGCAAATGGACGCTGGCGGTTCGTCTCCACGAATTGGATGGCGTTGTCCACCAGCAAATCGGGGATTGGACCCTTCAGTTTCCTGGTTTGGCCATCGACTTCCAGGGTCGGGTCCATGGGCGAGGCGCCGCCACCCAGGAAACCATAGAAATGATGAAAACCGTGGTTGCGCGGATGAAATTGCGGTTGATCTCCCAAGTGCCACTTACCGATCAGCCCGGTGACATAACCATTCTCTTGCAGCACTTCCGGCCATGTCACTGTTTCTGGTGGCAAGCCCAAGCCGGCACCGGCTTCTTCCGGCGCAATCCAATCCGTGATGCCAAGCTGCGTGCCATAGCGTCCGGTGAGAAAGGCGGCCCGGCTCGGCGAACAAACCGGAGTGCAAGCGAATGCGTTCAGGAAACGAGCCCCTTCGCGCGCCAGCCGATCCATCTGCGGCGTCTTGGACTCGCGATTTCCATAAGCGCCAATCGACCAGCGCGCCTGGTCGTCAGTAACGATCGAAATCAGATTAAACCGCTGCGTCTCAGCAGCCTGCACCGCACAAGCCAGCCAGAGGATCACGAGGCAAAACAGCGCGCCAGCACCCGCCGCGACCTTGCGCTTCACAATGTCTCCCATGCATTTGTCTGAACGCTCATCGGTAGCCTCTACGGTCTTGTGTCCGCGCCTCGTGACCATGTACTCAATCGTAGCGGCGTCTCGGCAGAGCGCCGCAGA
>CAYIIH010000525.1:0-4165 GCA_964363225.1 uncultured Verrucomicrobiota bacterium | reverse complement strand
CCGACATTCTTGTCGGCCCGAAGCGCGCGCCAGCGCCAAAGCCGACAAGAATGTCGGCGCTCCTTTGCTTGCGGCTTTGCCGCGCTGTGATCTTTGTGTTCTTTTGCGGCCAACAACTGCCCCTTTCAGGTCAATGGAACTTTCATGAGAAACAATTCACAGCAGGCTGACGAGCACTCGCCGGTTCTTGATTTGGACGACGACCAGTTGACCGTGCAAGGCCTGTACGACCCGTTCGCCGTCGGGCAACGGTGAATTGTGCCCTTGATCTGCGCGACGGATTTCCTCGTCGGACAGGACCACGACCTGGGCGTGTTGTGCGATGGCGCGCCGGGCGCCGGTGTCGGCCAGCAATTTGACAAAACCCGCATCCATATTCCTACTGGCTAATAAACCACAGCCAGCTCTCCGCGTCAATGATTCTGCCAGCACCCCAATCCTCGCCTCAGTCCTACCGGCAAATGCACAAAGTTGGCCGGCGCCTTGGGCCGCGCTCAAGGTCCGAAGGAGATGTAACCCAGCCGGACGGCCCAACTGGTGAGTTGATGTTGGATTTCGCTGTCGAGAATTTCCTTCGTGTCACACCCGAAAGCATCCGGGCTGCGCCAGAGGGGCTTGGCGTCCACCTTGACTTGACCGAACCACAGGAAGCCGATATTGGTCTCGCGCTGCGCGTAGCGCAGCTCGAGGAAGTGATGCAGGTAGGTGGCCTGGATCGTGATGCCCCGGGTGTCCCGTTCCGAGGCCACGACCATGTAATTGATGTGTTTCTGTCTAAGGCCCATGGGCTGGGAGTGAGTTTTGGACTCGGCCGCGAGCGACCTTCACTTGATTCCTGACATGATCGACACGAGCGGGAGGAAGATGGACAGGGCCACGCCGCCCACGATCACAATGAGCACAATCATGATCAGAGGCTCGACGATACTAAAGATCTTCTTGATTTCGCGGGGGATCATCTCGTTGTAATAGGTGGCCACGTGTTCCAGGGATTCGTCCAGGTTCCCGGTGGTTTCGCCCAGCACGACCATGCGCCGGACCATGGTGGGGAAGACACGGTGTCGCGACATGGATTCGGCGATGGAGTCGCCGGAAGCGACGCTCTGTTCGATTTCGCGGACGGCATTTTCCACCACGGCATTGCCGACCAGGCCACGGCAGAGATGGAGCGCCTGGAGGATCGGGATGCCGGAGCGATACATGGTCGCCAAATTGTGCGCGAAGCGGGAGAGGGAGATCATGTGGTTGATGTGGCCGAAGACGGGCATCTTGAGCTTGAAACGGTCGAAGAGGAGGGCGAAGGGTTTGAGGGTGCGGCGCAGAATCTGGACACCGGCCGTGCCCATGAAAATGGCCAGAAACCACACCCACCAGGTCTGCACCATGACGTCACTGATGCCGAAGACCACCTCGGTGAGCAACGGTTTTTTCACTTTGGACACCTCCAGCAACTGGACGAACCGGGGCACCACGAAGGTGAAGAGGATGACGACGAAGGTGGAGACCACGGTGACGATGATCGCGGGATAGATGCTGGCCTGGCGGATATCCGACACCACCCGATCCAGCCATTCCATGTACCGCCGCAGTTCGGTGAAGGTTTCCGACATTTTACCGCTCATTTCGCCCGCCCGCACCAAGCTGATGACATGGGGCGCGAAGGCTTCGGGATACTTTTCCATGGCCTCAAAAAACAGCGAGCCGGCTTCGATGTTGCGATGGATGCCCTCCAGGATGAATCGGAATCGCGCGTTTTCGGTCTCTTCAAAGCCGACTTCCAGCGCTTCGATCAAGGGGACGCCCGCTTTGACTTGGGTCGAGAGCAGGGTGAAGAAGTCGATCAGATCGCGGCGGGTGACCCGGCTGAACCAGGCGCCCCCGCCCGCGCCGAAGCGGCCGGCCGTCGCTTCGCGCGCGCTGACGAGCCAAAAGCCGATTTTTTTGAGTTTCTCCTCCAGGGCCAGTTCGTCGGCGGCTTCCATGACGCCGTCGACCTTGCGGCGGGCCTCATTAATCCCCCGGTAGTAGTAAGTGGGCATGGTGAAAAACCGGCTCAGCCGGTGGCCAGGCGTGTCACGCGCAGGACTTCCTCGATGGTGGTGAGGCCGTGCAAGGCCTTGCGCAGGCCATCCTCGAACATGGTGCGCATCTCGTTCTCCCGGCCCAGCCGCGCGAAGATGGGGGCGCCGGCCCGTTGCACGATCGGGTCATGAAATCGTGCGTCCACGCGCATGAACTCGAAGACGCCGATCCGGCCTTTATAGCCGGACCCTTTGCACTCGGGGCAGCCGGCGCCGCGGAAGAGCTGCACGGGCCAACCTGGCGGAGGCTCGATTTTCAAGTCGGCGAACACTTTCTCCCCTCGCTCGACCGGTTGCTTGCAATTGTTGCAGATCGTGCGGATGAGCCGTTGCGCCATGATCCCGGCCAGGCTATCGGGCAGGAGGTAGGGTTCCACCCCCATATCGACGAGCCGCGGGATGGCCGTCGCGGCGTCGTTGGTGTGGAGCGTCGAGAAGACCAGGTGGCCCGTGAGCGCGGCCCGCACCATCAGTTGGGCCGTTTCCGTGTCGCGCGTTTCGCCCACCAGGATGATGTCGGGGTCTTGGCGCAGGAGGGCGCGCAGGCCCGTGGCGAACGTCATGCCGATTTCTTCCTTGATCTGGGTTTGGCGGATGACCGGCATGCGGTATTCGATCGGATCCTCCAGCGTGTACACCGCGTGTTCCATGCTGCTGATTTCACTCAGCGCCGCGTAGAGGGTGCTGGTCTTGCCGCTGCCGGTCGGGCCGCAGACCAGGATGATGCCGTAGGGCCGCTTCAAGGAGAGAGTAAAGCTTTTGTAGTCTTCATCGGACAGGCCCAAGGCTTGCAGTTGCAAGACTTGCACGGTGGGGTCGAGGATGCGGAGCACCAAATTCTCGCCGAAGGCCACGGGCATGCTGGAAATACGCAAGTTGACTTCACGGCGGCCCACCTCGACCGTGGCGCGGCCGTCCTGGGGAATGCGCGTTTCCGCCACGTCCAGGTCGCCCATGATCTTGAGGCGCGCGATGACGGGCGACTGCATGGCTTTGGGGATGAGCACGTCCTGGTAGAGGACCCCGTCGATGCGCATGCGGATGCGCATCACTTTGTCTTCCGGCTCGAAGTGGATGTCGCTGGCCCGGTTATTGACCGCGCGCGTGATGATCTGGTCCACCAGCCGGATGACGGGCGGGTCCCCGCCGCGGGTCCCCCCGAAAGCGCCTTCTTCCTCCGCGCCGCTGAGGCGTTCCGGGCCTTGTTTGAGCAGTTCGTCAATGGATTGCTCCACGTCATCCTGTTGGCTGTATTGCAGTTCCAGGCAGTTGAGGATATCGCGCTCGGAGGCGGTCAGCACCTTGATTTTAAGGCCGGTGATCCGTTCCATCGTGTCCACGGCCGGCACGTCAAACGGATCGGACATGGCCACGGTCAAGGTCTGATCTTCCCTCGAGAGGGGGACGACGCGCAAGCGTTTGGCGGTCTCGAGCGGGACCAGTTGCATGATGACTTTGTCAATCACCACCCGCACCAGGTTCACCGTTTGGGTGCCCGCTTCCCGGGCCAGGAACGAGGAAATAATCTCCCCCTGGACGAAACCCAGGTCCACGAAAATATCCCCGATAAATCCCCCGAGGCGTTTCTGCTCCCGCAGAGCCAGGTCCAACTGCGTTTGATTGAGCAGTCCGGCCTCGATCAGCCTCTCTCCCAGTCGCGGTTTTAGTTTCGGCGCAGCCATGTTACAGTCCTACCCTGCGAGTCAAGCAGCCTCAACTCGCAGTTTGGCAACTATAAAAATACGGGTGGCGTTTGTCAAGCCCGGCCGCACTCCAAAACGCCGCGCCCCCTTCTCGTTGCCCAGCGTGGCGCCGGAACGGAGCGCCGACATTCTTGTCGGCCCGAAACGCGCGCCAGCACCGAAGCCGACAAGAATGTCGGCGCTCCGTTGGTTGCGGCTGCGGCGCAGGCAGGCGACACAGCAGGTTGCAAACCTGCGCTACGACGCCCAGGTTCATGGAGAGCCTGCTTTCGCTTTTTCCGCCTGCATTGGGTCCATGAACCGCTGACGAAGGTAGGGCGCGTCACTCCGTGCGCGCCGCAGCCCGTAGCCCGCACTCCGAACGGCGCGCACGGAGTGACG
>CAYIIH010000524.1:0-4166 GCA_964363225.1 uncultured Verrucomicrobiota bacterium | reverse complement strand
ATGCCACTTTTTCTGGAAAAACCCTTGCGCAGACAAGCTCAGGTGTTGCGCTACGCGACGTCGGTTCACGCTAAACACAGCCACGCCGAGGCTTCGGGGCGACTATTCCTGGTACAGCGCAGCGACCGGGTGAACTACAAGGCAGGCAACATTGCCAACTTCCTCCAGAAGCATGGAGGCGCCTACGATTTCATGGTCGTGCTGGACGCCGATAGCGTGATGTTGAGCTCGTGCATCCGCCGCCTCATCTTGACGATGCAGCGGCGCCCGCGCACGGCCGTCCTCCAGTCGCTGATGAGCATCTACCGGGGGGCGACGCCGTTCGGGCAAGCCATGCAATTCTCAATCTCACGGCTGGGGGCGATCTTTAGCTGCGGGTTTAGCTGGTTTCTCGGCACCGAGGCGCTCTACTGGGGGCACAACGCCATCATTCGCATCCAGCCTTTCATGGCCCACGCGCAATTGCCGATCCTGCCCGGCAAACCGCCGCTGGGCGGTCGCGTGCTGAGCCAGGACGTGCATGAAGCGTCGCTCCTGGGCCGGGCCGGCTGGGACGTGGAACTCGATCTGGAACCGGGGGGCTCCTTTGAGGAGATCCCGTCCAATGTGATCGGCTACGGCAAGCGCGATCAGCGCTGGTGCACGGGGGATTTTCTGAACTCGGCGTTGATCCTGGCGCCGGGCTTTCGGGCCGGCCAGCGCGTCTGGTTGGCGTATGCCATGAGCAGTTACAGCATCAGCCTGGTGCTGCTGGCGATGATGCTGATCGGCTTCGCCCTGGCGGCGCGCACGGGGGCTTCGACCATCGACCCCATCGCCCTTTGGTGGGCGTTGATCTACATGCCGGTGATTCAATTGGGATCGAAATTCCTCCTCTTCTGGCTGGACTTGGACGGCCGCCTGCCACTGTGGCGCCAAGTGATCTCATTGCTGTGCGACATCCTCGCGGGGCTGCTCATGACGCCGCTGCTGGTCTATCAGCACGTCACGTTTGTGCTGGGCATCCTGGTCGGCAAAGCGGTGCAGTGGAGCAGTCCCTCGCGCGATCCCAACGACGGGGTGAGCTGGGGCTTCGCCGCGAGGGTGTTTTGGGTGCCGACGCTGATCGCCGCGGTTTGGATTCCGCTGGCCTGGAGGGCGGCTCCGGCCTTCCTGTTCTTCTCCGGGACGATTCTCCTCCCGTGGCTTTTATCGATCCCGCTGGCAGTGGTCAGCTCGGATAAGCGTCTGGGCGCCCGGCTGGCCGAGATGGGTCTATTTGCCTGCCGGCGAAGCGAGCAGGAGTTGTGCGAGCTCGGAGAACTTGTGGACGGGACCAGCGATGCCTGGTGGGGGCGGGCTGCCAAACCGCAGGTGCAAGGGCTAGCTGCCCGTCAGCGGGTGGTCGAAGGCTCGGTCTGAGGGTCTGGTTTCTTGAATTTGCATCTTGATTTTGGCTTGACGGTCGGAACAGAACGTACTTGAATAGCTTTGAAGCAAACCAACCAAGGCACGTGGTATGGCATTCAAGATCGCCATTGTGGATGATGAGAAGTCGGTCCGTGAAGCGATTGAAATAGGTCTAACAGCCTCAAGGCAATTTCTCTGCGTGGGCTCGTACCGGGACGGCACCGAGGCCCTTCAAGCTATTCCGAAAGCGAAACCGGACCTAACGATCATGGACATCAGGATGCCCAAGATGTCTGGAATCGAGTGCACGCGAAGGTTGAGGGTCCTTTGCCCAAAATTGCGGATCGTGATGTACACGGGGCACACTGATGTCCACTCGGTGCTTCGTTCGCTCATGGCTGGCTGTGACGGCTACCTGGCCAAAGCCGAGGGATTGCCGACGCTCACGGCAGCTGTTCGCAGTTTCCTTAGGATGCAATGATTTCGACTGGTAACGGAGGGACTATCCGCCGCACCTGGAGGTCTTCTTCGCGCCCTGGGCCTGAAGGGCGTGCTGTTTCTGATCGTCACGTTAGGCTTGCCTTCCTGATTGGGATATTGTTTTGTCCGGCGTTATGAAGTGGGACTTCAACGGGAATTGATACGACGGCGGCGTCTATTTGGGCGCTCCTCCAATGCGTCGGAGGTTTTTAGCGACGGCCTCTCCATAAAACAGATGCCTCCTGTCCGGATTCGTGATATAGGTTCTCAAGCATGAAAGCCCGCATTCACCGTCGTCAGTTCCTCCGCCGGACGGCCCTTGGCGGCGCCGGTCTCCTCCTCCTCAAATCGGCTCCCTCGGCCTGGACCGCCCAAGCCAACGAGAAGCTTAATGTCGCGCTCATCGGCGTGGGCGGCCGAGGCGAATGGTTTACAGACACGCTTCCCAAACTGGAGAACGTCGTGGTCATCTGCGACGTCAACGATCAGAAAATAGCCGGGGCCTTCAAGCGTTGGGAGGATCTGGCCAAACGGTTCGCCACGTCGCTCCATGACTGGGAGCGAAACGCCGCGCCGGTTTACCAGCGGCTGAGCGAAAACAAGCCAAAGATTTATCGCGATTTCCGCAAGATGCTCGGCGAGATGAGCAACGGCATTGACGCCGTGGTCGTCGCCACGCCCGATCACACGCATGCGGTCGCCTCCGCAGCAGCCATCAAGGCGGGGAAGCACGTTTTTTGCGAAAAGCCGCTCACGCGCACGCTGCACGAGTCCCGCGCGTTGCGTGAACTGGCTCGCAAACACAAGGTGGCCACCGCCATGGGAAACCAGGGCACCTACAGCGGCGCGTTCCGTCGCGCCCTCGAACTGATCCGCAACGGCGCCATCGGCGAGATCAAGGAAGTCCATGTCTGGAACAACGCCGGCGGGGCCGACAAAAAAGAGCCGCCGAAAGGCGAGCCGCCCGTTCCCGATCATCTCCAATGGGGCCTGTGGCTCGGACCCGCCGCGTTTCGTCCGTATCATCCGGAGTGGCTGAACCGGAACGCCTGGCGCGACTTCGGCACCTGCCAACTGGGGAATTGGGCGTCGCATAGCGCCAACCTCGGCTTCATGGCCCTCAAGGTCCACGAGCTCTGGCTCACCGAAACACCGCAGGAACCGAGGCCGCTCCTCCGCATCGAGGCGAAACATTCAGGGATCAACGAGCTTTCGTTCCCTCGTTGGGAGCATATCCAGTGGGAGGTTCCCGCCCGCGCCGAGCTCCCACCCATCACGATCAACTGGTACAACGGCGCGGTCCCCGGCGTGGCCGGAGTGCTGGACCGGGCCATTCAGGGCGCTCCCGAAAAGGACAGGGGCCTGTGGCAATATGCCGGCACCCTCATTGTGGGCACGAAGGGCAGTATTCACACCACCGGTCACAACATGTGGTTTCGCCTGCTGCCGGAAGACCAATTCCAAAAGGTGCAACGGGAAAGGCCAGAAACCGTCGAGTCCTCGCGAGGTCCTGAGCAGGACTGGTTTGCCGCCTGCCGAGGTGGAAAGCCGCCCTGGTCCAACTTCGACTACGCCGGCGCGTTGAATGAGTTCCTCATGCTCGGCAATGTGGCCACGCAATTCGAGAGCCAGCTCGAGTTCGATCCTGTCACGATGAAAATCGTCAACAACCCGGCCGCCGATGCGCTGCTGCGTTCCGAGTATCGGCCGGGGTGGACGCTGTAAGCCATTATGAAAACGAACTCGCTCTGTCTCCCTTGGCTCCTCAGCTTCCCGCTGCTCGTGTGGACGGCGCCGGCCGCCGACGAAATCCCGGCCCACCAGGCCAGGCAAATCTATGACGCGGCACCGGCCCAACCGCGCGCGGTGCCGAAGAAACCGCGGCTCGTTCTCATCTGGAACACACCCGCGCACCTGATGGAAAAAGACCCGCACAAGGGTTACTGCATCCCCTACGGCACTGCGGCGTTGGAGGCAGTCGGCAAAAAGTCCGGCGCGTTCGAGCCGGTCGCAAGCGGAGACTTGACCACCTATTTGCCGGAAAACCTCCGCCAGTTCGACGCCATCGTGATGAACAACAGCTCCGGCCCGTGGATTACGCCCACGGAGGCGGACATGGCGAAGGAGGCCTTCCAGAAGCACGGCGCAGACAAAATCGCCGTCGAGCAACTCCTCCGCCAAAGCCTGCTGGACTACGTGGCCAACGGCGGCGGCGTGGTCTCGCTGCATTATGCCATCGCCGCCAATCGGCACTGGCCGGAGTACAGATTCTGCTGAAAAACCCGCTGACTACTTTT
>CAYIIH010000523.1:3241-4192 GCA_964363225.1 uncultured Verrucomicrobiota bacterium | reverse complement strand
GCCCATTGATAACAACTGACGCCCAGCGCCGGGCCGGCCAGGCCGTTGAGCAGGACCCAACGCCAGACCAGGCGCAAGTTGTGAACGTTCAGAAATGGTAGCTGCTCTCCTGGCGTCGAGGCTGCACCCAGACCCGTTATCTCAGGCCGCTTTCTCATGCAGACAAGGCTGATGACCGCAACGGCGACGCCCCCCAAAATCCGCTGGTACGCGGCCGTAATCCCATCAATGCTTTGACCGTGTTGCTGGGCCACCTCATAAGCTTTGCGGCTGAGGACGGCGCCGAAGCCCTGTCCTCCGGCGGCCAGCGTTCCAAAAAGGATGCCCGCGAGCAGGACTTCCGTCGGCATCTCGAGATGCTCGCTGGGCGCCAGAGCGATTGAAACCCCGGCCAAAACGGCCAGGCTGCACAGAATCTGATTCAAGCTGAGCGTGGTTCCAAGCCAGAGCCATTCGACCAGGGCGGCAATCGGCGCCGCCAGGCAGTGCACCAGCATGATGGATAGCCGCGAGCCCAAGCGGGGAAATGTTTGGTAAAGCGCCAGGTCGCCGACGCCAAAACCGACACAGCCACTGAGTAAAAAAACCGGGAAAGCTGCGCCGCTTAGGCCGATGCCGGCAGTATGCGCCCAAAGACCGAGAAAAAGCGTCGCCACCAGAATCCGCCAGAAATTTGCTTCGATGCCGCCCAGAAGCCGCGTTGTGCGATTCGCGCTCACCGCGGAGATCGCAAAGAGAACGGTCGTTAGGAAAGCCGGCCACATGGCAGCGACGTTCGCCTTTGACTCGACGCTTGTCACGCCCAGAGTGGGCGGCGAAAACGTAAAAGCTGCGGGCGTGAGTCCGCGGTCTCAGGTCTTTGACGCCGGACGCTCTTTCCTATGAACCTCGGCATTGCTCGGGTGGGGTGCCGGGGATTTGCCCCCCGCCCCCGCATTGGCGCCAAGTTGA
>CAYIIH010000523.1:0-3231 GCA_964363225.1 uncultured Verrucomicrobiota bacterium | reverse complement strand
GCGCCCCGGCACCCTCTTGGACGACTCGTTGACAGCCGAAGGAGCGCTGATTTCCAATCGGCTTCCTGCAACGCATGCAGCCAAAGCCGGTTACAAACCGGCGCTCCACACCGCAGAAAATCTTTGCGGCCTGAACAGATTCGGCGCGACAGCCATACAAGAACCCCACGCTGCGACTCCTTCCCTTTCATCCCAACCCAGTCAATTGTTCTATTCAAGGCGCATACGGAACTGCTTGACGCCAGCGCACCGCACTCGGCGGGGTGATGAAGAAGATGTAGGCCCTGCCGGGTTGGAGCGGGAAATCGTTATTCAACACTCCGTTCGCATCGTACCATCCGGCCGGCTGCAGGATGCTGCCATCATGGTGAAATATGGGCGGACCGAACGACGTGCCCGTGATGAGGCGCAGCAGAGACGCCTTGGAGGAGTCGCCCGCGGCGGCTGATCCATCGCTGTCGCTCACCCAGCCCGATTCTTTCAAATTACTCGATCCAATCGGGGCGTCTGCCGCAAACGGCGAACCAATCACATTGGGACCAACCTTCAGATACTCCGTCAAGCGGCTGACCTGGACCTGGCCATTCACCAGCACGGTCGTGGGGCTGGAACCGGTCTTGCGGAAGACCATGAAGCCTTGTCCTGGCAGCACCGTGATCGTGGACCCGTCCAGCGGACCAACAGCGCCACCTTCAGCATAATAGCCCGCCGGCAAGAGAGTTCCATCATGGTAGAAGATAGGTGCCCGGAATGAGGTGCCCGAGATGAAGCGAATCACATCTGCTTGGGAGGAATCACCCGAAGCAGCATTGCCATTCGAGTCTTTATTCAGGATCAAGGTTGTGCCGGTGCCAAACAGATCCTTCATTGAACTTAAGCGGCGGATTTCAATCTGATCGCCACTGCCCAAAAGGCTGCTCAGAACATCCGTTCCGGCGCTGAGAGTGAGAGTATTGCCTGTGTTGCTGGCAATCGTCCACCAATCGCCTTCGATGCCCGGGCTGCCAGACGCATCTTTGCGCACCAGCATGATATATTGGCTAAACCCATTTTGAGGTGCGAAGACGTTCGCCGACCAGCCTGGACTGCCGGTCACAGTCACGATATTTCCACTGACACTTTCAGCCAACCTATTTGTCCCAAAGTTATGCAGCGGAACCGAGATCGCATTAGCTCCTGCATTGAGCGCGACGCCATAATATCCTGCCGGATCGGTTACGACCTCTCCATTCGGACCACATTTGATGCGGTAGAACTTCGAGTTCCCCGTGACAGCACCTAGCTCCTGAAGGGTTTTGGTCCCAGTAATGTCGCCTGTGAAAACATCGATCTGCGTCCACGTTGCGTCGCTGAGAGCATCCTTGCTCTCGACTCTGTACATCTTTCCAGAGATGGCATCAAAGTCCAATTCCACGTTACCTCCGACTTCCCGGATGGCGGTAATGCGCAGCGCGCTGGCCGGGTTAAGTGGATCGGTTCCGGCGATGACTTCCTGGGTCCCAGTGTAACCATCCCCGTCGGTATCGAGCGCCCCATCTATGGTAATCAGCTTGACGAGCCAATAATCCGCGCCACCGAAGCCAGGAGTCCCTTTGTTCCCGCTCACACCAGAATCGGATGACGTTCCCAGGATCAGGCCCCCGTCGCCAGTTAATTCGATTTGCGCGCGGTAACCATCGTCGCCGCTACCGCCGAAAGCACGTTCCCAATGCTTGGCGCCATTGGCATCGACTTTCACGAGCCAAGCATCCCCGCCGCCAAAGCTCGGGGTGGTCTTGTTGCCGCTGACACCGGAGTTCGAGGCAAGGCCTACGAGATAACCGCCATCGCCGATCTGGCGAACAGAAAAGATTTGATCCGTTCCAGTGCCGCCAAGAACTTGCTCCCATTGTTTGTTCCCGTCGCGGTCCGTTTTTATGAGCCACCCGTCATAGCCTCCAAACCCAGAGGCCGTCTTGTTGCCGCTGACAGGCGAGGTTGACTGTCCGCCCAGAATAAAGCCTCCATCGCTAGTTTCCTGAACCGAAAGGGGATCATCAAGTAAGCTTCCTCCAAAGACCTGTTCCCATTGCTTGCTGCCGTTGGCGTCGATCTTCACCAGCCAGAAATCATCGCCACCAAAACCTGCTTTGGCTTTGTTCCCGGAAATTTGGGATTTAGAATAGCTGGCAAAGATGAAGCCCCCATCCGAGGTTTGCTTCAGCGAATTAACGTAGTAGATCCCATCAACGTCATTTCCCCCAAAGGTCTCGTCCCATTGCTTGTTACCGTTGGCATCGACCTTGACGATCCATACGTCATCGCTCCCCAAATTCGGGCTTGTCTTATTCCCATTGACACCCGACTGCGAGCTGCCGCCGAGAATGTACCCGCCATCGGAGGTTTGCCAGAGGACAGCCGCCCAATCCTCAGACGTGCCGCCAAAGACCTTTTCCCATTGCTTGTCGCCGTTGCTATCCAGCTTCACCAGCCAGAAGTCATAGCCGCCAAAACTGGCGCTCGATTTGTTGCCGCTGATACCGGATGTGGACATTGCCAGCATGATGTACCCGCCATCACTGGTCTGCTGTATAGAGATCCCAATATCATCGCCGCTGCCGCCGAACACCCGCTCCCACTGTTTGCTGCCCTGCGCATCGGTCTTCACGATCCAGCAATCGTTACCGCCATACCCAGCCACCGTTTTATTGCCGCTGACGCCTGATGATGAATAACCGACCAAAACGTAGCCGTCGTCACTGGTTTGCTGGACATCAAGCAAATCGTCATCCGCACTGCCGCCGAAGGTCTGCTCCCATTGCTTGAAGACCACCGTCTCCAACGGCACGGCCTTGAAGGTCACCTGCACCGACGTATCTGCTGTAACGTTGTTCAGCGTGAAGCTCGTGCCGCCGGTCTGCGCCACCACATTGTTCGTCAACCATTGGTCAACAACATAGCCGTTGGCCGGTGTGGCAGTGAAGGGGACGCTGCCCCCGCTGTTGACAGTTTGTGGCGTGTTCGGGCTGATGCTTCCGTTGGCTCCGGCGCTCGGTGCCACCGTGTAGGGCATTGGCGTGACACTCGCAACGCTTGACCGTTGCCCAGCAATCGCAACTTCATTTACGCCGTCAAAGTTTGCGACGCCAGCGAACACAACCGTACCGGACGCGCCCGCTGGAGGCGTTACCTGGTACGTCAAAGTTCGCGGCGCGTTGTCGAGAAACGTCCATTTAACTTTCCGGTTTACGG
>CAYIIH010000522.1:0-4227 GCA_964363225.1 uncultured Verrucomicrobiota bacterium | reverse complement strand
TCAAAATCTCTCGTGAAATCACCGAGAAGCTACCGACATCTCGCGAATGCGCCCGAACGTTTCTCGACATCAGAAAAAAGCTTGCGCCCTGGGTCATCTCGGATTAAACAATGCCCTCATAAAGCCAATTTCTGCACGAGCCCGGAGTGCTGACTTATGAAGCGTAGCGGCGGCCGGCTTTCGGCTCGATACAGGACCATGCAATTGAAAGGCGACCATGTCTGAAAAACTAGGCACGTCCAAACACTCCGGCGTCTCACGGCGTGGATTTCTCAAAGGTCTCGGCGTCGGAACCGTGGCGACAGGCATACTCCCTGCGGCCGGTCCCGCCGAGGGAGCCGAGGCTCAAGGTGCAAAAATCCGTGGTCCCGGTGAAATCCCCATCACACTCAACATCAACGGGCAAAGCAAAAAGCTGAATGTCGAACCCCGGGTGACTTTGCTCGATGCTTTGCGCAACCGTCTCGACCTGACCGGCGCCAAAAAAGTGTGCGACCGGGGCACCTGCGGCGCCTGCACCGTGCTGCTCGATGGCCGGCCGGTCTATTCCTGCTCCCTGCTGGCCGTCGAAGCCGAGGGCCATCAAATCACCACCATCGAAGGACTGGGCACTCCCGGCAAAATGACCGCCGTGCAAAAGGCCTTCGTCAAGCATGACGCTCAGCAGTGCGGATTCTGCACGCCGGGCTTCGTGTTGGCCTGCACAGCGTTCTTGAGCAAACATCCCAAACCGACCCACCCGGAAATTCAGGAAGGACTCGGCGGCAACCTCTGCCGCTGCGGCACCTATGCCGGCATCCTGCAAGTGGTCCAGGAAGCCGCGAAAGGAGGCGCGTAATATGGCAAAAGTAAGTTGGCCAGCGGCCGACAAACGCGCGCTCATCGGCCAGCGCATCGACCGCGTGGACGGCCCGCAAAAGGTCACGGGCGCCGCGAAGTATTCTTTTGACATCAACCGGCCCGGAATGCTCTGGGCCAAGGTCTTGACCTCTCCTCATGCCCGGGCTGAACTCGTCGCTATCGACGTCAGCGCCGCCGCGGCTTTGGTGGGCGAAAAGGGCGTCTGGCGCGACGGCGAAATCAAAGAAGTGCAATACGCCGGCCAAATCGTGGCCGCCGTGGCCGCCGCCACCGAGGAGTTGGCTCAGGAAGCCATCGGCCTGATCAAGGTCACCTATAAACCGCTGCCGCATCAGGTCGTGGACGACAATCCTTCCTTGTCCACAGATAAGCCCTCCAAACGCGACGCCGGCGACGTCGATAAGGCCTTCGCGGAACCCGGCCTGGTTGTGGCCAAAGGCGAGTACGGCCTTCCCGTAATTACCCATTGCTGCATGGAATCTCATGGCCAGGTTGCCGAGGTGCGCGACGGAGAACTGCACCTTTGGGCTTCCACCCAGAACGTCTCTCGCTACAGCGATCGCATGGGCGAATCGGTGGACATTCCCCAGAATAAGATCCTCGTCGACTGCCAATATATGGGCGGAGGCTTTGGCTCGAAATTCGGCTCTGATAAATGGGGCACCATCGGTGCCGTCCTCTCCAAGCAAACCGGCCGGCCGGTCAAGCTCATGCTCGACCGCGACGCGGAACTCATGATCGCCGGCAACCGCCCGTCTGCTTATGCGAAAATCAAAGTCGGCGCGCAGAAGGATGGAACCGTCTCCGCCATTGATGCCGAAGTCTGGGGCACCGGCGGCAGCGGCGGCTACAATCCTCCGCCCGTGCCTTATGTCTTTACCAAGATTGCCAACCAGCGTCTGGTCGGGCGCGGCATCCGCACCAACCGGGGCGGCCAAAGAGCTTGGCGGGCGCCCAACCATCCGCAAGGCTGCTTCCTGACCCTGTCCGCCCTGGACGATGCGGCGGCGGCCCTCGGCATGGACGCGCTCGAGTTTTTCTTGCGCAACGTCAAGTTGACCGACCGGCCCCAGGTCTATGAAGAGGAACTCAAGATCGCGGCCGACCTGATTGGCTACCAACAAAAGGCGCATCCGCGCGGAGACAAAGCTCCGGGGCCGATCAAGCGCGGTTTGGGCATCTCCCTGCACACCTGGGGCGGCCAGGGACATCCTTCCGAATGCGATCTGACCATTAATCCTGACGGCTCGGTGGAGACAAAAATCGGTTCGCAGGACCTCGGCACCGGCACCCGAACCGTCATCGGCATTGTGGTCGCGGAAACACTCGGCCTGCCGCTGGAAGCCGTCGAGGTCAAGATTGGCCTGAGTGCCTATCCGCCCTCGGGAGCTTCAGGTGGCAGCACCACTGTGGGCGGGGTTTCAGCCTCATCACGGCTGGCCGCAACAGCCGCCCTCAATTCACTCCTGGAACTGGCGGCCAAGAAACTGGGCGTGGCGCCTGACGCTTTGGAAGCCCAAGCCGGCCAGATTCGCCAAATCGACAAGCCGAGCAATGCCATTTCATGGAAAGACGCTTGCGCTTTGCTCGGGCCTAATCCCATCACCAAACGCGGAGTCAATACTCCCGGCGAAAGCCAAAAAATGGGGCTGATCAACGGCGGCGTCGGCGGAGTGCAAATCGCTGACGTTTCCATGGACCTCGAAACCGGGATGGTCACCCTGAATGAAATGGTTGCGGTTCAGGATTGCGGCCTCGTCATTGACCTGAAAACAGCCGAAAGCCAGGTTTATGGCGGATTGATCATGGGCATCACTTACGCTCTGTTTGAGGAAGCCGTTTATGATCCCAAGACAGGCCGGATGCTGAACGCTGACATGGAGTTTTACCGGTTGGCCGGACTCACGGATGTGGGCAAGCTCAAAGTTCACATGATGACCACCCAAGACCATGAGGGACGCGGAGTGATCGGACTGGGCGAGCCGCCCGTCATCTCGCCCGGCGCCGCCATCGCAAACGCCGTGGCCAATGCCTGCGGTGTCCGTGTGCCCAACTTGCCGTTGACTCCGGACCGCGTCATTGCGGCCCTGCAGAAGGGAGGAATCGCCTGATGAAATCTTTTGAATACGCAACTCCAGGCTCCTTGGCAGAAGCCATCGAGCTTCTGGCGGATACCTGGGGCCAAACCGAAATCCTGGCCGGTGGCACGGACCTTGTGACTTCACTAAAGCAACACATCACTGCACCCAAACGCGTTGTTAGCCTCAAAAAGGTCGCTGAACTCAGGGGGATTCGCGCGGAAAAGGATGCGCTGCATGTCGGTGCCATGACCACGCTGGCGGACTTTGTTGCCCATCCCGCCATCAAGGAGCATTTTCCCGCGCTGGTTACCGCCGTCAAATCCATTGCCAGTCCCCAGACGATTAACGCCGGAACCGTGGGCGGCGACCTTTGCCAGCGACCGCGGTGCTGGTACTTCCGCAATGGCTTTGGCCTGTTTGGCAAGGAAGGCGATGCCGCCCTCGTCCGAGAAGGCGACAATCGGTACCACGCCATTCTCGGCAACGATGGGCCGGCCTTATTTGTCAGCCCATCCAGTCTGGGGCCGGGCCTGGTCGCGCTCGGCGCCACTGTGACTATTGCCGGCGCGAAAGGAAAGAAACGGCACTTGGCGGCGGCTGAGTTTTTCCGCACGCCCAAAGCTGATAATGAACGCGAGACGGCTCTTAATCCGGCTGAAATCCTGGTCGAGATTCAATTGCCGATCAAAGGACTCAAGAACGCCACTTACGAGGTGCGTCATCGGCATGGCTTCGACTGGCCTTACGTCACCGCCACTGTGGCCTTTCAATTGAAAGGCGGCACAGTCTCAGATGCCCGCGTCGTTCTCGGCCACGTGGCCCCGGTGCCCTGGAGCGTGACGAAAGCGGCCGCGGTTTTGGACGGTGCTAAGGTGGATGCCGCATTGGCTGCAAAGTGCGGTGAAACTGCAATTCAAGGCGCACGACCGCTCAGCGGCAACGCCTATAAAGTCCAACTTGTTAAAACGGCCGTCAAACGCGCGGTTCAGGAGGCGGCTGGCGTCTGAAATGGAGATATGATTATGAACTCACCTGAGATCTCCCCGGAAACTCATGTCCATTGCAAGCACATCCGCAGCAAAGAGATGTACTACCAGAACCTCGGACAGGATAATGATCCGTTCGCCAGTGGCATCTTCTGGTGCACGAAAACCCACGAAGGTTTTGGTCCCGACGGCCAACCGGTTGGCAAAAAGGAATGTTGCGCCAACCGCCCATGCTTCAGCTAATAGGGGTCAGTCCTCACTATTGACACAAATTAAATACGTTGCAGACTTCAAAGCGA
>CAYIIH010000521.1:0-4261 GCA_964363225.1 uncultured Verrucomicrobiota bacterium | reverse complement strand
GATTCAGCCCCAGCGACGTGATGGGCAGCACGCTGATGCCCTCGGCGCCGATGAGAAATGGAAATTCGTTGGTGCCGTGCAGCGCGCCGCGATATTTCACCACGCGCAGATTCCGAGTGGCAATCTGATCATAGACCCGATGGTCGAGCACGATGACGCAATCGGACACGTATTCCTCCAGCCCGTGCCGCGTCAGTTGGTCGCGCCCGCGCTCGGCCGTGATGACGGCGGTCACGCCTTTGTCCTTGAGCCAGCGGAAGAGCCGGCGCAACTCGGCGCGCAGGATGGCCTCGTTGGTCAGGCTGGCGAACAGCGCTTCCAGCGAGTCCAGCACCACGCGCTTGGCGCCGATGGAATCAATCGCGTGATTGAGCCGGACGAACAACCCTTCCAGGTCATACTCGCCGCTCTCCTGGACTTCACTGGGCTCGATGTGGACGTAGTCGAGCACAATTTTTTTGCGCCGGACCAGGCCCGCCAGATCAAATCCGAGCGACGCGACGTTAGCCTTCAACTCCGCTTCCGTCTCCTCGAAGGCCATGAACACGCCCGGCTCGCCGAACTGCACCGCGCCGCGCACGAGGAATTCCGCGGCCAACAGCGTCTTGCCGCACCCCGCGCCGCCGCAGACCAGTGTGGGCCGCCCGCGCGGCAACCCGCCGCCGGTGATTTCATCGAGACCTTGGATGCCTGTGGGACACTTGGGCAAACGAGCCGCTGGAGAGGTGGGCTTGGGACCGTTAGTTTTCATTCAAGAGCATTCTTATGTGAACGCGGGTAAAACAAAACAACAATCGGGCCTGAAGCAACTTTGGCGGGCGGCATTTGGCGGGCGGCGTGTCGAGATTGAGATCGTCTTTAGCCTTAATGCCTTTCGGAAATTCCAAAGATGAATCCCAAAGGGATTCCGGCTCAAAGCCCAGGGTTGCGAGGAACGAGCTACCCTGGGAAACGTGGCCGAAGGCAAACAACCCCAACGGGGTTGCGGCGCGGCGGCGGAAACGTGACCCAACCCCTTGGGGTTGAAATCCATCCGGCCTGGTCCCCAGGGTAGCTCGTTCCTCGCAACCCTGGGCTGAAAGACACAATCCCTTTGGGATTGCAGCATCGCGAGTTTTTCCCGCGTTCCGCTCGACTTTTCCTTCGCGCGGAATTTCCGAAAGGCATTAACTTTAGCCTCCAATAACGTCCAGAGCCCCTCTCGGACGACCGTATGATCTTCAGCCAGCAGGACAGTAATTCGTTTCATGGACATTCAAGTGTGGTTTTACCAGATTTTTTCAGCGGGCCTTTCCGCACTTTGGCGAACGGAATTTCCACTCGGATGGTGGTGCCTTGGCCCGGTGCGGATTCGACGCAAAAGGTGCCGCCGACCATCTCCACCCGCTCTCTCATGCCGAGCAGCCCGAGGCGTTTGCCGCCATTGGCGTGCAAGGCGCGTTGCACGTCAAAGGATTTGCCGTTGTCTTTGATTTCCATGCGAACGTCACCCCGGAGTCTCTGGATGCTCACATCCACCCGGCTGGCTTGCGCATGTCTGCCGACATTGGTCAGCGCTTCCTGGGCGACGCGAAAGAGCACCGTTCGCTTGGCCGCATCCAATTTTTCCACCGCCGCAAAGGCTGTCAAATGAGCGCGCACGCCCGTGCGCGTGGTGAAGCTTTTCATAAACGAATGTAGCGCGGGAATCAGCCCCAGGTCATCGAGCACCGTCGGGCGCAGTTCCCGGGCGAATCGATGCACGATGTCCACCGATTTTTCCACGAGCCTTTGTGTGCTGGAGATTTTTTTCTGGAGGCCTTTGGTGTTGAGCGTCGCCTCGGTTTTCAAGGAAGCCAGCCGGACATTGATGCCCGTCAAGGTCTGGGCGATGACATCATGCAGTTCGCGGCTGATCTTTTTACGCTCATCCTCCTGCGCCCACAGAATCTGGCGGGACAATTGCCGCAACTGCTCCTGCAGGCGATCCGACTGTTCCAACAACTGGCTGTAATGGCGCTCGCTTTTTTTGAGCGCTTCCTCCACCGCCTTGCGCTGGGTGATCTCCAGGCTCAATTCCAGATTCGAGGCGGCCAGTTCCACCGTGCGCTGGCTCAACGTCTCGACGATTTTTTTCAGGTGGACGGCGGCCTCCCGCGCGCTGCGCTGCGTTTTCTCGATCGGGGTGATCGCCACCGCAAAGAAAATCCCCGCCTGCTTGATGAGCGCGGCGCGTTTGCTGGTCGGGCAGCCCGGCAACAGTTCGGCAACCAGGGTTTGCTCGTGGAGCTTGGCCAGGTCCAGCGTTTGCAGTCCGGCGGCCAGAGCCTGACTGCCCAGTCCCCGCGCCGACTCCAGGCTTGCCTGCTGGCCCTGCTTCAGGTGGGTGCGCAACGCGGCCTGATAGCGTCGCGACAAATTGAAGAGCTTGCGTTTCATAAGCTGCCGAATTTACGGGTGACCCGCCGCACGGATTTGGCCGACTTTACCACCAATCGTTGCGTGCTGGCGATTTCATTCTGGAGTTCGCGGCTGATCTTCTTGCGTTCATCCTCCTGCGCCGCCAGAACCCGGTGGGTCAAGTGCTGCAAATGCTTCTGTAGTTGGAGCGATTCCTCCAAACATTTCTTGTGGTGCTTCCCGCTTTTTTCGAAGGCATCCTCCATGACCTTGCGCCGGACGGCACCCGTTGCAATTGACGGTTGGTGGCGGCCAGTTCCTCCGTGCGCTGACCCAACGTTTCCTTCAGCCGGCTCAAGTGAACTTTGCTCTGTCGCGCGGCGCGATGCGTCTCCACGATCGGGGTGATGGCCTCGGTAAAAAAAATCTCCGCGCGCTTGATGATCCCATCGCTGCTGCTGGAGGCTTCCAGGGTGGCAAGTGCTCCTTCGTGAATCCTGGCTACGTCCAACGTCTCCAGTCCGATGGCCACGGCCCAGCATCCCAGTCCACGCGCCGATTGGAGGCTGGCCCGCGGGCCTTGCTTCAGGTGTTTTCGCAACGCCGTCACATATCGTTGCGTCAACCTGATCATTTTACGGTTCATGATGTGTGCCGAATTCACGCGCTGCCACCAAGATAGCCTCGGTTGTTGTCCCGCCCTCAGGGTATTTGATCCTTCGGCGGCGAGCCAACAATCCGATGCGAATATCTGACTTTTGCTTCAAGCTGTCTATGGGGGAAGTCCCCGACCCACGCGACCGCGCGCAACTTGACACCCGCACCATCCATTGCCGACGCCGTCTCCCTCTCCTCCCGCCGCGGGAGGAGAGGGCTGGGGAGAGGAGGTTCGTTTTCCAGAATACCCCTCTCTCCGGCTCTCTCCCCACTCGTTCCTCGCGGGGAGAGAGAGTTCTGTTTTGGTGCGGGTGCTCGGTTGCGACCCACGCGACCCGCTCATTTCCTGCACGCGGGACTGTTGATGACGCGTTGTCGAATTCCTTAAACCTCGCGACACACTTCCGCACAGGTTTGGTTCCGCGTCATTAGGGGAGCGTCTCCATTATTCACCGTGGGGAGTATCCCCCGCTGGTAAGGGCCGACCCATCGAGTAGCGTAACTCCGCAATGATAAATAGTTTTGCCGTCATGTTGACGGCGAATGAAAACAAAAAACAAAAACAAAACTAATCGTTATGAAAAACATTATGAAAAAGCAAAGTCCTATCAGTAGTATCAGTTTGATGGCCGCGCTGCTTGCGCTGCTTTACAGCCCCTCCCCGGGAATGGCGGCCAGCGTCAAGCCAGCTCTGGGTGCGGCGCAGAGTTTCGCGGTTCTGGCTGGAACGGCGGTGACCTGCACCGATTCCACTGTCACCGGAGACGTGGGCGTCTACCCCGGCACGTTTACGGAGACCCGCAGCATAATTGTGGGGACGATCGACGTCGGCGCCCAAGCGGCTAACAATGACTTCCTCAGCGCGTACGTTGCGCTCGCGCTCGAGCCGTGCGACGCGGTATTGACGGGCAGCCTGGCGGGCCTGACGCTCGCGCCCGGTGTTTACTGCTTGGACGCGGCGGTGGCCGAGACGGGCGGCGTGTTGACGCTCAGGGGGGACTCGAACGGGATCTGGATTTTCAAGATCGGATCCCTCGGGACCGGCGACCTCACGGGCACCGGTTTCTCGGTGGTCATGGCCGGCGGCGGGCAGGCTCGTAACGTGTACTGGTGGGTCGCCGAGGCCGCGACCTTGACGGATTCGAACTTCCGCGGAACGATTCTCGCGGGTGGGTCCATCACCGTTACCCGTGGGAGCTTGGACGGGCAAGCCTTGGCGGGAGCC
>CAYIIH010000520.1:0-4279 GCA_964363225.1 uncultured Verrucomicrobiota bacterium | reverse complement strand
TCCTTTCGCGTATTGGGCGTATTTCGCGGTTTGAACTGCCGGATTTAGGCTGAATCTTTGCGCAGTTTGCGCACGTTTTCCAGACACGGATGCAACTGCAGAAACCCGCTTGGACCGCCCCGGCAGGCCGGCGCGGAGGACACAACGCGCCGGAGCCGCAACGATTGGGCCGGAACGGCAGCCTGCAGAGACTTCGCAGCGCAGATTTCCAATCTATCAGTATCTGGCCAAATCGCCGCGAGCCGCGTGAATTCTCCCGGCGGGCCGAAAACCGCAGAGACGCGATGAAGGCAGAGGGGGATGCCCGGTTTGCTTTCTCTGCGCGTCTCTTCGTGGTTTAGGCCGAGTTGGCCCTTTGTTGCCCGGCCGGCAGAGCGCGCCGGCATTTTTATGACCTGATTTTTTGCTTGTCTGGCCGTGCGGCTCCGCCATCTTCTCCATAGGCTAGGTGAACCGCCGGCGCGAATTACTGGCCGCACGTCCGCAAAATTTTTGATCTGCCCCGCTGCCCTCGCGCTGGACAGGACGAGCGGCCGCAGCCTGAAAATCCAACCGCGGTTCTCACGGCTGGTCTGCTGCTGGACGCACTGTGGCACGGGTCTTCGATCCTGCAGTGACAGAGGGATGCTTGGATGGGTTACACCAGCACTTTTGGCCTGCGCTGACACTGAACCGCCGGCCGGAGCGCCGGTTTCCTAACCGGCTTAGGGCGTCCGAGCTGGCCATCCGTGGCCCATGTTGGCTTGAGCCAGTCGTTAGCCGGTTAGGAAACCGGCGCTCCGAGCTGCCCACGGACTGGTCCATGGGCGGTGCCGGGCAGGCGGGGAACTGGGAAACTTGTGCGAATTCTCAAGCGTGGCGCAGGAGCGGCGACATTTTTGTCGGCGCCAATCGCACGCCAACGCCAAAGCCGACAAGAATGTCGGCGCTCCTTTACTTGCGGCTATGCCGGGCTGAGTTCTTTCGTGGCCAATGCCTCTGACGAATCGGGGATGAAGCCGAGGAAGGCGGGGCGGAGCGGCAGCACCAACATTAGGAATCTTTTTCCTTCTGTGGCAAGCCGCAAGGCTTATTCTTCTTCGGCATGGATGGAAGGCCTGATTCGAGCGCTCGTGGTGGGACCTAAAAGGACCTCCCCGACCCCATTCTGGATTTCGAGCGTGATCTTGTAACTGGCGTTGGTCGATTTGTTCACAATCCCGGACAGGGCGACGATTTTTTCTCCGGGGGGCGCCGTGCGGCCTCCACTGCGTGACAAGACCAGGACCTGACCTTTGATGATCTTCGAGAAGCTGCCGTCAAAGCCGCTGGCGCGGAAAACAGACGCCTTGGAAACATCAAAACCGGCCGGATACGTAACAAGAAACCGGGCATCGCCCGGCAAGTTTCTTTCGGTGGTAAAAGAGACCTCACGAACCAGGCCCGGGCCCGCGGCCTTGACCTCACGCAGCGTCTCCGTCAGGCCAATTAAATCACCGGCCAAAATCGAGTTTGCAGTCGTTCCGAGCAACAGCGAAAGCATCGCCAGCCCATTCAAAATACGCGCCGTCTTTTTCATAGTTTTCAATCAACCTGTTGTGGCACGGCAAAGCTGCAAGAAAACTGCTTCGGTGTCAATCCCGAGGGCGATTGCGATTCGAGCACGGCCAATTGAACCGCCGAGACGCGAGGAACGCTGAGAGAAACCAAGAAGAGCCAAATCTCGCCGTCCCAAAGCCGGTTGGAAACCAGCGCTCCTTTCCAAAAGGAATTCACTTGCCCGCCGTGACTGAGCAATTCGAGCACGGCCCATTGAACCGCAGAGACGCGATGAACGCTGAGAGAAACGAAGAAGAGCCCAATCAGATTCGGCCGCTGCACAGTGTATGGTTTCCGACCGAGCCGAAACCCAGTCTTCTCCGCGTTCATCGCGTCTTTGTGGTTTCTTTCCGGCTGCCCAGACTGCATAGACGGCCGAGTGATACACTCCTGCAGCCTGAAGGCTGCGTTCCTGTCGCGGCGGCTTTGGGGCGCCGGGTGTTTCGCGGTTTGAACTCCGGAGTAGAATCTGAATGGGTTCCATCAGTTCCATGAGGTGGCGTCGGACCGTGCCTGAAAGAATTGCGCAAGCTGCCAAAGCTGGGGTCAGGTACGGCGTGAACCATTTCTCCCCTGTCGCTGGCTCTGGCCTCTTGCCGGCATGGCCTGCAAGCTCCGTGTGGAATAGCCCGGCACCATTTGCATGGTAATGAACCTAAAAACGGCAGTTAAGAAACCACGGATGACACGGATCACACGGATGATAACCCCTTTCGCGGAGGGCGGGAGCCTCCTCCGTGCTCACCCGCCGGGTGAAGGCTCGTTGCAACGCAACATCTTCTCTATCCGTGTCATCCGTGAAATCCGTGGTTCCAACTGCTTTTTCTAGGTTTAGTGGAACCCCTTTTCGTCTGGTGATTGGCAAAAAACAGTTTGTCTTTGCCAATAACCGGCAAGCCAGAATTTTATTGCGCTAGAGTATCGGGCCGAGATTGAACTGCGGACGGGCATCCAGACAGCCCGCCCGCCGTGTTGATCTCCGCTTAGAACGCTTGAAAACGGCGCAGCCGCAGGTGCGGCACCGATGACGCGCCGCCTCCGGGTTCTGTACTCGCTATTAGCATTTTCCCTATACGATAATCAGGCTGGCTCCCAATTGCGGATTGTGCATACTTCTCCTAATTTGCAGGTACCAAAGCAAATTTGGTTACGCTAAACCAGACGAGAGAGAGCAGGCGAAAATGAACGAGAACAAGAACTTGATCGAAGCACTGACGAATTCGAACATCTACCGGGAGTATGAGCGCGCGTTCAGCCAGGCCACGGGCCTGCCGCTGACGCTGCGGCCGGTGGAGGGATGGCAACTTGCTCACCAACGCAATAAACAGCAAAACGCCTTTTGCGCGCTCATGTCGCAAGCCAGCCGGTCCTGCGCCGCTTGCTTGCAGGTGCAGCAGAAGCTTTCCGAAGCGGCGGTGCATCAGCCCCAAACCATCATTTGCCCGGCCGGGATGTCGGACACCGCCGTGCCGGTCAGGCTGGGCGAGCAACTGGTTGGATTCCTGCAGACGGGCCAGGTCTTCCGCAAGAAACCGACCAGCGCCCAATTCGACCGCACGGTCAAGCAGATGGCGGCGTGGGGTTTGCAGGTGGATAATGCCCAGCTTCACAAAGCCTATTTCAGCACGCGGGTTTTGTCGGCCAAACAACACGATTCGGTCATCAAATTGCTGAGCATTTTCTCGCAGCACCTCTCCATGGTCAGCAATCAAGTTGTGGTGCAAAAGGATAATGCGCAGCCCCCGGTCATCACGCGGGCCAAGGAATATATCCTGGAACACCAATCGGAGGACCTTTCTTTGGGGCAGGTGGCCCGGGCCGTCAACACCAGCACCTTTTATTTCTGCAAAATGTTCAAAAAGGTCACCGGGATCAACTTTACCGATTACCTCTCGCGGGTGCGGGTGGAAAAGGCGAAAAACCTGTTGCTCAATCCCAACCTGCGTGTCAGCGAGATTGCTTTCGAAGTCGGTTTCCAATCGCTGACGCACTTCAATCGCGTCTTTAAGAAGATCGCGGGCCAGTCTCCCAGTGAGTTTCGGACCCAGCTTCCCTCCTCCTGAACGGATGGCTCCTCGCATACGGCCAGTGACAAAGCCGGTTCAGGTCGCGGTGCCAGCCCCGGTTCCGGCGTGGCGCAGGTTGGAAACCTGCGCTACGGCTTTGTCAGTAGCCTTGGGCCTCCGGCTGAGCGGCCGCCGAGCCAGCCTCGACAAGCCGATGGGGTTCAGGTAATTCGTTCGTATCAAGCTCGATTTCCAAAATCCAATGGCTTGGTTGCTCAAAAGGCCCGCCCTCGAAAAAGGACTCATGGGCGGGCTGGTCATGGCTTTGTTACTATTGGGGTGGAGCGCAGTTCTCTCCTATCGGAACACCGCGCAACTGATGCGGACTTCCCGGCTGATGGCCAGTTCCCATGCGGTCATCGAGTGGCAGAACGAGTTGCTGGCCGGGCTGACCGAAGCGGAGGCCGGTTGTTTTCGCTATGTGATCACCGGTGACGAAAATTCTCTTGAGAGCTGCCTGGCTGCCACCAACCGGATTGGCAGGATCCTGCGCGAAATCCGCCGGATGAATGTGGAAGAACGCCGTCAGCAGGCACGGCTTGGACAGATGGAGCCCCTTATTGCCCAGAGGCTGACCCTCCTCCAAGAGTGTATCGATGCCCGCCGAGCCCGGGGTTTTGCCCCGGCGGCTGAGT
>CAYIIH010000519.1:2255-4285 GCA_964363225.1 uncultured Verrucomicrobiota bacterium | reverse complement strand
GTTGAAACCTGCACCTGGTAAATCAAGCCCGGCACGACGTTCCAGTTGAGCCGGGTTCCAAGTGGCGTGGAGGAGACAAAGGTGCGCAGCACGCTGGTGTCATCCGTGGGGTCCGTGTCAGCCAGGAATTCCTGCCAGTTCGATGCGCCATCGTTATCGCTGTCGGCCTCCTTGCCGCCCCAGTTCTTGCTGTTAATTCCCCAATAGAGACGCTGCCAATCGTCGGGCAAACCGTCGCCATTGGTGTCTGCGCTCCAGGTTTTTCCGACCGTCACCTCCGAGCGAGGCGAGACCCGTCCGTCGGTCAGCTTGCACTTCAAGCTGAAGGAATGGGTGGTGCCGGCATTGAAAAGTGTTCCCACCCACATATTATTCGTTACCAGGATGGGCGCGGCGCTGTCATCAACATAGAGTTCATAATAGCTGACCGGAAAGCCCGCCAAGTCACCGCGCCAGGTCACGCTCAAGCTGCTCTGGCTCAAGGCCGAAACAAACGGCGCCGCCGGCGCGGGCGGTGGTTGGGCCGCGGCGGCATAGCGCTGGGCCATCAGATCAAAGCTGCCGGCCCCGCCCACAAAACTCGACCAGACCGCCAGAAATCTTCTCTGGCCGTCCGAAGCCACGACCGGGTGCAATTGACGGCTGGCCGTGGTCCCGTTGACTCGAAACTCACCGCCTATCGGTGACAGATCACCGGCCAGGAATTGGCCGAAGACACCCTCCATGGCGCCATCCTGCCCCATGCTAGTCCAAACCACCAGGTAAGCGTCTCCCAGAGCAGCTATCCTGGGCGCGTACTGAGCTCCGGCCTGATGGGTGTTCACCCGCATGCTGGCTGGCCTCGGAGTGCCCTCGGAGTTGAAGGAACGCGCAAATATCTCCCAGCTATTGGTGTTGGTGGTTTCGGTTCCTTGAACCCAAAACGCCGTGTCTCCTTCCGGACTCGGAGTCGTTCCGACAGTGGTCACCGACTTTTCTTTCTGCCCCCAGGCAATGACAAAGGTTCCATCCGGGCTGCCGATGACCGATGGGTTCGCGCAAACGTTGGTTTGACTGCTGACCCGGACTTCAGCAGGCGGGGAACCCGACGCCGGGAAAAGGCGCGCATAGATATTGACCGTGAATAGGCCGGTGGCTTCGGAGCCGCTTTCCGAAACCCAGGTGACGACGAATTTTCCGCCGGGCAACGCTGCCACCGAAGGCGTCCGCTGATTGAAAGCAGTGCTTTGGTTGACTTGAAATTCCAGGCCCAGTTTTTCGCCTGTCGGACCCAGGCGCTGCCCAAAGACGCCTTGCATGCTGCCATCCTGGCCAACACTGGACCACACCACGATGACATTGCCGTCCGAGAGGGTGGCCAGAGCCGGCGAGAGTTGCGCTCCGTTCACGTAGCTGTTCACCATCAGATCATCCTCGGAAATGAACTGGCCCTCCGGCCCTAAGAAGCGCGCGTAAATATGCTGGCCCGCAGCCGGTCCGCCTCTCCATACAAACGCAGCCCCGCCGTTTTTCAGAAGCGCCACTTGCGGGCTATCCTGATCGCCTGCCTCCTGCCGATTCACTCTGAACGCTCCCGACACACCCGACAGATTCTCGTTCAAGCGCCGGGCGCTGATGCCCAATCCATCGCTGTCCGTAGCGTTATCCTGCCAGACCACGTATCCGCCATTTTGGCTGATGCTGACAGCAGGAAAAGTCTGGTCGCCTGGCCAAGCCATCGCCAATGGGTACTCACTTCCCTCTTCGCCATAAGCCGGCTGGGCCGAAGCCTGAAACGGCATGGCCGCAACCAACCCAAAGAAGGCCAGCCGTTGGCAAGCGCTCAACAGTGATGACATAAAATGATGAGCTTCTAACAAAGCGGTTTTTGTTTGTCTATGTTTTCTTGCCGGAAACCGTAATCCCTCAGGCACGGCGGGCAGAGGAACGGCTGAGAAGTCGGAGCGCGCCGGGGGAAAAAACCCCATAGTGAGATCCGGCCCCCGCACACCGGCGGGCTTCAGGAGAACCGCCTCCGTCTGCGGCCCCGC
>CAYIIH010000519.1:0-2245 GCA_964363225.1 uncultured Verrucomicrobiota bacterium | reverse complement strand
TTTTTTCGTGTACCTCCTTAAATCTTGTGCTTAACCCCCCCCCGCCCGGACTGCCATGACTGAGGGATTACCGGAAACCCTTTGACTGTCTTTCGGTGAGCGCAGCTCCAACGTTTCGGCTTCAGAACTTCTCCGAAACGGATGCGATTCAACTGCTGCCAGATCAGATTTCTCATGTCATTGGTGACGAGCTAACAAACTGCGTTCAAAAAGCACATTTACTGCCAATCCCTCTCTCCTGGTTGGCAACTCGGCTTACCCTTTTTCAGTTTGGCACTGGAAATAGCCATGCCGCCTCTCTCCTGCCGCGGCATCACCGCAGACAATGGAGCGCCGATTTCTAATCGGCTTTTCGCTACAGGCAGCCCCAAAGCCGGTTACAAACCGGCGCTCCGGTCCACTCGAATCCTTCGAGAGCAATCGGAATCTGCGAGCATAGCCTCGCAAGACCAATCCTGCTGAGGAAGCAATCCCAGGCAGCAAGCCATCCGATTGCCTCATTGAGGAAGCCGACGATGTCTCTTTCTGCAACAGCCGCCCGACACCTCCTCTTCGGCCCAGCATACGCATTGCCTACCGCGGCCAAGCCGCAACCAAAATGGTAGGGACGCATTCCACTGCGTCCCTGGAATTCCGGACAACAAGTGGGACGCAGTGGAATGCGTCCCTACCCAAAAATTTACGCGGTTTGGGAAGAATCTCACGGATAGTAATTTACGGGACAACCGGCTTCTGCTCAGGGACGGCTTTCGGATCATAGGGCAGATTATCGGGGGGATGCACCCGGTTACCCGCCGGGTCAATGATGGTCGGCGTCACGAAAATCACCAGGTTCTTCTTCGTCGTCGAAGAGGCTTCACTCCTAAAAAGCCGGCCCAACAGAGGAATGTCGCCCAACACCGGGACTTTGTCTTTGATCTTGGTTACATTCTCGGCAATCAACCCGCCCAGGACAATGGTTTGCCCATCCCACACAATCGCGCTGGTCGCCACCTGGCGGCTGCGGAATTTGGGCAAGGGAGTGGAAACTCGCAGGTTTTGCGCCTGGGCAAAAAACTGAGAGCTGTCGTCATAACCCAGAAACTCCGTCAGCGTGGGCACAATGCTCATTTGGATGGTAAAACCGTCCGATGACACGTAGGGAATCACATCGAGCATCGGACCAAAGTCGAGCTGGGCCGTCGTCGGCTGGGCTACAGGAGCTAGTTGCGGAGCTTGAACGACTTGTGCCTGCAACCGGCCCAAGCTGCCAAGGACGCTCAATAAAGCCGCAACAACGATTGCTTTTGTTCTCATGGGTTTTGATCTAGCTGATTATTGGAAGCCGCCGCCGACCGCCGCTCCGGGGCCGGCGCCGAAGGCACCGCCGCCAACACCGCCGCCGCCGCCGCCAAGGCCACCCGCGCCTTGGTTGCCAACGTTGATGCCAATGACGATCGTGCGCGTGTCTTGCACAGAAACTCGAGCCTGGCGGCCACTGAGCGTGGTGACTTTCGGCGCCTGAAGTACATCGACGCCATCTCTTTGTTCCAAAGCGCGAATGACCAGCCGAAATTGCGGTTCGGTCAAAATGCTCGTCACAGTCCCTAGCTCTGGAATGGAGCCTCCGCCGGTGCTGATCGTGTTGCGCAGGCCCGTCGTAAGACGTTGGTCATTAGCTGGATTTGGAAATTGCGTCGGGAATCCACCGGTGGCAGGAAAGACTCCCCCTCGATTGGCAGCAGAGGCTCTTCCTGACATACTGGGTGCTGACCCGCCTTGTGCTGCTACGGACCCATTATTCAAAAGAGTATTCCCCAGGAACCAGTCGAACCCGAGCGCCTTGTTATCCGATTGAGAGAATTCAACAAACTTGGCCTCAATCGTCACTTGCGGAGGAGCTATGTTCAGCACTTGAATGGCTTGCTCCATTATGTCGAGGTCCCGCAACGTGGCGCGGACAAACAGCACGCCGGTCCGGTCGTTGAAAAAGATCGACTTTTGGACAACTGGCGCGCCCGGTACTGCCGCAACCAAGTTGGTCTGGAAATCAATCCCGGCCGCAATGAAGAAATTTCGCACCGTGTCCTGTATGCTGGACATCAGGTTGGTGGAGGTGACCCCGACAATCCCACCTTGGCCGCCACCTTGACCGCCACCACCGCCAAATCCCCCGCCGCCACCGCCACCGCCTTGGCCGCCGCCCGCAAAGCCGCCGCCAAAAGTGAACAAACCGCCAGAGCCGCCGCCTTGCTCGCCTTGGCCG
>CAYIIH010000518.1:0-4288 GCA_964363225.1 uncultured Verrucomicrobiota bacterium | reverse complement strand
GCCTGGAAGCCTGGAAGCAGGCGCTGGACTACGGCGTGAAAGTCACCGGATGCACCGTCCATTTTGCTGACCAAGGGATTGATACCGGCCCGATTCTGGGCCAAAAAACGGTCCCTGTTCTGAACGGAGACACCCCCGCCACTCTGCATGCGCGCATTCAGGAGGCGGAAAGAATCCTCTATCCGGAAATCATTGCAGCCATCGCCCGGGGAGAAGTCCAATTCCAAGGACGCCGATGCCTTCTGACCGGCCCGTCCGTCTCAGTCTAAGGCAAGAGCAGCAGTTATTGAACTATGGAGAATAAACGGACATTGCGGTTTGGCCTGCCGAAGGGCAGCTTGCAGGAGGCCACGATCGAAAAGATGGCCAAGGCTGGCTTTAATATCCAGGTCAGCAGCCGGTCCTATATTCCTTACGTGGATGATGAAGAGTTGGAAGTGCGCCTCATTCGCGCGCAGGAAATCAGCCGCTATGTTGAGCATGGTTACCTGGATTGCGGCATTACCGGCCATGACTGGATTCAGGAGAACGGCTCCAAGGTCCATGAAGTCGGAGAATCTCTGTTCAGCAAAGCCACCCGGCAGCCGGCGCGCTGGGTCCTGGCGGTGCCCGAAGATTCGCCCATTCAATCGGTCAAAGACCTGCAAGGCAAACGGATCGCGACCGAAGTCGTCAACCTGACCAAACAGTTCTTGCGCCGGCAGGGTGTGAAGGCGGAAGTCGAGTTTTCCTGGGGCGCCACAGAAATGAAGGCGCACGAATTGGTGGATGCGATTGTGGAGTTGACTGAGACAGGCTCCTCGCTCCGGGCCAACAAGTTGCGCATTGTCGAGACGCTGCTCTCTTCCACGCCGCGTCTGATCGCCAACCACACGGCCTGGAAAGACCAGTGGAAACGCAAAAAGATCGAGACGCTGGCGCTGCTGCTGAAGGGAGCTTTGGAAGCGGAGGCCAAAGTCGGCCTCAAGATGAACATCGCGGAAAAGAACCTGGCCAAGCTGTTGCAGAGTCTGCCGGCTTTGCGGAATCCGACGATTTCCAACTTGAGCCAGCCTGGATGGGTGGCCGTGGAAACGATCATTGACGAACACATTGTCCGGGAGTTAATTCCGCAATTGAAGGCCGCCGGCGCAGAAGGCATTATTGAGTATCCGCTCAACAAAGTGGTATATTGAGAACATTATATGGGATCACTGAAAAAACGACGCAAATCAAAGATCAATAAACACAAGCGCCGCAAGCAATTGCGGGCCAATCGCCACAAGAAGCGCACCTGGCAGAAATAGGCTTGGCGGTTTCCCAGCCGGTTTCTCTGTTTGAGCCGCGCCAAACTCGCCCAGCGGGTTCTGCATGGGGCGGCGGCCAGCCTTGCATTCATGAAGCTTCCTTTTCATCGATGGATAACAGCGCTCGCTCTCGGCGGCGTGCTCTGCTGCGGCTGCGCGATGCCGTCGCGCTCCGTAGCCCAGGGGAAATCTGCGCAGCCAGCTCCCGCCAAGTCACGGCGTGCGGCCAAAGACCCGTTGTCGGTGGATGAAGCTCTGGAGAAGCGGGTGCAGGCCCACGCGCACTTCGCTACGGGGCTGGTTTACGACCTGAATGAAAAGCCGGAGCAGGCCCTGGAGGAGTATTGGCAATCCGCGCTGGCTAATCCCGGTTACGAACCACTGGTTCTGGAAGTGGCCCGCCGCCTGGTCCAAAGCCAGAAAAGCGGCCGGGCCATCGAAGTGCTCACCAAGGCGGTGGCGCAGCCTGAAGCCACGGGCATGGTCGATGCCTGGCTGGCTCTGGCTTATGCGCAAGCCGGGAAAAGCGACCTGGCGATTGCCGCCAATCGAGCCGCCATCAAGAAGATGCCTCGGGGCTTGGCGGCCTACCAAAATCTGGCGCAGCTTTATTTGCAGAACAGCCGGACCAACGAGGCCCTGCAAGTCCTGGACGAAGCCGCCCGCCAGAGTTCCGTCAATGCCGAGTTTCTCATCGGCCTGGCCGAGATGTTCTCCAAGTTTGGCCGCTTGCCGCTGTTCAGCGGCGAGATTGTGAAACCGCGCGTCCTGACGGCGCTGGACCGGGCCGCCAAGCTGGAACCAAAAAATGTCCACACCCTGGCCAAACTGGCTGATGGCTATGTCATGGCAGGCGAATCGGGCAAGGCCGAGCAGGTTTACCTGCAGTTGCTGAAGGAGTATCCCGAATTCCCTGCGATCCGGGAAAAGCTGGCCAACATTTATCTGCGCGCCGGAAAGAAAGAGCAGGCCTCGCAGCAATTGGAGGCCATCCGGCGCGAAAACCCGACCGATCCCCAGACTTATTTCTTCCTGGGCAGCCTCGCGGCGGAAGAGAAAAAACTCGATCAGGCCACCGAGTATTTTGAGACCGCGCTGCGCTTGGATCCGGGCCGGGAACAGCTTTACTACGCGCTGGCAGAGCTGAAACTGATCTTGAAAAAACCGGAGGAGGCTCTGGCCCGCCTGGAACAAGCCCGGGCCAAATTCAAATTGAATTTCGTGCTTGAGTTTTACACCGGCCTTGCTCACATCCAACTCAAGAAATACGGCGAAGGCAATGCCTACATCACCTCTGCCGAAGTGGTGGCCAAAGCCACGGACCCGGGCCGATTGAATCACCATTTCTATTACCAGGTTGGCTCGGCTTATGAGCGCAGCGGCGACCTGGAACAGGCGGAGAAGTATTTTCAAAAATGCCTCGAACTCGCTCCCAATTATGCCGAGGCAATGAATTATCTCGGATACATGTGGGCGGAGAAGGGCATGAAGCTTGAGCAAGCGCGCACTTTGATCGAGAAAGCCGTGCAGTTGGAACCGAAAAACGCCGCCTTCCTTGACAGCATGGGCTGGGTCCTCTTCAAACTGAACCAACCGAAAGAAGCCTTGGGCTACCTGCTCAAAGCCATCGAACATATCGAGAAACCGGACCCGACCATCTACGATCATTTGGGCGATGTGTATGCGGACCTCAAACAAATGGACCAGGCCGGAGAGGCTTGGCGCAAATCCTTGAAGGTCGAGAAGAACGAGAAAGTGCAAAAGAAGCTCGACTCACTGCCGGCTGCGGGCCAGTCGCGGCCTTGAGCTTATGCCGTTTCAATTCAGCAAGCATTACACCCGCGAGGAGGCGCGCGCGCTTTTGCCCCAGGTCCGCCAATGGCTGGAAGAGCTCAATGAACAGCGCCGCAAGCTGGAGAAATTCGATGAACGCCTCACCCGCCTCCTGGGCCTGGGCGATGATTTGGGCGGCGACCTGGTCAACCGCTGGGTCAAATGCCTGGGTGAGATCAAAGGGTTGCTCCTCAAATTCCAAACGCGCGAAATCCAGGTCAAAGACCTGGAGAGGGGCTTGATTGATTTTCCCGCTTTTGTTGGCGGCAAGGAAGTTTTCCTCTGCTGGGAAAAAGATGATGAGGACATCGAGTATTGGCATGACCTGCACACCGGTTACGCCGGACGCGAACGGCTGGATTGACTGCAGAACACAATTGAGGCGGACTTTCTATCCTATTCTGCTCGCCGTTCTCCTCGGAGATTGGGCTGGAATTGTCTCCGCTCAGAACATCCAGCGAACGGCTCCAAAACCGCTTCCGCACCATCCAGGAAACATCTTTTTGGGAGGCGAGGAAATCGTTGTTCCGCTGCTTGGCGGAAGCGCGATCTGGAGCGTTCTTGATTACGATGGCCAAGCTGTTGCTGAGGTTGCGGCCAAGGAAGGAAAGGCGGCTTTGGGGCGTTTGCCGGTCGGGTTTTACCGGCTGATGCAGGCAGGGCAGACCAATCGGGTTTCCGTCGGCGTGGTTGCTCCTTTGCAGGCGCCGATACCGTTGACCTCACCGATCGCCATGGATGTCGCCATGTCCTGGTTTTATCCGGCGGAAAAAATGGAGGCGGTGGCCAATCTCAGTGCGCTGGCGGGGGTGAATTGGGTGCGGGACCGATTGAACTGGGCCGAAATGGAGCCGCGCCGGGGCGAATTTGGGCGCACGAATCGCTATGATGCCTCTGCGCTCGCGGAGTCGCGCGCCGGATTGCAGGTGCTCCAAGTCAACCACTATTCCCCGGCTTGGGCGAATCCGACCCAAAAGAGGTTTCCTCTGGATCTCCGGGATGCCTACCGGTTTTATCGCGAGATGGCCGCGCGTTGGAAGGGCCAGGTGCGAGCGTTCGAGCCGTGGAACGAGGCCGACATTCCCATGTTTGGCGGGCATACAGGCAGCGAAATGGCGGCCATGCAGAAAGCGGCTTTCCTGGGATTGAAAGCCGGCCATTCCAATGTC
>CAYIIH010000517.1:0-4293 GCA_964363225.1 uncultured Verrucomicrobiota bacterium | reverse complement strand
CGGCGGCCAGGCCGCGCAGCTCGGAGCGCATGCCCCCGGTGGTTGGTCTTGGTGTGTCGTTCATAAGAGCGATGGGAAACGTCCGGCTCCACCGGGCATCTCACAGAGTGCCGATGCTCCGGGAATGGTCTGACGGTTGGGTCCGGGCATGTCCTGCTTCCTCGCTGCCTTCAAGCCGCTCATCGTTTCATGCCTCCGGCTTTGCCGAACGGCGCTGCCTCATTGAACTTGCGAGTTGGGTCATCAGCATTCTTTTCGACATAGCCGCTGAGCGCTGCCGCCATGATTTCATCCTGGCTCCATTCTCCGCGTTCGAAGGTGGCGGCCACCCGCCCGGCGGACATGACGGCGATGCGATCGCACAGCGCCAGCAATTCCTTGAGGTCGGAAGAAACCATGATGATGGCTTTGCCTTCGTCCGCCAGGCCGGCCAGCAACTGGTAAATCTCGAACTTGGCCCCGACGTCAATGCCACGAGTCGGTTCATCAAAGATCAAAATGTCGCAATCACGAAAGAGCCACTTGGCAACCACGACTTTTTGCTGGTTGCCGCCGCTGAGTTCGGCCACGCGCTGTTCGGTGGATGAGCAGCGCACGGCCAGCGTTTTCGCCCAACGCTCGGCTGCCTTCCGCTCGGCGGCGGCGCGAATCCACCCGCCCCGGCCGCTCAGATCGCCCAGGCGCATCAAAGTGATATTGGCGCGAACGGACAGCGGCAGCAACAAGCCCTGTTCCTTTCGATTCTCCGTCAGCAGCGCCAGGCCCAGACGCACCGCGTCGCGCGGCGAACGGATGCGGGCCGGTTCGTTCGCGCCGTGCAGAAACACTTGCCCCGCTTCGGCGCGGTCCGCCCCAAAAATGGCCCGCATCGTTTCCGTCCGTCCCGAGCCCATCAGACCGGCAAAGCCGAGGATTTCGCCGCGTCGCGCCTCAAAGCCGGCGTCCCGCACCGCCAGGCCGCAACGCAAGCCCTGGACGCGCAGCGCCACCGCGCCGCATGGCTTCTTAGGCCGCCGGAGGGCTTGGCCCAATTCACGGCCCACCATCCAGCGCACCATGTCATCCAGCGAAACCTCGGCGGCCCGGCGCGTGACGACCACTTTTCCGTCCCGCAGCACCGTGACGCGGTCGGCGATGCGCTGGATTTCCTCCAGGCGATGTGAAATGTAAATAACGCCCACGCCGGCCGCTTTCAGTTTCGCGATTTGCGCAAAGAGCAATTCAATCTCCGGGCCGGTCAAGGCGGCGGTGGGCTCGTCCAGGATGAACAGCGCGCAGCGCCGCGACAGGCCGGCGGCGATTTCGACCATTTGCTGCTGTCCAATGCCGAGAGATTTGACCAGGCGAGTGGGAGGCAAATCCTCCAATCCAACTTGCGCCAAAATCATCTGCGCTGCTGTGTTCAGCCGTCGAAAATCGATCCAGCCGCAGCGGTGCGGGATCTGGTCGATGAAAATATTTTCCGCCACGGTCAGGTTGCCGATGAGATTCAACTCCTGCATGACGATGCGGACCCCTCGCTCTTCGGCTTCCACTTTGTTCCTGGGAGCAAAGGGTTGGCCGTTCATGCGCAAGGTGCCGGCGTCCGGTTTCGTCAGGCCGGCGATGATGCGCGCCAGCGTGCTTTTCCCGGCCCCATTCTCGCCGATCAGAGCGTGGACTTCCCCGGCGCTTAGATCGAAATCGACGCCGGCCAGGGCCGCGGATGCATACGACTTCCACACCCCGGAGACCGTCAGAAGGTTGGCAGTCATCTGATCGTTTTCAACTCCGCCAGCCTGGTTTCTTCCAGGCGCAGCGGAGCCGCAACCAAAATGGTAGGGACGCATTCCACTGCGTCCCTGGAATTCCGGACAACAAATGGGACGCAGTGGAATGCGTCCCTACCGCACAATTTGCGCGGTTTGAGAACTTCGCGCGTACGGTTTGGCAGCCGCTGAACAGCGAGCTTGGTCGAGACGCGTGGAGGGATTCCCTCTCTCTGTCAAACGGGGAGCGGGTCAGGGTGAGGGGTCTTTTCATCGGAATCATCACGGCTTAGGTTGCGCTCTCATGTCTTGCTGATCCCTATTTGCCCCCGGAGCCACCAGGAGCTCGGGAAGCACAGGCTGCCAGCGACCTATTTACAGCCAGAATAATAGCCAGAAGACCCGAAGGGGAAGCAAGCCCCGTTCAGACAAATCGGTGCCTCTCCGTGTCTCCAGCTTCAACCTTGTTTTCATTGGCCGGAACAGACTAAACTGATTTGCAGATGCACTTCGAGCGCACTTAAAAATGATCCGGCCAACGCTTGATAAAGAGGCCTGCCGGGCTTTGGTGGAGCATTCGCTGCAAGGCTTGGGCGTCCTGCAGGACGGCCGCATTATTTTTGCCAATCCGGCCCTGGCCGCCACCTTTGGCCAGACGGCTGAGGAACTGACTTCGCTGGAGCCTGAACAAGTCGTGGCCCTGGTGCATCCGGAAGATCGAGGGCTGGTCGCCGGGCGCTTGCGGGACCGTCTGGCCGGCCAACCGGCCCCCTCTCAGTATCAATTCCGCATCCTTCGCAAAGACGGAACAGTGCGCTGGCTGGAGGTGTTGGCCACTCTCATCGAATTGCAGGAAAGGCCGGCCGTCCAGGCCGCCTTCCTTGACATCACCAAGCGCAAACAGGCTGAAGAGGCCCTGTATCAGAGCGAAACTCGTTTCCGGCGCCTCATCGAGAAAAGCGCCGATGGCATCGCTTTGGTGAGCGCCGATGCTGCGATTCTTTCGTTTCCGAACCCGGCCACCCAGCTCATCCTAGGCTACGACAACTTTGAACTGGTGGGCCGGAATTTTTTTTGAGCTGCTGCATCCGGATGACCTGGATAAAACTCGAACCCTTTTTGCCCAAATTCAGCAAAAGCCCGGTCAAAGCGTGGCCAGCCAATTTCGCTTCCGGCACAAGGACGGTTCCTGGCGCTGGGTCGAAGGCAGCGGCATTAATTTGCTCGCAGAGCCGTGCGTCCAGGCGATCGTGGCCAACTACCGCGACATCACCGAGCGAAAGGGGATGGAGCAGGCGCTGCAGGAGAGCGAACGGCAGCAGCGCCTGGTATTGGACCAGATTGATGAAATCGTTTATCGGGTTCAGATAACCCAGCGGGACCCCTTCGGAGGCAAGGTTCTCTACGTCAGCAGCCGGGTGAAAAACCTGATTGGTTATGAGGCCAATGAGTTTGTGGCGGACCCTCAACTTTGGTTCAAATCGCTTCACCCGGATGACCTCCCTGCAGTTAGTGAATCAACGCAGAGGATTCTTGCCTTGAGACAGGCAGGCATTCGGACCTACAGGATGCGGCACAAGGAGACTGGCGAATACCGCTGGATGGAAGACCGCGTTGTGCCACAACTCGACAACGGTGGCCACGTCATCGGCCTCTTCGGTGTGGCCCGCGACGTCACTGGAAACAAAGAGGCGGAGGCGAAGCTCCAGAGATCTGCCGACGCACTGCATGCCCTCTCCTGCCGCCTCCTCGAAGTGCAAGAAGCCGAACGCCGCCAACTCGCCCTCGAATTGCATGACCACATCGGCCAAACGCTCACCATGCTGAAGCTGAATCTCGACCTGTGCCAGCGATTGCCGCCCGAATCGGTCCCGCTCAAACTGGCTCAAGCGCAGACGATGGTTGATGAACTGCTGGCCGTGGTGCGCAACCTGTCGCTCGATTTGCGGCCTTCGATGCTGGACGACTTGGGCTTGCTCCACGCCTTGCTCTGGCATTTGGACCGCTACACCCATCAGACGCAGGTGCGCGTGACGTTCCAGCACGACGGCCTGGAAGAACGGCGGTTCGCCCCGGCCCTGGAAACGGCCGCCTTCCGCATTGCGCAACAGGCCCTGACGAACGTGGCGCGCCACGCCGGCGTCAGGGAAGTCAGGGTAAGAGTCTGGGCTGACCAGGAGGTGCTCCAACTCCAGGTCCAGGACGACGGTCGCGGCTTTGATCCGGGAGCGGCGCAGGCGGCAGGCGCGTCCAGCGGGCTGTACGGGATGCGCGAGCGCGCCCTTCTTTTGGGTGGCCGCCTGATCATCAACTCGGTCCCCGGCGCCGGCACGTGTGTCATCGCAGAATTTCCATTGGGCGGGCAAAGGGAGGAAGGCGTTTAAGGGTCATGCGGACGTGCTGGGACTTGCCGTTGGCCGTCTTGGGAGGGGTGGCAGCGTTCAGGGGAAGTCAGGGATGGAGTGGAATCCGTCCTTACCAGCACTGGAAGGGACGCGCTGCACCGCGTCCCATTATTCTCCGTCGGGCGGGCGAAGGGAGGAAG
>CAYIIH010000516.1:0-4302 GCA_964363225.1 uncultured Verrucomicrobiota bacterium | reverse complement strand
GGACTCACGTCCGCTGCTACGACGGGGGATTCATGGGGAGGGGGAGGGTTTCCTCGGTCTGAACAAACACGGCCAAATCAGAAGAGCGGCCTCAGACAACCGCCCATCATTTCGTCCAATTGTCCGGAGGCAATTCCTGCAGGTCGATGAGGGCGACGGTTTCATGAGTGCGCCCAGAATGAAATTGCACATACCGGCCCAGCCGGTCGAAGGAGGCATGGGCATGGACCGTGCGGACTTGATCGCGCAGGCCCGTGGCCAGCAGGCGCGTGTTGCCCGTGGCGGTTTCCATGAGCCAAAGCCGGCCTGGCATGTCGTCCAGCACCAGGAATTTCCCATCGGGCCGGGCCGCCGCATGCCAGTAATTGCCCTCTCGCACCATCCGGGAGGCGCCGTCTTTGTTGACCAGCAGCACCCCGAGTTTGTCGTTGATCATTGTCATCTCGCCGGTCTTCATCACCCAGGCCTCGTGGGTGACCCATTCCTTCAACGGCGTGAACCAGGTCTTCGGATCAATCCGTGCGTAAAAAGGGCGGTTGCCGGTGCCATCGTCATTGACCAGCCAGGACCGTTGCGGCGCGTATCCGCCCGTTTCCCAAACATAAAAAATGAGCGGATCCGTGGGGCTGTGTTGCGCGTGGCCGATGCGAAAGCCCTGCGTGATCACGCTGCGGTAAACGCCGGTCTCCGTGCTCATGAGTCCGATCTCCCAATTGCTCTCATCCCGTTGCTTCGTCAAGGTCAGCCATTTGGCATCGGCGCTCAAAGTCGGCTGCTGAAAGCCGCCCACGTGCGGCTTGGGAATCTCACCAATCCTGCGTGCCGTGTAATCTATGACGTCGAGGGCGAAGACTTCTGGGCCGCGCAGGTAGTAAAGCCGGCGCGCCTCCGTGTGGTCCGGACAGGCCGTGCGCGACTGAATGGCGGGGTCGTCCGTCAGTTGCACCAGGCGCCCGGTCTCCACTTCGGCCCGAAAAATCTGGCTCGAACCGGTCCGGTCGGAAACAAAGATCAGGTAACGATTGTCCGCTGTGAAGTTTGAGAAATGAAAATAGAGATTGTCGCCAGAACTCGGTCCTTTCGTCATTTCCCAGATGCGGACTCCCGTGACCGGATCGAGATAAGACTGCCGTTCAACACCCCAATCCTTGCCGATTTGCGACGCGCAAGCCGCCGCGCAAACCATGAAGCAGCCAACCGAACTCGAGAACGTTTTCACGAGGAGTGCTTTACCATAGCGGAGAAGCGCCCGCAAGAGTGCCGAAACAGTTTTGCCAAAGTCCGGCAAACTGTTAGCATTGCGTTATGAAAGCCATCCAAATCACTCTGCAAACAGATTCATCGATCCGAGGACTGCTGTCGCACCGCTGGGGAATGCTCCTCCTCCTTTTGTGGCTGGCCAGCCTGGCTCTGGCCTGGGCGGCGGACAAGCCGGCCGATCCAAAATCTTTTCCCGCGCCCAAGCGCGTCGTCGTTCCCAAGCTGAGCGGGGGCCTCTCACCGTCGATGGCGACCTGAGCGAACCGGTCTGGGCGAAGGCGGCGGTGCTGAAGCCCTTTTGCCGAAGCGATAATGCCGGTCGGGAGCGGGAGCACACCGAAGTGCGGCTTTGGTATGATGACGCGGCGCTTTACCTGGCCTGGACTTGCCAGGACGCCGATATCCAGGCCACCTTTACCCAGCGCGACAGCAAATTTTGGGAGGAAGAGGTCGCCGAGTTTTTTGTCACCGCCAAGGATTTGCACCGCTACTTCGAACTGCAGTGGAATCCGCTCGGCGGCGTGTTTGACGCCATCATTGAAAACGACCTGGATGAACGGGGCGTCTCAAAGAGTTTCCAGGGCGACTGGAGCTTCACGGCCAAGGGCATGAAGAGCGCCGTCCAGTTCAAGGGCACCGCTGGCAACTCCAGCGACCGGGATGAATTCTGGCAGGTCGAGGTCATGGTCCCCTTTGCCGACCTGGGGCAGTCCGCGCCCAAGCCCAAGGACGTTTGGCGCGCGAATTTCTATCGCTTCAACCGCGCCCAAGGCCAGCCGGTGGAGCAATTGAGTTGGTCGCCCACTCTCCTGCCCGGCTTCCATCAGCCGAGCCGGTTTGGGTATCTGGAGTTTGGAGAATAAGGTGGCCAGGCCGGGCAAAGGCCATCTTGTCGTTTGTTTCGCCCTTTCAGGGTTTTGGATTGCGCGAAGGGATTCATTCCGCCGCTTCTTCAGGATAAACCGTCACTCCCTCACATTCGATTTTTTCCCGGAGGCGCGGATCGAGCGTGCGTTCCTCGCGCACCAGATCGAGTTCGTAGATGAGCGGGGCGTTTTCCATCGCGTCGCAAAGGTCCAGCCAATCGCTGGTGGTGGCCTCCGGCGCTTGAATGGCCAGGTCCAAATCCGAAGCCCGCCGGGCCGTGCCCGTGGCGCGCGAGCCGAAGACGCGGGCCGCCCGCACCGAAGGAAACCGGCGCAAGGTGGCGCGAAGCACCGCCAAGTCTTTTGGGCGAAGGAGAACGGGCGGCATGACTCAATCCCAGGAAAGGTTTTGGATTTTGGCAGCCATCGCGCCCAGCAGTGAAGCGTAATCCTTGGCGATGTTTCGATAGATGCGTTCGGCCAGGGCCTGGTCGTAAGCATGGCTGGTGAGGTTGCGGTCTTCGAGCATTTGCAGCCAGACGTCGGCTTCGTCGGGCGTGGTGATGAGCCCTTCGGCAAAGGCCTTCTTGAGAGTGGGACGCGGGCCGCCACATTCGTGCCCCTGCCGCTCGAGGAACAACTTGAGCGTTTTCCATACGACTTCAAACGTGAACTCGAACCGTTGCATGGCGGCGTCGCGGATCAGTTCGCTTTTCGGTTGTGCCACCGCTTCGGCCAGGCGAGCGGCGGCCTCTTTGACTTCCGTCTGGCGTTCGGCAAATCGTTGTTTGCTCATAGGCTATTATTTAGCATGGCAGGGTTTCGCCGGATAGCTTTCTCAAACAGGGCCGACTCTGCAAGCTGCTCCTCCCGCTTCGCGGTGAGGCGTTTCATCTTTTGCTCGAACGGTTCGCCGTCGTTTCCGGCTTCTTCCTCGGCGAGGCAATCCGGATGCCCAATCAGGACATTACTGGCGTCCTTTTTGCGCTACCGGCAGCACGATGTGCGAAGGCCGCGTTGCGTCCAAATGAACCGTGTTGCGCGCGGCGCAGGTTTCTTGGAGAGCACGAAATGGCGCGCCGGTGTTCGGATTCGGATCATATCCGGGAGCGCTGCTCGACGTTATCTGCACGCGGATACGATGGCCTTTGTTCAAGATAACGCTGGTGGAACCAAGATCGATGTTGAACGAAAAGACGTGGCCGGGTTCCAGCAGTTTTTCGCGCGTGAACGAGCTGCGCAAGCGGGCACGAAGCTGGCCTTCACACAGGTTGAAGGAGCGCCCATCGGGATACACATCGCAGAGCTTGGCGAAGAAATCGGTATCGGGCGCGTCGCTGGCCGCCCATAACCGCACTTTGACACGGCCTGTCACCTCGACCGGTTCGGCGATCGCCTCGGTCGTGAAGACCAGCACATCGTGCCGCTCTTCGATTTGGCGTTGGTCCATCGGTCCCGCCGGCAAGGTGAGTTGCGGCCCTCCCACTGTCGGGGCCGGATGTTGCGGATCGTACGTGTAGGCCAGCGAGCCAGGCTCCTTCAGTCTCGCACGCGAAAGTGAGCCGTCCGCGTGGAAAAAGAACTTGGCCGAGGTGGCCGGCAGCGGCGGCCATTGGTCCGCAGTGCGCCAGACGTTGCCGGGCGCTTTGGGATCGCTGACATCACCCATCACATAGTAGGTCACAGGCGGCTCGTGCGCGATTCTGTTCGTTTCTCCCTTCAACCAGCAGTCGAACCAGCGCCAGGAATCGTCCACTTTGTTGGGCGGGTGCTTGGAGTTGGGGAACGCAAGGTCGCCGGCTTTCTCTTTGAAAACACCGTGTGTCCACGGTCCCATGACGAGCTTTTGTTGTCCGCGGGCTCTCGGACCGCCCCGGGTCTGGTAACCGACGAAGGCGTCGAGGGTGCCCTGGGCAAAGATATCGAACCAGCCGCCAATGTGGACGGCGGGCGCGTTGACTTTCCGGTAGCGGGTCGAGACATCCCGCTCGCGCCAGTACTCGTCGTAGAGAGGATGGCTCTCCCACAACTTCAGGGCGTTGGTGCTGAAGGCCGAGAGGCGCAGCCAATCCTCGATCATCGCCTTTTTGAAGTCGCCGCCGGGATAGACGCAATCGTTGTAAAGGTTAGGCGCGCAGACGGTGATGTGCTGACAGGTAAGCCGCGCGGTGCCACT
>CAYIIH010000515.1:0-4307 GCA_964363225.1 uncultured Verrucomicrobiota bacterium | reverse complement strand
CTCGTCAGCGGCACGGTGGACATCGGCGCCTACGAGTTCCAAGGCCCCGGCTCGGGGATTTCCTACGCCTGGCTCCAGCAATTCGGCCTGCCCACCGACGGCTCGGCAGATTTGGTGGATTTGGACGCCGACGGCCACAACACCTGGCAGGAGTGGCGTTGCCAGACTGATCCCACCAACGTGCTCTCTGTGTTGCGCCTGCTCTCGGCCACGCCCGACGGCACGAACGTGACCGTGCGCTGGCAGAGCGTGGCCGGGGTGAGCTATCTCCTGGAGCGCAGCGCAGACTTGTCGGCGACGCCGCCCTTCACGCTGCTGGTCCCGAACCTCCCCGGCCAGCCGGGCACGACGAGTTTCACGGATACGAACGCGGCCGGCCTGGTTCCGCTGTTTTATCGCGTGGGAGTGCAATAGAAGTGCGAAGTGCGAAGTGCGGAGTGCGAAGCCTGAAGGAAAACCGAAACGCGAAATCCGAAATGACAAAACGACGAAAACAACCAAAACCAAGAGGCTCCTTCAGAACCCCGTAGCGGCCAACAGGCGTTCGCCGCAAACGCCCGGTTTTCCCCGGAAACATTGGCGGCGAACGCCAGTTCGCCGCTACGCCGCCGGGATCTTGGAAGAACCTCCCAACACCCAGAAAGAAAGGAAACAACCATGAATACGACCATCATCACGCCTGCCAATCGGCGAATGTTTGCCCGTCTGCTCCGCAGTCTGCCACCGCTGTTCCTCTGGTTCAGCGCGACCGTTCTGGCGCTGGCGCAACCCGTGCCGCATCATTTCAGCGGCATCACAGCTTTGCCGGACAGAACCATGATGCTCAGCCTGGACGGCAGCGTCGCCAACATGTTCAACCTGACCGGCACGGTCTCCAATCAGTTCCGGCAAATGTTCGACCTCTATGTGGTCGAAGCCTCCACCAACCTGGCCGACTGGACCCGGCTGGCCCTGCTGCCTCGGACCAACAACAATCCCAATCCGCTGCTGTTCCAGGACACCAACGCCGCCGGGTTCAACCATCGCTTCTATCGCACTTTGACCAATCACTTGCTCACGGCCTTCCCCAAGCCCACCGGGCCGTTCGCCGTCGGCACGGTGGATCGCGTGATGGTGGATCCCGCCCGGACGAATCTGTACCGCTACTCGCCGCGGACCAACGCGTTCATGGTCACGTTCTGGTATCCGGCAGACCCGCCGCCGGCTGGAGCGTTGCCCGCAGCGATGTGGGACCAGCGCTTCGGGGCGGACACGAACTACTACGCATTTTTCAGCGATCTCGCGGCGAATACGAGCGCCTATGGAACTAGTATCAGCATTGACACCCGGGACGCGTGGTTTTACCCCCGCTTGGTGGGGCATCGTTTTAGTGGCATTGCGCTGGCGCCTGGCGCTGGCAAGTTTCCGGTCATTCTCTTCTCGACCCATTCTTCAGGAGGCCGCAAGAGATGTTCACAGATCGCGGAAGAGTTGGCCAGCCACGGCTACCTCGTCGTCGCCATGGACCATACCGACTGTTGGGCGACTGAATTCCCGGACGGGCGGTACCTCAAGGGCGGTTCGGCCGATGTGCCGGGTCGGCTCAAGGACATCCGGTTCCTTTTGGATGAGTTAGCCGTGCTCGATAGCGGGGATCCCCTTCTTGCCGGCGGGCTGGACCTGGACCGCATCGGCGCCGCCGGCACGTGCGTAGGCGGAATGATGGTGGAGATCTGCCGCAGCGACAGCCGGGTGAAGTGTGCGGCGATCTATGATGCCGCCACCAGCGCTGTCAACCGTGCCGGACTCCAGAAGCCGCTCTTGGTTGCGGCGGGGCAGTACGGTCATTTTTACTCGGACGACCAGTGGCTCTATAGCAAGGCGACCACCAATGCCGTCTGGCTTCAAGTTCGAGGCGGCGGCCACAGCACAGCCACGGACGGCGGCTGGACGTCGGAAATCCTTTCGGGGTGTGGGCCGGCGCGGGCCATTGACGCCTGTCTGGTGTGGTTTTTCGACACTTACCTCAAAGGCGAGACGCCGCCATTTCCAGCGAATCCCGAGATCTACAACGTGCAGCGGAAATGAGCGGCGGAGACAATTCATCTCAGGGCAAAGATCGCGGCGGCCTGTATCAGCCACGACGGGTGTCCGGCTTCACGTTGATCGAGCTTCTCGTCGTGATCGCAATCATTGCGCTGCTGGCGGCCCTGCTCTTGCCTGCATTATCGCGCGCAAAGGAAAAGGCCCAGTCCACCGTTTGCCGGAGCAACCAGCGCCAAGTCCACCTCAGCTATTGGATGCGCCTGGAGGAAGATAATGGGCGGCTGGACGGAGCAGGTGCACGTGAGTGGTATGTGCGTGAGGTCGGGCAGGAGAAACTTGGTTGGATCTGTCCGCGAGCGCCGGTAACGGATAGGTATTCAGGGCACGCTGGAACGGTTAAGTCGGCCTGGTCAAATGACTGGTCCTGGTTCGATGGGTCCACTTCAAATCCCGATTGGCGAGCGGGCAGTTACGCAATCAACGGCCATTTGATCGACGCCGCCAACTGGATCGGTTCAGGGAAGCAAGTGCCTGCATTTGCCCCGCTCTTCAGAACCGAGGCACACGTGGTAAATCGGGCAAAAACCCCCTTTTTAGCTGACGGAACGTGGCACACGGTCTGGGTGGATGCAGCCGTAGGACCTGGAATGTATGGCGCTGCTTTAGGAGAGAACCTGATTGCTATTCCTCGCCACGGGAGTGATTCGCGGTCAGAATTCGATCCGAGCAAGGAGCCGGCGAACCAACACCTGCCGGGCGCGATCAACGTGTCGTTCTTCGATGGCCACGGTGAACAGGTGAAAGTCGAACGCCTCTGGCAACTCTATTGGCACAAAGACTATCAACCGCCCGCCAAGCGGCCCGGCTTGCCGTGAAAAGCCTCGACCGCCACGTGCGGTTCGCGCGCGCGATCGTGCGTCGTCGAGCACACCCCTCGCGCCGGAATGCGCGAAGCGTTTGGAGTGCGGTGGCGGGCGGGCGAAGGGCCGACACCGCTTTCCCACTGCCATGTTGGGCGGTCTCTCGCGCCATCGCCGGTTCCAGCCAAAGCGGCGACTCCGCAGACTCCGTCGCCGCAGTCCAAAACCTGGCGGCGGCTCGGGGCGTGCTGGTCGGGACTTTCGCTCGGCCACCGGTCACTGTCCGCTTGCACCCGACAGCGCGTCGAGCACCCACTTCAGATCAGCGCGGTCCCGTTCATTGCGGACCGACTCCCGGAAGTCCATGCGTTTGCGGCCCAGGAAATGCCACTTCTTGAAATCCCCGTGGCCGTCGGCGAACGCTACATTCGCCCCGTGCCCGCGGTCACGCTCACCGGGGATCGTCATCCAATAGTCGGTCTGGCGCGGCTCCTCAACGAAGGCCCCGTGCGTCATGCTCTCTTCCTCCTTGTCCATGAAGGTGAACGCGCTGGTCGGTCGCCGGATTTCCGCCAATCGCTCCACGACCACCGGGTCCAGCGCTCTGCCGTTGCTGCCGTTCCAACCGCCGTTCATCGCCACGCTCAGGCCGAGGTTGAACGGACGGGGCGCACGCTGGCCGCGGTACGACCACAGTCTTTTGTCGGACGGACACCGATAGATGCCCTCGCTTTGAGTGTAAGGCCAGAGCGCGCCCTGGCGAATCCCGGCGGTGGAATCGGTCAGCGTCGCCGAGCCGGACACCCACGAGTTGCTCGTGCTGTAAATGCCGCGCCAATCGCTCCGGGATCCCCGGAACCAGTTGGGCACGAGCCGATCGTTGTGGTCCTCGGCATACATCTGCCAGGCGGCTTGAAGCTGCTTGAGGTTGCTCGTGCAGCGGATTGATTGCGCGGTGCCTCTGGCTTTGCTCAACGTCGGCAACAACAACGCGGCCAGGAGCGCAATGATAGCGATGACGACGAGCAACTCAATGAGGGTGAAAGCGCGGAGGGAAACGGGAGGCTTCTTCACAGAAGGGAACGGAGATAACAAGGTGAACTCGGAAGTGGACGCCTGCGCCTCAAGCCGGCACATCTCACGCGGAGATGGGACGGACCTCAGGCTGTAGCGGCGTCTCGTGAGAGCGCCGCTCGCGCTTGGCTGGATGTCAGCGGCGCTCTCACGAGACGCCGCTACAGCCGCCGGAAATAGCCGGGCCAAGTGTCTGCTTAATTCTCTTCGTTCTCTTCTGTGAGAGTTCATGGTGACACCGGTCCTTTCTCTGCCGCCGCGATTTCTTCCCACGACGGCGCGCGCCAGAAATGAGCCACGCCACCAAAACTCGTGGCGACCAAAGTGCTCCCATCCGGGGAAATGCCC
>CAYIIH010000514.1:0-4329 GCA_964363225.1 uncultured Verrucomicrobiota bacterium | reverse complement strand
TGCGCTACAGACAGGGAATCGCACGCGCTGAACACATACTCAGGTTGCGCCCGCGCGCGGGCTGGGCGAAGGAGCGCCACCAGAACCTCGTCCGGGCGGAAACCTACTTGCTGGTCATGGTCCAGACGCCGCCCCACGATTCCTCCGGCGGAGCGGCCAGGTAATGGCGGCAGCGATTGAGGTAAAGCTGCGAAGGCATGTCCTGCGGGTGCAGAGTGAGCGCTTCTTCAAAACTCCTGATGGCTTGGCTCCAATCGCGGCCGCGATAGTGCCGATATCCGCGTTCAAAGAGGTTCAGGACCTGGGCCAAATTCGGGAAGGTCTCCGGCGTATGGCCATCGAGCACTTCGTAGAGGGAGATCGGTTTTTCCTTGCCTTTGACGCGGATGAGATCCAGTTCGCGGACGATCCGATTGATCTTCAGTTTGTGGAAGGTGAACTCGCTGATGAGGATTTTCGCGCCGTAGTACTTGGTGGCGCTCTCCAGCCGCGCCGCCAGGTTGACCCCATCCCCGATGACAGTGTAATCCATGCGCTTTTGCGAGCCGATATTGCCGGCGACCACTTCCCCGGTGTTGATGCCTACTCCGATATCGATTGGGTCATGGCCTTCGGCAATGCGGCGGGCGTTGTAGGAGCGGAGCGTGACAATCATTTCCTTGGCGACGGTGACCGCATTGTCCGGGTCTTCGGGCTTCTTGAAGGGCGTGCCAAAAATGGCCATGATCGCGTCGCCGATGTATTTGTCGAGAATGCCGCCGTAATTGAAGATGATATCCACCATTTCGGAGAAGTAGCTGTTCAGCATGGAGACCGTCCCCTTGGCCCCAATTCTTTCGGAAAAGGTCGTAAAACTGCGGATGTCGGAGAAGAGGATGGTCACTTCCTGCACCGATCCGCCGAGCGCATCCGCCCCGACTTCGAGCAGCCTCTCCACCACGTCTTTGCTCATGTAACGCGCCATGGTCCCCTTGACCCGTTTTTCGGTGGAGATGTCGTCGAAGATCAACATGAAACCGATGGGCTGGTTCTTAATGTCGATGAGCGGCACCACCACCAGGTTGACCGAGACGGTGGAGCCGTCCTGCAGCGTCACGTCGGTGTCCATCGTGGTGTCGGTCGTGCCATTCTTCGCGACGTTCTTGATGCTGTCGAGAATCCAGGAGTTTTTGCCGCTGAACAATTCGCTCACCGGCCGATGGATGATTTCCTCGTCTTTCAGGCGCAGTATTTTCAAGACTGCATCATTGACCTTGATGACCAGGCCGTCGGCTTTGAGGGTGATGACGCCGTTGCTCAGGCTTTTGAGGATGCTTTCATTGTAATTCCGGGCGTTCATCACATCCTCGAAGAGCTGCGCGTTCTCCAAAGCGATGGCGGCCTGGGCCGTAAAGGCTTTCAGGCGTCGTTCGTCCTCGGCGGTGAACGGGCCGCTTTTCTTGTTCAGCACTTGCGTCACGCCCAGGGCGCGCCCGGCTTTGTTAACCACCGGCATGCAAAGAATGCTGCGCGTGCGGTAGCCCGTGGCCCGGTCGATGGCCTGGTTAAAGCGGGCATCTTGATAGGCCTCGGGAATATTCAGTGTCTTGCCGCTGGTAAAAACCGACCCGGCAATGCCGGCCGAGTCAGGAAAACGGATTTCCTTGGTCCCCACTCCGCCGGCGACCTGCGACCAGAGTTGCTTGGTTTTCGGATCATGCATAAACAAGGTGCTGCGGTCCGCTTCGAGGATTTGCGTCGTCACGAGCATGATTTTGGCCAAGAGCGGCTCGAGCTGGAGTTCGGTCGAAATCGCGTTGGTCACTTCGAGCATCTTTTCCTCTTCGCGGCGGGCTTTTTCGACCCTCTCGTGGAGTTGCGCGTTCTCCAAGGCCGCCGAGGCTTGAGAGGTGATGGCCTCCAGCATGGCCATGTCCTCGGCGCTGAAGTTGCCGACCGCTTTGTTCAGGACTTGGCTGACCCCGATGATTTCCTTTTTCTTGTTGCGCAGGGGTGTGCAGAGCATGTTGCGGGTCCGGTAGCCGGTTTTCCGGTCCACCTCCTGGTTGAAACGCGAGTCGGCATAGACGTCGTCGATGATCAATCCCTGGCCGTTGGTAAAGACCGAGCCGGCAATCCCCAGGTGGCAGGGGAACCGGATTTCCTGGGTCAAATCGCCTTGCGCAATGCGGGAATACAATTGCCGGTTTTCGGCATCATGCAAGTAAAGCGTGCTGCGGTCTGCGTTGAGCGCCTCGGTGATGATCTCAATCAACCGCTTCAGCAGCAGATCGAGCGAGAGCACATCCGAGATTCGATTATAGACATCCAGCAAGGCCGAGACCCGCCGCAGCAAATCCGCTATCTTGGCGACCAACTCGTCCCGGTCGGTGCTGGAGAGAGCCGCGAGGATGCGCTCGATGTCGGCCTGCTGAAGGCGATGCGAGAAGATCTGCTGGACAATGTTCAGGCCGCCGGCGGGCGCGTTGCCGGGCGAAGCGAGGTCACCAGACAGCCCATCCGCGCGAGGCGCCGTATCATTTTCAACCGTTGGACTTTTGTCGGGCTGAGTCACGATGTTCGATCAGATGTTCTCGCGGCGGGAACGAAAAATCAAGAGGCGAAGAGGCGCCTTTTTCGGCCTTTACTTTTTCAGGACTCCTGGCGCAAGATGATCAACTGAAGCCGCGGCCAAATTTCGCTTGAGGGTTTGACGCAGCTTTGATTTTGCGTAACCATCTGAGAACCTTGCCATGACCAACACGACACCCGTTACCGTCTATTCGTTGCCGCTCTGACTGATGTGCTACAAAACGAAAGAGTTGCTTTCGAAACATCAGGTAGCTTTCACCGAGATTAATGTGTTCATGCATCCCAAGGCGCTTTTGAAATTGTTGTTTGAATTCAAGAAGTTCGCCCCGGCCGTCGTGGTCGGGAAGGAAGCGATCAGCGGATTCAACCACCGACGCCTGAAGCAAGCGCTTGGTCTTCCCGAAAACTAACCTGGATGCTTCACAAGTTTCGCAGCCCCGGACGAATGCCTCTCATTAACACCCTGCTTGAGCGGGGCGTGAATGAGAGCGGCTTGGCCGCAGCCCCTGAAGTCCGTGAAATTTCCAAGCCAGGCCTGCCTGATGGCTTTCTTGTCTCCCTTTAATTCGCCGATCGTGTTATGAAATCTCTAATGGCAATTGGCACCGCTCCGTACGAATCCTCGCCAGCCGCGAGGGTTTTTCCGATGGCCGCGCTCCGCTTTGGTTGCGGTTCCGCTGCGCTGTGCAACGTTCTGGCCGTCGTGGCTCTGTTGATTTTCCATCCCGCCACGGGCACGCGAGCCGCCGAGAAGGCCGGTCTAACAGACGAAGAGGTGCGAAAGATCGCTTCAGCCGTTCCGAAAAAGGCGACCGCCAGGCCGGCTCAACCGCGCAAGTTGTTGGCGTTCACGCTGGCCATAGGGTACTATCACCAATCCATTCCTTACGGCGCCAAGGCCCTCGAGTTGATGGGAGAAAAGACCGGCGCCTTCCAAACCACCGTCAGCGATGACATTGCCATGTTCGAACCGGAGAAGCTGCGGCAATTCGATGGCGTCTGCTTCGTCAATGCTCTGGGCGAGCTTTTCCTGCCCCAAAATCTCGACAAACTGGCGCCGGCAGAGCAGGCGAACGCCCGGAAGTTCGACGAACGATTGAAAAAGGGCTTGGTTGAGTTCGTGAAAAGCGGGAAAGGACTGGCCGGCATCCACGGCGCTACTTATGCCTTCTACCAGTGGCCGGAGTTTGGGGAAATGCTGGGCGCTTTTTTTGACAATCACCCCTGGCAATCGACCGATCTGATTGCCATCAAAGTCGATGATCCGCATCATCCGGTCGTCGCCGCTTTTGGTGGCAAAGGCTTTGAGATCATCGACGAAGGGTACCAATTCAAAGACCCTTATTCCCGCCTCAATATGCGCGTCCTCCTCAGCCTGGACACGGCCCGGATGGACATGCGCAAGGAGGGATTGCACCGCCCAGACAATGATTTTGGCCTCAGTTGGGTGAAACGCTATGGCGAAGGCCGGGTTTTCTACTCGGCCCTGGGACATAACCCGGAAGAGTACTGGAACCCGCAAATCCTCCGGCATTACTTGGATGGCCTGCAGTTTGCCCTGGGTGACCTTCCGGCCGACACGACTCCTCTGGCGGCAGGCGTCAAGTAACCTTGCTGCCAACTCAGGCCGGCAGATGAATTCAGTTCTGGAAGAAAATCTCCGCAGCTTGCGAGAATTTCGCAGATAGCAGCATGAAATCATCTATGCCCATTTCCATGAACCGGCCTTCGGAGCGCGGACAGCCTTGTCCGCGCGAA
>CAYIIH010000513.1:0-4420 GCA_964363225.1 uncultured Verrucomicrobiota bacterium | reverse complement strand
ACGCAGAAGCTCTGGATTTACGACCTGCGCACGAACCTGCATTTCACGCTCAAGGCAGCCTCATCAATCTGGACCTTCCGTGGAACCCGACCATCCTTGAGCAGCGCAAAGGCCGGGTGCAGCGCAGCCCTACCCAGCACTGAATTACTGCGGCTTAGCGCAGCGGTTTGAGGTGGCTGAACGGCTCGTAATCGGGGAGTTGGTCCCAAGCGAGTTTCTCGTCGGCCGCCGGGACGTAGCGCTCCGGAAGTCCCAACTCCTTCAGGATGATGTTCCGCGCCATCGGAATGCCCGTGGTCTTGAAGAAGGCCAGGTGACGGTTGAAACCCTGCCGCCCGAAGCCGCAGTCGGTCGAGAGGACGAGCTTGTCGGCAGGAATGCACTCCAGACAGCGCCGGATGCGCCCGGCAATGACGTCGGGAAAGTCGGCCTGGAGCGTCCGATGGCTGATGACGCCGACGGCGATTTTCTTCTTCAGTGAGTTCGTGTACGATTTGAAGAGCGGCAGCTCCTTAAAATCGTTCTCCGTCGCTTCGATGGTCCAGACGTCGCCCTTGAGGCGTTCGAGGTAAATCTCGATCGAGTTCGCGTACGACTCGTCCTTGAACACCTTCTGCATGTTCGGATTGCCCCAGCAGGTGTGAATCCAGACCTCGACATCGTCGAGGCCCTCGACCTCGCGGTTGAAGGCGTCAACAAGGAAGTTGATGAACTCCTTCATTTCCGGATAGTAGCGGGCCATGAAGTGAAGCGTCGGCTCCTCGACCTGGATCACTTTGCAGCCCGAAGCCGCGAGCTGGCGCAGTTCGCGGTTCATCGCCTCGGCCATGTCCCAGATCAGTTGTTTTTTGTCCTCCAGGTTGTAGTGCGGCGTGTGGCTGTCCAGGAAGAAGGCCAGCACCTGGGCCGAGCAGGTGCCGAACTTCACCGGCTTGCCCGCCGCCGCCACGGCCTGCTGCGCGATACGCCAAATCTTCGCGTATTCGAGCGGGTTCTTTGGGTCGTGCTCGACCTTGCCGACGACGCGCGGCCAGCGCCACGTTTTGTAAATCGAGTCGAGCATCGTCCCCACCGGGTAGGAGAGGAGCGGCGAGCGGGTCTTCTCCGTCTGGAGTTCCTCGTGCTCGAAACCCTTCCAGCGCTGGAGCATATAGTGGTGCCAGGAACGGCCCGCCACGTCCTCGTCCAGGTGATAATCGCCGGTCGTGAGGATGTCGAGACCGGTACGCACCTGATCGGAAACAACGACCGCGTGCGCATCGGTGAACTGCTCGCGAAACCACGGGTCCATCATGGCGGTGTCGAGGGGGCGGCCCCATAAGTTCATCGTGTACCAGCGGGGACGCGGCCACGAGCCGGTCACGGTCGCGGGAAGTATCAGATCTTTCGTCGCAGTGAATGCCATAGTCTTTGCCTTTCTCGTTTGGGAATTGCTTTCTGCCGCTCTCGGCGCCCCGGCACTGACCGTGGCGCCTGGAACGGATCGTCTGCCACACTCATACCTCCAATCCAGCCCTGCCGACAAGCTGAAAGGCAAAAACTTGAAAGACTCGACCGTGACAGTTGACCGTGACATTGACCCTGACAGAGCTTGACCCACCAGACCAACCATTGGATTCTCCGGGAATGATGCGCCTCATGAGTGCCGGCTCGGTGATTCGGTCCGCAATCCGTTTCCGGGGCTGCCGGCCTTGCCTGCCATCGCATGCCATAACGGTTTTCTGCCTGATTGGGACTTTGGCCGTTTCCGGGACGGCCAGGGCTGCCTCCGATGAACGAATCCCCAGCGCGGGCGCGTTTTTGTCCAACGGCTCGTTTGAGGCGGGCGAGGCCGGACCCGTCGGGTGGCGTCTGCATGACGGGTTTTCCTGGACGGCCGGCCCGGCCCACGGTGGAGCGCGTTACGTGAGCGGCCGTTCTCGAAAGGAGGCCCTGGTTTGCGAAAGCGACAGCGTCAGGCTGAAGCCGGGGGCCGACTATCGCCTGGAAGGCTGGGTGCGTTGCGCTGCCGGCCAGGCGCGCCTGGGACTCGATTTTCTCGATGAGCAAGGCCGCGTCATTTCGCGGAAGACGGCGCCGCCCGTGCGCGTCGATTCTCGCTGGCAGTACGTGGCGGTGGAAGGCAGCGCGGCGGACGCAATCAGCGCCCGGGTTTCGTTCCGCGTCCGGGGCCAAGCCGATCTGGATGACGTGGGTTTGGCGCTCACGGCGACATCGTTCATGGGCAACAAAGGTCTCGAAGCCGACGACCGTGGCCGCATTCCGTTCTGGAGCGAGGAAAAGGATGACACGCTGCTGCCGGGCCGCCGTGCAGGGGAGTTCCGCCCCGACACAGAAGTGAAGCGCGAGGGAAAATCCGGCGCCCTCGCGGCAGCGTCGGGCGATTGGTTTGCGATCTCGTCGGTGAATTATCCCATGGCCCACTGGACGGAGCGATACGAGCTGTCCGCCTGGGCGCACTGTGAAGGGCCGTCTTCGGCGCAGATTCTGGCTTGCTGGATGGACGACGCGCAGAAGCTCCTGCGAGTGGACGCGAGCGTTCCGGTTAACGGCGAGAAATGGCAGCCTCTCTCGCTCATTCTTACTGCTCCGACGAACGCCGCCACGGTGCGTCTCGTGGCCGCGGCGCGGGGTGGGCGAGCCAGGTTTGACGATTGCACCTTGCTCAGGCTCCCTCCCCGCCAGCCGCGCGTCCGCATCTTTGTCAATCAAGTAGGCTACGAACTGGCCGGGCCGAAAAGCGCCGTGGTGGCGGCCAACTTCTTTCCGCGAGACCGCTCCGCCGTGACTTTCAAGCTCATGACATCGGCGGGCAAGACCGTTTGGAAGCAGGACATTCCTTGCACGGGCCGCATTTATGGCGGCACGGACGATGACTGGGGTTGGTACTTTTGGCGCGCGGACTTTTCCTCGTGGCAGCACGCAGGCCAGTTCCGCGCCAGCGCGAAAGTCGGCGACACAATCGGCGACTCGGCAGCTTTCTCTATTGGACGCCGCGTGCTGCTGCAAGAAACGGCTCAGACCGCAGTGGATTTCTTCTTCATCCAACGTTGCGGCTTTGAGGTGCCGGGCTGGCACAAACCGTGCCATCTGGATGACGCGAAATTGCCCGAGGGCCGGCACCTCGATGCCACCGGCGGCTGGCACAGCGCTGGCGACTACAACAAACTGATGTACGAGCACGGCGATGGCGGGGTGGTCTTTGCCCTGCTCAAAGCCTTTGCGGCGGCGCCGGAGTTGTTCGAACATTATGATCGCAATGCCGATGGGTTGCCCGACGCCCTCGACGAAGCGATCTGGGGCGCTCAGTTCGTCGCCAAAATGCAGATCCCGGAAAGCGGCGGTCTGCGCAACCATGTCCAGCAGGGACCCGGCCGCAACTGGACCAAATGGTCCGCTCCGGAAGTGCATACCGACAACGTTGTGGGCACAGACGATGATCCGGTCGTGCAAGCGGGCGAAGGCAGTTCGCCTTTGGTCATCGGCGCCTGGGCGCGGCTCTCTCTTCTGCTCAACCAACGTGGCCGCACCAATGGGTGCCTCGACGCCGCCCTGCGGCTCTGGGACTATTCGACCAAAGGCGGAACAAATGTGGGCAGCCCGTATCTTCTGCTGAGCGCGCTTGAGCTTCATGCCGTGACCCGCCAGTCAGCTTACTTGGACGCGGCGCGCCGAGGCGCAGAGGGCCTTCTCTCCCAGCAAGCAAACCGCGGACGGCTGCGCGGCGCTTTTGGGACTTTTGGAGAAACAACGGCCGCCGCCTTGGCTTCATTCGCCTTGGCTTGCCCGACCGAGCCGCTCACGCCCAAAATCACCCGCACCCTTAAGGAATACGTCGCCTTTTGTGCCCGCCAGACCGACAACCCGTTCGGACTCAGCCGGCAGCCGGCCGGTGAGGCTGACCAGTTTTTCCCCGCTGACATGGGCAACAGTTTCCAACTCCTTGGCCGCGCCTGGGCTGCCTCACTGGTTTATCAGCTTACCGGCGAGCCTCGCACCTTGGCCTTTGCGGTGGACCAGATGGACTGGATTCTGGGGAAAAACCCGCTCGGCCTTTGCCTGTTCGAGGGCAAGGGCGCCTTCAACCCACCGCGCTATCATCACCGCTACAACATGATTCCAGGCCGCGAGCGCGGCGCAGTGCCGGGAACGGTGCCCAACGGTTTCGTCCGCGAGATGGGACTGGCGGACCGGCCAGGGCTGGACTTGAGCCGTGGCGGCAGTCGCGCCCCGTCCTATCGCACGAGCGAGCCGTGGCTGGTGCACAATTTGTTTTATCTCCTGGCGGCCAGCGAACTGCACCGAGTTGAACGTGCGCCTTAGTACGCCATTTCACAAATCCCCTCACGCAAAGGCGGAAACGTGCTGCCACCTGGTAGCACAGGTTTCCAACCAGCAGTATAACCCCCATACAGGCGGG
>CAYIIH010000512.1:0-4432 GCA_964363225.1 uncultured Verrucomicrobiota bacterium | reverse complement strand
CATGGCCCAGGTGGTGGGCGTGGATTCCTGGCCGTAGAGTTTGAGCGGCGCGTAGGTTGTCTTCCCGGCGGCCTTCATTTTCCCGTCCAGCCTCAGCTCGCACTTGATGAGCAGGCCGACGGAGCCGCAGGTGGGGTCGTAGCAGGACATGCCCGGCGCGGGGTCCATGATGAGAGCCATGATCTCGCCCACCTCGCCGGGCGTGTAGAACTCGCCCGCGCTCTGTCCGCCGCCCTCGGCGAACTTGCGGATGAGATATTCGTAGCTGCGCCCGATGATGTCCGCCTCCACGTCGCCGAGGCCGAGGCGTTTCTCGCTGATGCGCTCGATGAGGTTGGAGAGGCGGTTGTCGTCAATGTCGCGCACGCCGTGGGTGGTGGCGTTGAAGTCCACGCGGTCAATGATGCCCTTGAGCAGCGCATTTTCATCCGCAATGGCGCGGAGGTGGGTGGTGAGTTGCTCGCCGATCTTGTCCGCCACCTTGCGGATGACCGACCAGACGGAGTCGTCGGGGTTGGCCGGTTGCAGCGGCAGGTAGAAGCGGACAAGTTTCTTGTCGTGCTTCACCAGCTTGAACGCCTTGGCCCGCGAGCCGACTTCTTTGGCGATGCGGTTCAGCTCGTCATCGAAGACATCGCACAAGCGCTTGGTGAAGATGAGCGGGAGGATGTAGTCCTTGAACTTGGGCGCATCCTTCGCGCCGCGAATGGAACAGGCGGCGTCCCAGATCCACGATTCGAGGGATTTGTCAGAAACTTCAGGCATCAGTGCGAGAGTAGCGGCGCGAGCGGTGGTTGCAAAGCGGGAATTGTGTCCGGCGAGCCGGCGGACACGACAGACGGGACGCACTACGCTACCGCTCACGCTTTCGCCTAAATCTCATTTCCCTTCTCCGCAGACTTGCGGGACTTTTCTTCCATTCCCTTTTTCAACGCCTCTTCCTCGGACACTCCCTGTTCCGCCGCACACTTCCGCACGTCCTCCGTGATTTTCATGCTGCGAAAGTGTGTTCGGCGTGCTTGGCATTCAAGATCCGCTCCCCCATGCCTTCCAACGCCGAACGCTCCGACGCCAGGGCGGTGAGGATAGAAGTAGCGGTCGAAGTCCCCTGATTCGTGGCGACACCAAGGACCATAGTGTCACAAATGGTTCTTCTTTTGTCCCCGGTCCGTTGAGGAAGTAATCGGCGACATCGGCCTGGAAAGGTTCCATCTTCCATTGTTTGATGCGATCTCTTACTTCCTCGCGGGTGATTTGACCGGAGCGGTATCTGGCCACAGTGTCTTCCACGGACTTTCTTAAGCTTCGGAGGCGCTGCAGCCGGCGTTCCTGCAAGGTTTCGCGGTCCAGTCGCAACACATCGCGTGTGGAAAGGGCACGCGGATCAAAAGCGTTCATGATGGGCTGCCAGACCGGTGTTAGCGTGCCGAACTGGTCGATGAAGAAATAATCCCAGACGCTGTCGTCAACCGGATTCAGAATTTGGCTGCCGAGTTCGGTGTCAGGAGGGAAACGATCCCCTTTGAATCGGTTGCATGCGGTGCAAGCCCACAAAAGATTCTCCCAGGTCAAAGCTAGTGTAGGATAGATGCTCTTGGGCCGATAATGCTCAATATCCGTGGATTCATTGGCGTCACACAACATGCAGGGTTCGCCGGGGCCAGCCATGGTTCTGAGTTTGGAGAGGACCTCGCCAAACCACCGGCTCTTGCGCGCGTTTGTATATCGCTTCTCCGCAGCTTTCTGCGGATCCGAAGAAGCCACAATCGCATCGGTTTGCCTTTGAAGTCGTTTTTGGGTGTCAGATCGCAAGCCGGGCCGGCGAGGAAGGGTTCTCATGGGCGAAGCGGTTCCGGGCTGTCTTCGAAAGCCATCTCCATCTGAGTTTCCAGACTTCGGTATTCTTTGGTTTCTGGCGCGGTGAAAGGAACTCCTGCCTGCTTCTTAGCGTTCATCTCCTGCCAGTGCCCAATCCGCTGCATTGCCCACTGGCTCCGGGTAGATTGAAGACCGAACGCTTCTCCCAACAGTACTTTTTCCGCCTTGCCGAGGCGGATTCTTTCGCACTCGCCGGCGTCCAGTTGCCGGGCTGCGCGCTTCTCGCCGGGAAGCGGGAGCACAAATATGCCGTTAGGGTCAGCGGCTTGCACGATCAGAGGGCTGTGAGAGGTGACAAAGAACTGAACCTTCGGAAACCGCTCCTTCAGCCATTCGCAGATTTGACGCTGCCAAGCGGGATGGAGATGGGACTCCACCTCGTCAATCAGGATAACCCCCGGTTTCGCTACAACCCAGTGCCCGCCAGAGTTTTGTTGGAACAACTCGTTGACCTCGTAGGCTTCCGCCATGTGGTGGATGATGTCCAGAATCACCGCATAAGCGCTCCGGCAGCCGTCGCTCAGATCGCGCATCGGCAACTCCAGATTCTTACCGCTCCTCACAAAGACATGATCCGAGGTGATCTTCGCCAGCTCGAATCCGTGCGGGAGCAACCCATCATTGAGAAACGCCTTAATCTGCGCCAGGAGGGCCTTGGCTCTAGGGTCCCGCTCCAGTTCCTTGAACTGCAATTCCTTCAACCACACTTCACTTTCGCTGAGGGCGGCGTCCTCGTAGAACAACGTGACCAAGCTGGCTTCCTTGCCGCCGGCTAAGGCGTGGCGGGTGGCTTCGTTTGAACTGCCCGTCAGGCGGCGCAGAGGACCGTAACCGCACACAAACCATGCGCCGGCGTTCGGGTTCCAAGGCCCCCGGTTGGCGCTTTGAATACGCGTGCGCTGGGGGTTCCGAAATTCCCATTCCTTCAGCACTGCTTGCTCATCGGAATTCTCTCGTTGCCAGCGCAGGCCAGCTTCAAAACCCGAAACAAGGGGTGCGCCTCCTGGCCGAAATCGGTCGTAGCCGTGATCCCATTGGATTTCCAGCTTGGCGCGGCCCAACTTCTCTCCTGCAGTAATCCATCCAGCCGTGCTGCTAATCAATTGCCGTGCGGCAGTGGGACCTGCCAAAACCAGGGCGATGGTTTTTAGGATGGTGGATTTCCCCGAGGCATTGCCACCTACAAACACATTCCAGCCCGGCAGCGAACCGTCTGGGCGCGTGAAATCAAATCTCAGTTTCCTGAACGATTTGAGGTTCTCGAATTGAAGTGATTTTACGTACATAACCGATTCTCAAGCATGGCCGAATGCTCAGCGGAGTTCAAATGCAGTTTCATCCAGCCTTCGCAGGCGTAAATTGTGAAGTCGGCGGAAACAACCGACAGCCGCGAGCCGGTCTGCACCTTCCCCTTGAGAAAATCAGCGACGTTACTGCGTCGGTGGTTGTCCCTGATGCCGGAATTTGTCGAGGGCGTTGGCATTTCGTCGAAACAGTTTACGCAAGTCGGTTCCCAAAGGCGAGGCTTTACCTTTCACGCCTTCGCGTAAATCTCGTTTCCCTTCGCCACAAACTCGCGAGAACTCGCGAGACTTTTCTTGCATTCCCTTTTTCAACGCCTCTTTTCCGGAGATTTGGAGTTCCACCGCGTGAGTTCGCACGTCGTCGGTAATCTTCATGGAACAGAAATGCGGCCCGCACATGGAACAGAAGTGAGCGGTCTTTGCGCCTTCCTGCGGCAGCGTTTCATCGTGAAATTCATGGTCGCGCTTCCGCCGGGAGCAGGTTCAACACGAAATCGTAAATGGCTTGGGCGTGTTGCAGCGCTTCGTCGAATTCTTCGCGGGACGGCATGGATTCATACGAACCGCCGGGATAGCGAAACGCGGAGACGTAAGGCGTGAGGATTTCAGCGGGTCTTTCAACCGCCTCAAATCCTTTGTCCAGCGCGGCCGCTTGAATCACCAAGGCGCGGAGGTTGTGGGTTTTTGCGAAAGGTTCATCACGCCATTGCAGATAGGCTTTCACCGCTTTTTCGCCAGCCTGTTGACAGTGGTAAATCGCCACGTCCAAAGGAGCGTCTTCGGCAGCAGCGAGGATGAGAGACGCGCGCAAATCCTGGTGCGCGCGCGTCAGCCAGTCTCTGACCAGTTCCAAGTCGGCCTCATCCATACAGCTTTCGGCCCTGGTTCAGGACTTGATGAAACAAGGAGGCGCGAAGGTGTTTGTAGCGGTTCACTTCCCCCCGAGTTCGCACCAAAATGTCAGCGGGCAGGGCTAAACGGCCCAGACATTTTTGGGCGCGCTGGTCGCGTCGAATCGGGCGCTCGTCGCTGCTCGGCACAATGACCATGAGGTCAACGTCGCTGTCTTCATTGGGCGTGCCCCAGGCGAGCGAGCCGAACAGGTAAATTTCTTCCGGTTGAAATTCGGTTTTCAGCCGTTCAACGGTTTCGTTCAGCAGGTCAGACTGAATTGTCTTCACGGCATGGAAACTAACATCATGGCCGCAGATTTGTAAGGCAGAGTTTGCGGCATCGGGCGGGTCGCTCCC
>CAYIIH010000511.1:0-4462 GCA_964363225.1 uncultured Verrucomicrobiota bacterium | reverse complement strand
GCTGTCCCCTCGAAAAATTCCTGAATTCCACCGCGAGTTGCGAAAGTTCGGCTAAAACCGATGCCTTCCTGCTCAAATCCCGTGCTCCAAGAGATCCAAACTCCAGCGCCGGGGCAGGATGCCCGGCTCTCCAACAGGCAGAGATGCCTGCCGCTACCGACAAGTTGGGGATGCACCGCTGGGAAACTGCCCGTCACTGACGCTCCAGCCGCCATCTACTGCCAGAACCTGCCCGGTGACGAAGCGGGACTCGTCGGACATGAAAAAAACAGCGGCCGCATCTAAGTCTTCAGGCTGGCCAATGCGCCCGCCGTCCAGCGGCTGTTTCGTTCGGATGAACTCCATGATGGCCGCATCGTTGGCGGCGCGCTGAGCCATGGGCGTTTCGACCAGCGCTGGCGCCAGGACATTGAAGCGGATGTTCTTGTCCGCATAAAATGAGGCGGCTGACTTCGTCAAGCCAATGATCGCGGCCTTGGTCGTGGCATAGGCGTGCGTGGCGAAATAACGCGAGGACGGCGCGAAGCCCAACACCGAACCCATATTCAGAATGCTTCCGCCGGTGCCCTGTTTCAAGAATTGCTGCGCGGCGGCGCGATTGGAATAGAAGAGCGAAGTCAGGTTTAAACTCAAGGTCGCTTCCCAGCCACGATCGCTAATCTCATGCAGCGGCCCGTCGCCCATTTTGCGCCCGCTGCCGCCCGCGACGTGGTAGAGACCGTGAAACGCGCCGAAGCTTTCCAGAGCCAGCGCTATGGCCGCAGGCGCGGTTTTGGCTTCTGTGGCGTCCGCGGCCAGCACTTTGGCGGAGGCGCCCAGGGAACTCTCCGCCGCTTTTGCGTTCTCCGGATTGCGTCCGACGGCCACCACGCAAGCTCCCGCGCGAAGGAACGCTTTGGCCGCCGACAGCCCGAGGCCGGTGGTGCCGCCGATGATCACGATGACTTTGTTGGCAAGTTGGCCGGAATTCATACGACTGCTGCGAAAACCTTTCAGGAGCGTTTCAAATCAGTGCCTCCAGACTTCGATTCCTGGCGTGTGCGCGGGCGATTCCGCCGCTGGCGCGGCGGCAGGTTGGCCTCGGCCCAGCCGATCATGCGCTGCATCTGGCGCCAGCGCTCCGCGGGGTCGTAAGCCAGCTCACGCTTCCGTTCTTCGCGCTGTTTTAACGTTTCCATGCGTCAACGTCCATGCTGTTTTACAGGCCAAGTTTCTTAAACTTTGCTTTCACCTGCTTGAAATGAAACTCCAGCGAACACAGCTTTTCCAGTTCGCCTTTGGCAAAATGCCGGGCCACGTCCGGGTCCTTGAGCAATTGCGTTTTGAAATCAGCCTGGGTGTCGCCGGCGTGTTTGGCTTGCCACGTGTTCATGGAGATGCGCTGGACCAGATCGTAGGCTGCTTCACGCGTCAGGCCCTTCTTAATCAGCGCCAGCAACACGCTTTGGGAATTCCAGAGGCCGAGCGACAGCTCGAGGTTCCGTTTCATGTTTTGCGGATAGACAATCAGCCTCTCGGTCAATTTTGTGAGGGTGACGAGCATATAGTCCAGGAGCGTGCAGGAATCGGGAAAAATGACCCGCTCGACCGAGCTGTGGCTGATGTCGCGTTCGTGCCAGAGCGCGACATTTTCCAAGGCGGCGATGGCGTTGGCCCGCACCACGCGCGCCAGGCCGCTCAGACGCTCGCCGGTGATCGGGTTCCGCTTGTGTGGCATGGCGCTCGAGCCTTTTTGGCCTTGAGCAAAATACTCCTCGGCTTCCAGGACTTCGGTCCGCTGCAAATGCCGGAATTCCGTCGCCCAGCGTTCGATGCTCGCCGCGACCAACGCCAGTGTGGTGATGAACTCCGCATGCAGGTCGCGCTGGATGATCTGCGTGGCCAACGGCGCCGCGCGCAACCCCAGCTTCCGGCAGACGTACGCTTCCACGCGCGGCGACAGATGCGCGCTGGTCCCCACGGCCCCGGATAACTTGCCCACGGCAACGGTTTCGCGGGCGGACTGCAAACGCCGCAAAGCCCGCCCAAACTCGTCATACATCAGCGCCATCTTCAGCCCAAAGGTGGTCGGCTCCGCATGAATGCCGTGACTCCGGCCGATCATCGGCGTGAATTGGTGCTCCCTGGCTTTCGCAGCAATGACTTTGCGCAACGCCAGCACGTCCGCGATCAAAAGATCAGCGGACCGAGCCATTTGGACCGCGAAGGCGGTGTCGATGACATCGCTGCTGGTCAGGCCAAAATGAAGCCAGCGGCCGGCCGGCGCTCCGATGTTCTCCGCAACATTGGTCGTAAACGCGATGACATCATGATTGAGAGTGCGCTCCAGCTCCTGGCAGCGTTCGATGGAAAAAGCCGCTTTGCTTTTCATTTGGGCCAAATCCTCTTTTGGCACCAGACCGTGCGCGGCCAGGGCTTCGGCGGCCAGCAATTCAATCTGGAGCCAGATTTCGAGCTTGCGCTGCTCCGTCCAGAGATCGCGCATTTCCGGGCGTGAATAACGTTGAATCATAAGCCAAGCAAAGAGGAAAATGTGCCAGGGGAAAAGGGAAAAATAGCACGGGTCACGTCCGCCTCCTTTTCAGCCCGCAGCTTCCACCTGTGATCAGCGCCCGGCCCCCTTGGCGCGGCCATGCCTGGGTAGCACCCGCGTCGCGCGGGTCTCCTGGCGCCCGTGATCAGCGTTTGGCCATCTTGGCGCGGGCTTTTTCCAGGATCTGGCGTTCGCGATCGGTCAGACTCTGGATGCCGTGCGCGGAGATTTTATCGAGGATCGGATCGACTTCGCGGCTGATAAACTCGGCGGGAGGCAACTCCTCCACCGGGGCGCGTTCGGCTTTTTGCCAGAGGGCGCGTTTGACCGGGCTGGTTTTGACCAATTCACGCCGCGGCAACACGGGCCGCAAGCGGCTCCAATTGAAGAACCGATGATCGGTCTGAATGAAATAGCGGGTGTAAGCCAATCCAAAGAGCATGCCGCCCAAATGGGCCGCATGCGCGATGCCGTTGTTTTTCTCCAGCAGCCCGAGCAGGCCAATGATACCCAGAACCAGAATCAAATATTTTGCCTTCATGGTGACCGGAATAATGAACGCCACCAGGGTGGTGATCCGCTGGTTCCAATTCAAAGCCGCAAAGGCCGCGATCAAACCAAAAACTCCCGCCGAGGCGCCCAAGACAGGGCCCAGGCCGAAATGGGAGGTGAAGAGCCAGCCGCACGCCACCTGCACCAACCCACCCGCCGAGCCGCTGATGAAGTATAATTTCAGGAAGGAGGACCGCCCCAAAACCTCCTCCAGGGGCCGTCCGAAAATCCAGAGCATCGCACAGTTCAGAATGAGATGGAGCGGACCGCCATGCAGAAATTGGAAGGTCAACAATTGCCAAATCCACCCATGGCTCAGGTCGCTGGGAGAAAGAGCCAGGTAACGGTCAAATGGGTTCATTCTGAGCCCGGAAGGATTCGTCAGATCGGCAATCAATTGGATGGCGAAAACGACGGTATTGGCGACGACCAGAATAAGCGTGGCCGACCACCGCGCATCGTACGACGAATCCCGCATATAAGAACGATCATCTAACATCGTGCTTTGACACTAGCCGCTAGCCCCCCGTTTTTCAACGGGCATTTTACATTTCTTGCCGGATTCGCTGCATCCCCAACTTTGTCGGTAGCGGCAGCCAGGATGGCTGCCACTACGGGCACCTTCAACTTGGGGTTGCACTGCGCTCCAATTCCTTCCTCACGAGCTGGACCAGCGGTTGGACGGTTTCCGCGCTAAAATCAAACCGGCAGCCGGCCGCCGCAAACAGTTCGGGCAAAGGCCTCGATCCCCCCAAGGCCAGGCCGCAATGATACTGACGTAAGGCCTTGGCTTTGTTCTGCTTGGCATTGGCCCAGATTTGCAGCGCGCCCAGTTGGGCAATGCCATATTCCACGTAGTAAAACGGATGCAGGAAGATGTGCAGTTGGCGATGCCACAGATGCGCGCGCACCTTTTCATAGCCACTCCAGTCCACGTCGCCGCCAAACCGCTCCATCAGTTCGAGCCAAGCCGCAGCGCGGTCGGCCCGCGCATGCCCCGGATGCGTGTAAATCCAGTGCTGAAAGGCGTCCACCGTCGCGATCCAGGGGAAAATCTCGATTATGCCTTCCAAGTGGTCCCGGCGCGCGCGTCCGGCCTCCGCCGGACCATAAAAAGCCTCGATCAGCTCCTGGCCGAGCAATTCCATGCTCATGGAGGCGACTTCGCAGAATTCAATGGGCGCGCTCCGGTAGGCGTATAAATCCTCCTGCCGCGTGGCCAAGGCATGAAACGCATGGCCGGCCTCGTGCAAGATGGTCTCCACGTCCCGCTGCACCCCAACGGCGTTCATGAAAATGAACGGCAACCGCGACTCGGCCAGGGTGGATTGGTAACCGCCGGGGGCTTTGCCTTTGCGATTGGCCAAATCCAGCAGA
>CAYIIH010000510.1:0-4466 GCA_964363225.1 uncultured Verrucomicrobiota bacterium | reverse complement strand
AAAATCCGCCCGGTTATTAATGAGATGGGACTCTGTATGCGTCACCCGATGCTCCGGGTGCGGTCATTGAATACCCGGTCTCCTTAACGACGAGCCCGCGGCTGGACTACAAGGTCGAGTTCGTCAAGACCGGCACGCATTATTTCTGGTTCCGCGGCTCCGACGGCGGCGGCAATTCCATCAATGCCGGGATTGATGGGGACAACCTGAGCGACACCATGAACAACATTGATCAAGGATGTTGTGGCACCCGGCTCGTTCCTGGAGGGACCAGTTATACGTGGGTCGGCGGCATCGATGCCACGCTTGAGGGACGTTCTCAATTTGAGATCACACAAACCGGCGTTCATACCATCAACGTTTGGATGCGTGAAGATGGGCAGATTGTGGATAAGCTGCTGATAACGACCGACCCGAATTTCATCCCGAGCGGGGCAGGGCCGGCCGAGAGCGCGCGCGTCGGGGATCCGTTCCCGCCGGTCATCTCGTTGACCAGCCCGACGGCGGATCAACAGTTTGCGGTCGGGTCCACCATCATGGTCACGGCGGACGCCAGTGATCGCGACGGCACCGTCACCAAAGTGGAATTTTTCGAAGGATCAAACAAGATCGGAGAGGCCACCTCTGCTCCGTTTACCATCAGCTTCAAGCCCACGGTAGAAAAGTCCTACACGCTGAGTGCGGAGGTGACCGATAACTCCGGTTTAACCGGGACGTCCGGTACGGTGAAAATCGTTTACGGGAATCCTCCGCGCGCGTTGTTTGTGGGAAACAATCCGCTCACCCAAGCTGGGGATTTGGTCGTCATCAACCATTTGGAATCGAGAAACTTCCTGGTGACGGCCGTCGATGACAATGTTTCTGATCCTACCGACGCAGACGGGAAAGCTCTGGTCGTCATTTCATCCACGGTGGGCTCAGGAAATGTCAACGTTAAATTCACGGATGTGGCCGTGCCCCTGATCAATTGGGAAGAAGCGCTCTTCGATGATCTCAAAATGACCGGTGATAGCGGCGCTGACCCGGACCACCACGGCAGCACGGGCGGACTGACCCAGATCGACATCGTAAACCCAAACCATCCGCTGGCCGCCGCGTTATCTGGAGTTCAAACCGTCACGTCCTCTGCGCAAACGATGAGTTGGGGTTACCTTGACGTCAATCCCGCCAACGCGATTTTGATCGCGACGGTTGCCGGGGACCCGCTCAAGTGGGCGATCTGGGCCTACGACAAGGGCGGGATTCTATTCGACGGGACGCCCGCGCCGGAGAAGAGGATTGGGATCTTCTTTAACGGCGGCTCAACGACGGCGAATACCGCGGCAGCCACGCGCCTTTTCGATGCGGCAGTCGATTGGGCTCTGGGCATCGTGACCAAGCTGCCACCGACGCTCAGCATCGTGCGCAAAGCCAACGGGGATGTGGAAATCACCTTTGCCAACGGCGTGTTGGAATCGGCCGATGACCTGACCGGGTCTTGGTCCGAAGTGCAGGGCGCGACCAGTCCGCGCCCGGTGACGCCGACCGCCGCCCGGAAATTTTATCGCGTACGGCAGTAAGAAAGGAGTTGGAACTCCTGGAGAGACCGGATGCAAGTCCGGTCTCTCTAGTTTCCAGAAAAATTCCACCGGCACAGCCACAGCGAAAACGTTGGCAAAACCCGCAAGATTTCTCTCGCATCAATTGGGAACTGCCTGCGCCCTCATTCCGGACAACGTTCGGGCGAGGGGAGAGGCATATCCAGATGATCATAGAATTTCTTATTTTTTGCTTGGAGCGCGGACGGCCACGTCCGCCTTTCCGCTTTTGCCGCCGCGGCGGAAGACTTTTTGCGGACGTGGCCGTCCGCGCTCCTTTTTGGTTGCGGCGTAGCGGCGTTGTGCAGTTTCAGGATGAGAACTATTTTTGCTGAACGCTTTGCGAGATTATGAAAGCCCGCCGTTATCCTGGCGCCATGCCGCGTCGTGAATTTTTCAAAAAGACAGCCACCGCCGCTGCCGCTGTCGCCGGCGCCGGCTTGTTCCAATCCTCGGTCAACGGGCAAAACCAGAATCAGACGGACGTGAGGCCGTGGTACCGTCGCGCCTTGCGCTGGGGACAAACCAACATTACGGAAAAGGACCCGACCCGCTACGACATCGCCTGGTGGCGGCAGTATTGGAAACGAACCCACGTTCAAGGCGTCATTATCAATGCGGGCGGCATCTTTGCGTATTATCCCAGCAAATATCCGCTGCATCATCGGGCTGAATTCCTGCGCGACCGCGATCTCTATGGCGAACTGGCCAAAGCTGCCCACGACGACGGTTTGGCGGTGTTTGCCCGCATGGATTCCAACCGTGCCGATGAGGAGTTCTACCGCGCGCATCCGGATTGGTTTGCCATCGATGGAAACGGCAAGCCGTATCGCGCCGGCGACCGATACGTGACGTGTGTCAACAGCGCTTACTACGACGAATACATTCCCAACATCCTGCGCGAGATCATCGCACGCACGCATCCGGAAGGGATCACCGACAATAGCTGGAGCGGCTTGGGCCGAGGCAGCCTCTGTTACTGCGACAATTGCGCCCGGGAATTTCGTGAAAGAACCGGCCAAGCGATTCCGCGGGAAAAGAACTGGCAGGATCCGGTTTATCGCCAATGGATCAAGTGGAATTATGCGCGCCGCCTGGAAATCTGGGATTTGAACAATCGCACCGCCCAGGCGGCGGGCGGTCCCCATTGCCTGTGGGTGGGCATGAACAGCGGTTCCGTCAGCGGCCAAAGCCAAAGCTTTCGCGATCTCAAAGAAATCTGCCAACGGGCTGAAATCATCATGCTCGATCACCAATCGCGCAACGATGGCAGCGGTTTTCAACACAACGGAGAGACGGGCAAACTGATCCATGGCTTGCTGGGTTGGGAGAAAGTCGCTCCGGAAAGCATGGCCCTGTACCAGGCGGGCCGCCCGACGTTCCGGGTTGCCAGCAAACCGGCGCCCGAAGCGCGGATGTGGATGATTGATGGCTTTGCCGGGGGCATTCAACCGTGGTGGCACCACGTGGGCGCGTATCACGAAGACCGCCGCATGTACCGCACGGTGGAACCCGTTAATCGCTGGCACAAAGAAAACGAGGCCTATTTAGTGAATCGCCAGCCCATCGCCACCGTGGGCGTGGTTTGGTCTCAAGATAACACCGACTTTTATGGCCGCGATAACGCCGATGAACTGGTCGAACTGCCCTGCCGCGGCATGGCGCAGGCCCTCATTCGGGCGCGGATACCGTATCTGCCGGTTCACGCGGATCACATCGATCGGGACGCGCCGCAGTTCTCGCTCTTGATTCTGCCGAACTTCGCTGCCATTTCGGACGCGCAGATCGCCAGCATCCGCCGGTTTGTTGAGCAGGGCGGCAATCTGGTCGCGACCGGCGTGAGCAGCCTTTACAATGAATGGGGCGACTCACGCGGCGATTTTGCCTTGGCGGATTTGTTCGGAGCGCATGCTACCGGGACCCGTCTCGGTTCCGCGGATTCGCCCGAACGCAGTTGGGCGGGCCAGACCTTGCACACGTATCTCCGCTTGCATCCTGAATTAAGGGCGGGCGTGGATGGCCCCAAGGCCGGCACAGAACCGCCTGTTTCCGGCGAACGCCATCCTGTTCTGAGCGGTTTTGAGGAGACGGATATCCTGCCTTTTGGCGGCTTGCTCGAACCGATTCAGACCGACGCGAACACGATTGTGCCGATGACTTTCATTCCGGCATTCCCGATTTATCCGCCGGAGACGGCCTGGATGCGGGTTGAGCGGACGAACATTCCTGCTTTGGTTCTCAACACCACGGCCCGCGGCGGACGTGTGGCCTATTTGCCGTCTGATATTGACCGCCGTTTTGCCCGGGATAATCTTCCGGACCAGGGCAATCTCCTGGCCAATCTGGTCCGTTGGGCGGCGCAGGATAAGATTCCGCTAGGCGTCAAAGGCCCTGGCTTGATCGATTGCCATCTTTATCGACAAGCCGATCGAGTGATATTGCACTTGGTCAACCTGACCAGTGCCGGCACCTGGCGCGCGCCGGTTGATGAACTGATCCCGGTCGGGCCGCTGGAGGTCAAAGTTCGTCTCCCGGATGGCGTGCATGGAAGAAACCTGCAGTTCCTCGTTGCCTCGGGAAAAACATCGGCCAAAGTGGAAAAGAGCTGGAGCGTTTTCGAAATCAAATCCGTTCTCGATCACGAGGTCATTGTGATTGGGTAGCGCCATCGATTTTTCTCAAACAATGTTTAGCTGTTGAGAAGTGCAAAACAAAGTGACGAACGCTCGCCCTCACTCCGGCCCTCTCCCCCAGGAGAGCGTGAACCCTGTCCTGCGCTGGAACAAGTCGCGGCGTTCCCGACTGGCGGGCGCGCTGCCGACGCTTCTCCCTGCCCATGAACCTGCCTATGAACCTCCAGGTAGGGCGCGTCACTCCGTGCGCGCCGCA
>CAYIIH010000509.1:0-4504 GCA_964363225.1 uncultured Verrucomicrobiota bacterium | reverse complement strand
GGCTGTCCCAGCCGCAGCAGCCGCGACGACAAGGCCGCCGGGCAAGAAGGTGAACCCACCACAAGCGGAAGTGCTGCGGGTGAGACACCCGCGCTCCAAAGCAGCCTCACCGGCGAACACGTCATGGGCACGCCGAACTACATGGCGCCTGAACAAGTTTCGCATCCCGCCGACGTGGATCATCGCGCCGACATCTACGCGCTGGGCGTGGTGTTCTACCAGATGCTCACCGGCGAACTGCCCGGCCAACGCCTCGAACCGCCGTCCAAGAAAGTCCAGATTGACGTGCGCCTGGATGAAATCGTTCTGCGCGCTTTGGAGAAAAAGCCGGAGTTGCGTTACCAACAAGCCAGCGTGCTGAAGACGGAGGTGGAGACGATTGTGTCCGGCACCGGAAGCAGTCCAATCGGGGCGCGCCGGCCCAAGCCCGCGTGGTTTAATAGAGTCGGCATGCTTTTTCTCGCTGCGGGGGGAATAGCATTGCTGCCCACGCTCTTCAGTTTGGGCACAGACCGGTTTGTCTGGCACTCAGGCTCATTGCTTGCGATGACGGGTCTCGCGTTATTCACGAGGCATCAAACGTGGCGAGTATTGGCGATTGGCTGCAACGTCTTGGCTGCCGCGTTTGGTATAAGCGCCCTCGGCTGGTTTGTCATGCTTGTGTTCGGCGGAAAGCTGCCCTCTGGGTGGTCAATTGGAGTCGCGGGCTTGTCTGACAACGTCGCACTTGCGGTCATTCTGGGGTTGTTGCAGTTGCTGGGCTTCGTAGCGGGTGTCTGGGCGCTGTTCCGTCGGGATGCACGAGAAGCATTCAAGACGCGTAGGAAGCAGGCCGAGACGATTGCGACCACTCCCGAACCCAGCAGCCGACGTGAGGAGGCTCAAACTGAATTTGCGAAGCCAAGCCAAAGTTGGGGAACGTGGTCGCCGTTTCAGTCGCCGGAGGTGCGCGAAATCTGCGCGCATCTCACGAAGGCGGAAATAAATCAGTTTTGGTTGCTTGGACTCCTCTTCGGAGTGTGGATCATGGCAGCAACTTTTGGCATCCCGGCCTTGATCAGGTCTTCCCCCAGCCCCGGAAACTGGATCGTAGCTTCGGTGTTCGGAATACTTTTCGTTGTCTCCCTCCCCATGTTGCATCGGATGATGCGCCAATTCCTGTGCTCCACGGGTTGGGCAAGAGAACGTGGCTTCACGCCGGAGCAACTGCGCCTGTTTTCTTTCTGCCGCGGCAATCTTTGGAAAGGAATCGGCGTCCTGGCCGTGGGGCTGTTGCTGATTTTTGCCCAACACAAGGCGATGATCAGCTACCTCGGCTTGCCGGATTTGAGTCAGTGGCAAAAGACAAACACAGCGGGCTTGCATCCGCCGCGTCAGCCGCGAACAGCCATCACCAACGCACTCGCTTCGTTCTCCTTCGGCCCGCTGATCGAGCGGACGGTCACTGATCTGGCTGATCTGGATAAAGGCGTGCTCGTCAATCTGCCGTTGTCAGGCGTTTTGTCCGACAGGGATCCGGCTCGCTACGACTGGTTCAATCGCGACACGAACGCGTTCCCGTTCATGCGTCAGCAGGGGATTGATCTCTTCCAAGGCCATCACGGACTCATTGGCGTGGACCTGCGGGTCGTTTCGCTGGAAGGTAAAGATTGGCGCGGCCTGACACCCGTCGGGCTGCGGCAGAAGCTCGACGCCTTGCGGTTGCCGAAGGCGCCCGCATCAATCGTCATCAGCAACGAGCGGCTTCCGTTCGGTTTCGAGACCCGTGAAGGAGCGCTCGGCATTCTCGAAGTCACCGACTTCAACCTGCCGCGCGGGATGAAGATTCGCTACAAGCAGGTGCCAAAAACCGACGGTGAATCGCCAAAGTCCTTCCATGACAAAGAGCCGGCGGATTTGCGCATTGCCAAGACAAAACTCGCGGCGTTGCGGAGTCGTTACCGTGAGCAGCACCCTCTAGTCCAGGAGGCGCTCAAGCGAGTCGCCGAATTGGAGCGACTAAGGATCGAAGAACCGAATGCGCCTGCCAACCTGCGCGAGGCCAAGGCCAATCTGGCTGAACTCCGGAGTGACTATGGGGAGGCGCATCCTGACGTTCAAACGGTGCTCGCCGGGATCAAGGAACTGGAGCGAATTGGTCGGGAAGAGCCAAACGCGTCTCCCCAGTTGCGGGCGGCCAAGTCTCGCCTGGCCGAATTGCGAGTCTCTTACGCGGAGGGACATCCTGAGATTCGGAAGCAAGTCGCCGTTATCGAAGCGCTGGAGAGAAAGAAATAGAACCGGTGATGCCCGCAGATAAACATGGATGGCGCAGACACGGATCTCACGAATCGGCATGAATTCAACCCACGAAAGTTCGCGAAATCCGTGTCACAGCCTTTCACAATCGTATCCCATGCCGCCGATCACGATGGGATTCAACGCCATAACGCCAAGACGCCGGGGCACAAAGTTTTGGCGGCTGGTCCTTGTGACTTTGCGTCTTCGCGACTTTGCGTTAAACAGAGTCGAGCCGATGGGTAGGCCGGCGTTCCGCACATGACCACAGGTTCTTCGTCCACTCACGCGCCGGGCGACTATTTCGCCACGACGCGCTGGACGGTCGTGCTCGCCGCCGGGCGTTGCCGCGCGCCCCAGGCGGACCTGGCACTGGAGGAATTGTGCCGCACCTACTGGTACCCGCTCTACGTTTACGTCCGCCGGCACGGCCGCACGCGCGAAGACGCCGAAGACCTGACGCAAGCCTTCTTCGCCCGCTTTCTCGAAAAGAATTACCTCGAAGGACTCCGCAGCGAGAAGGGGAAGTTCCGCGCGTTCCTGCTCGCCGCCCTGAAGCACTTCCTCGCCAACGAATGGGACCGCGCCGGACGCCGGAAGCGCGGCGGCGGCTCGACGCCCCTTTCCCTCGACTGGCCGAGCGCCGATACGCGCTACCAACTCGACCCCGCCGACCAGCTCAGCCCCGACAGACTTTATGATCGCACGTGGGCCGTGACGTTGCTGGAAAGGGTCATCATCCGCCTGCGCGACGAGACCGCCGCCGAGGGCAAGTCGAAGCAGTTCGAGCAGTTGAAGCCCTTCCTGATGGTTGGCAAGAGCGCCATTCCTTACGCGCAAGCCGCCGCTGATCTCGGATTGACCGAAGGCGCCGTGCGGGTAGCCGTCCATCGTTTGCGCCGGCGCTACCGGGAACTGTTGCGCGAGGAAATCGCCCAAACGCTCTCGGAGCCCGCGCAGGTGGAAGAGGAAATGCGGGCCTTGTTCAGCGCGTTTGCGGACTGATTCCAGACTGTGTTCAAGATGAGACTAATGGCCGGACGATTCCCCTCACCCGCGAATAGTGGGAATCGCATCGACAACCGCCAGGCCTTCACTTAACACTGGGCGTGCAGACAGATGACTTCCACCCATCCAGCAGCGGCGCGGCCCACCGAGGCCTGGTTCGTGACCACGCGATGGTCCGTCGTGCTGTCGGCGCAAGAGAAACGATGGCCGCAATCGGACGAGGCGTTGGAGACGCTCTGCCGTGCTTACTGGTATCCGCTTTACGCGTACGTGCGCCGGCAGGGCCGCACCCCGCACGACGCCCAGGACTTGACGCAGGAGTTCTTCGCGCGGCTGCTGCAAAAGGATTACCTGCAAAGCGTTGACCGTGAGAAGGGCCGGTTCCGCACCTTCCTGCTCGTCGCGCTCAAGCGGTTCTTGGCCAATGAATGGGACCGCGCCCAGGCGCAGAAACGCGGCGGCAGCCACACGCACCTGCCGCTGGACACCGATCTCGCCGAGCGGCGTTATCAGAACGAGCCGGCCGCCGAACTGCCCGCCGACCGCATTTACGAACGCCGCTGGGCGCTGACGCTGCTCGACCAGACTATGACTCGCTTGCGGCTGGAGTTCGAGCGGGCCGGCAAGGGGGCCGAATTCGAGCGGCTGAAGCTGTATCTCACAGCCGAAAAAGGCGCGCTGGCCGGCCCCGAGGTGGCGGCGAGCCTGGGCCTGAGCGAAGGCGCTTTGCGCGTGGCGAGGCACCGGCTGCGGAAGCGGTTTCGCGAGGTGTTCCGGGAGGAGATTGCGCACACGGTTTCCAGCCCGGAGGAGATCGAAGAGGAAGTGCGGCATCTGCTGGCGGTGTTAGCGGGATGAGTGGCTGCAACGTTAAATGGATGAATGGGTGGATGGTTAAATGGATGAAATCGTTAAACCGTTGAAATGGTTAAATGGTTGAATTGCTGCAACATCGAGTGGCCGAGAGGATGAAGGATTTTGCCGCCAGAGCGATTTAGCGTTTAACGATTCAACGATTCAACGATTTAACGATTCAACGATTTAACAATCTCTGAATGATCATGTAACGCGGCACGGTTTTTTCTTAATTGTTGGGTGATGAATGCGATGCCAACCGCTTCGAAATGTTCCCGTTGCGGCGCGCCGCTGGTCCCGGATGCGCCGGAAGGGCTTTGCCCGCATTGTCTGATGGCGCTCAACCTGGCCACGCAGACCGAGA
>CAYIIH010000508.1:1382-4514 GCA_964363225.1 uncultured Verrucomicrobiota bacterium | reverse complement strand
GTGATGATCACTTCACCTTCAATAGCTTGGCTCACGCCAAGCATTGGCCCTGCGCGCGAAGCACTCCTCCTCAGGACGTGCTCGACCTGCTGGCCCGCGCCGGAACCAACATCGCTCCCCGTCCCGGAACTGCCGAGGGCAAGAGGCTGGGCGTGGTAGGAGCGTCAGGGGAAATCTCACTTCCTGCCAACGGCTCGGTCACGGTGCTCCAGCTTGAGAAAGCGCCGTCCATGATTCGCGCGCTGGAAATCTCTGTGCCTCGGGAACATGCCGTCGAATTCTCCCGCGCCCGGCTGCGCATCACCTGGGACGACCGCTCGCAGGCTTCCGTTGACGCGCCGGTGGCGCTCTTTTACGGCGCCGGAATTCTCTACAACCGCGACGGGCGCCAATACCTCGTCAAAGGTTTTCCGATGAACATCCGCTATGATGAGCAACGGGTGCATCTGGCCTGCTATTTCCCGATGCCGTTCTTGCGCTCCGCCCGAGTAGAGTTGATGGGAACCGGCGCAAGCCTCATCCCCGGGATTCGCTGGAGCATTCGCCATCATCCCTACAAAGGTCCGCTCCATCACGTCGCTTACTTTCACGCGACCTATCGCGATCATCCGCAGCCTGAGCCGGGTCAGGACCTTGTGCTGCTGGATACCAGAGGTGTGGAAGGCGGCGGCGATTGGTCGGGCCATTTCACGGGCACTTCCTGGATTTTTTCGCATCGCGCCGTGCTCAACACCCTCGAGGGCGATCCGCGCTTTTTCTTCGATGACAGCCTCTCCCCCCAGGCCTACGGCACCGGCACCGAGGAATGGGGCGGCGGCGGCGATTACTGGGGCGGACGCAACATGACCTTGCCCTTCGCGGGCCATCCGGTCGGTTGCGCCAGGCCAGAGGAAGCCAAGTGCGAAGAGGACAAGATCCAATCGGCCTATCGTTTCTTGCTGGCGGACCTGATGCCGTTCGGGAAAAACGCTGTCATTCGCCTGGAGCATGGCGGTGAAAATCAATCCACGGAGCATTACGAGACGGTCACCTATTGGTATGGCGTGCCCAGCCCGTCGCTGGTCCAGACCGACGAACTGCAGATCGGCGAACCGGCGAGCGAGCACGCTCATGGCTATGCCTCGCCCGGTGCTTCCGAGCCTTACGAAATCACGTCCCGATACGAGTGGGGCGTCGATACGTGGAAAGGCCGCGAGATTTATCCCGCTCACACGGACCGAGGGCGAAAAACGACCGGTTCCTCTGAATTCAACCTCAGGCTCGAGCCGAAGAATTACGGAGTCCTGCTGCGGCGGAAGCTGGATTATTCGTTGCCAAACCAGCGCGCCGAAGTGTTTGTGGCCGACGCATCCGTGAGTCGCAGAGCCGGCAAGCCGCCGCCATGGAAAAAGGCGGGTGTCTGGTATCTGGCCGGTTCCAACACCTGCATCTACTCAAATCCGAAAGAGGAACTCGGCGCAACGCAGCACAACGTGCAAATTTCCAACCGCCGCTTTCGTGACGACGAATTCCTGATCCCGCGGGACCTGACGGAAGGCCGCTCCGCGATTCGCGTGCGCGTGAACTTCACGCCGGTCAGCATCCCTCTCTTCCCCGGCCATCCTGTGGGCGAATTGGCCTGGAGCGAGATCAAATACACGGCCTATTGCTTTATCCTGCCGCAGATCCAGGCCGCCTCCCGGGGCAGATAACCGGGTTGATCCGCCGCCCGATCCGCCGCACGTTGAGACTCGCCAAACGCGGTCTTGCACTTCATCATCCCTGGCGGATATGGAGAAAGACGTGCGTTGACGACGAAGCGGCCTGTCTGCGTGCCCCCGCACAGGCAGGCGAATCGCTTCCTCATCATAACGCGACGGGAAATGGCAAACCACCAATGAACACGAATCCGAGCCAACGATTAGCCTGGCGGAGCAGCCGACGTGGGGAGGCTCAAACTGAAAGGGCTGGAAGCCCCAAAGAAAATAGCCCAGACCATCAACGCCGAAGTGGAGGCCGTGATTCTGGGGGCAAGCGGTGAAACGGCCTAAAACCCCTGCAAAAGCGGCCCAAAATGCCCAAAATGCCTGTTGTCAGGGCTGCCAGGGGCGACTAAGCTGATGGTCGTGCAACCATGAGCAAGAGCGAAGTCAAGATCAGGCTGTCCATCCCGTCCGTCGGCTACCCTCGGAGGATGTTCTTCAACCGCTTTGCGCTGCAGCGGATTGAGGGGCACGCGCTGGCCTACTTCGCGCTGGTGGACGATTCGGGCATTCTGCGGGACAGTTACGCGTGCATGTTGAGCAAGCAAACGCTCAAATAGAGCAAGGAGAGCCTCGTGAGGTATCTGGGCCGCATCGGCGCGCCCAAGAACGACCCGGCGGCTTGGTCGCCCCCCGGCACACCCATGACTACGGACGTGGCCAGCGTGATCAGCATGGGCTACAGTGAGGAGGCGGAAATTGTGCTCGGCTCTTTTGCGGTCGGACCGGCCGTCCAGCAGGCAAAGGCTGCGGATAAAGAAATTCAAGTGGACGGGGTGGCGTGTTTGCGATGCGATCTGGAAACGCAGCGGCAGTTTTTGGCGGCGCTTTACGCGGAGGAAAACCGATGAACATGGTTACGATAGCGCGAATCCAGGCAAAGGCTGTTTTGCCGGCCGTGGTGGCGGCGACGATTGTGAAGGGGACGATCACGGACCAACCCGCCCCGGCGGTCGTCGCGGGGCACTTCTCGGATGAGCAACCGGCTGTGCACCGCCTGGCCGTAACGGCAGCGGAAACGCAACCGACGCGCACCTACAACGAACCGGCAACCGAGTGGACAAGGCCCATGGCCAAGAGGTTTCGCAAACTGGCCAAAAAAGAGGCGCTCGGCACGACGGCTCCCGAGGAGTTGCAGGACCTGGAACGGCTGACGCGCGACCGGCGCAATCTGGAGTATCCCCGGCCCGCCGATGAAGTGCTCTGGGAAGTGAGGCAACGGCGGGTCACGGGCAATCTGGTTCAGGCGCTCAAGGCGTATGTCGAGTTCCACAAGCTCCCGCATCGCGCGCGGTCCAGCGCCAACTAAACGGCTCACGCGACGGAATTATCGGAAGGTGGCGCTTGAGCCGCTGCGCCGGGATTTCGCGGACCGTTGCGCTTATTCCTG
>CAYIIH010000508.1:0-1372 GCA_964363225.1 uncultured Verrucomicrobiota bacterium | reverse complement strand
CAACACCTCTCCCGTGCCGGCGGCTTGAAATGCATGGAAATTGACCATTTCGATCCGCGCAAGAAGGAGGACTTCATCCAGCAGTATGAGAACTTGTTTCTCGCCAAGCGGCACTGCAACGGCGCGAAAAGCAAGTTCTGGCCGAGTGGGGCAGAGCAGGCGTTGGGCTTGCGATACTTGAATCCGTGCCGGGAGCAAGACTACGGCGTGCATATCTTTGAAGATTCCCAAACGCATCTCCTGGTGGGGATCACGCCAGCGGGCAAGTATCACATCCGCATGTGTGATTTGAACGCGGATCACTTTGTCGCGGAACGCCGGGACCGGGCTGAAATTTGGGAAATGTTGCGCTCCGCCGTCACGGTGAAACGCAACCAGATGCCGCAGGTGGCCGCAGAATTGGCGGAAGCCCTGCGCAAGCAGGCCGAACAGATGATCCAGGAGTTGCCGCACTTACCAAAGACCGCGACGGGTTAGGCTGCGGTGTTTACTGAACTGGATGAATTCTTGATTCAGTTGCCGCATCCCGCTTCCGCCGCTGCAAGTTCAGCGCAAGCTGGTCGAGCGCGTGACCGCCGCGCGAGCGGAGATTGCGCGCGAATGCGCGGCCGCGACCCAGTTGAGTCAGACCATCGCCGCCGAAGTGGAATCCCTCATCCTGGGCACAAAGTCTTTGCCCAAGACATGAACCATACTGTCGCCCTTTCAGGGCTTGGATGGATTTGGGTCGGTTCACCCAGGGCGGCACTCGCTGGCGCGAGTTTGCCCTGGGCTATTGTCTTTCGGGCTTTCAGCCCTTGCGGATAGAGACTGGTACAGTTGAATACGACCATTGACCCAAGCCTTCACCCCTTCGTTGCAGCCGTATCCGCTGAAGGGAAGCGGAACTTCCGCTTCTCCACCATCGGCAGCGCACATCTCTCTTCATCCCAGCCCTCCTCATTCGAGGAGAAGAGGGAAAAGCGCCGGGATGAGAAGGTCGAGGGCCAGCGCGGAGGTTGAGGTCTCACCGGAGTTCATTCTGACGCTGCCATCACGCCGCCCTGTTTGTTAGGCGCACCCAATAATTGCTTGTGCGCTCCATATCACCGCGTTAATTTTTCCCAGCCTGAAGCCCAAACACAAAAATCTGATGGCCGGTGAAATGCGGCCATGCGAGTTGCCTGAATCATTATGCTGTTGGCCATCCTGACTTGCCGGAGCGCGCTTGGCTCCTGGCTCAAGCCTGCCGGTGGGTTGCTCTGCGCCGCCGCTGCTGTTCTCTCCAATCCCAGCGCCACCGCCGCCGAACGTGATCTCACGAAACTGCCTCCGCCGGCCGACAGTAAAGTCGATTTCGTCAAAGACATTCAACCCATCCTCTCCCGGCACT
>CAYIIH010000507.1:0-4522 GCA_964363225.1 uncultured Verrucomicrobiota bacterium | reverse complement strand
CCTGGAATTTTGGGATGAATTACGCCTTCAACTGGGGGCTGGCGGCGGGCAAAGCCGAAGGTTTGAAAAGACGAATAGGAGCTTAATGCCGTTGATTCCGGTCGCATCTCCCTTTGCTCAATGTGCCTTTTTCAGCGGGTGAAATCTTGCCTTACGAGCAAAAACTCTTTGCCTCGCCCGCCGCAGGGGATTAGAGTCGCGCCCACTCAAACTATGAAATATTCCTGGCTCGCTTTCCTCGGCAAGCGGTTCGTTGCGCTCGCCTTCAATCTGGCGATAGGTTGCCTTTGCGCTTTTCAACTGCAAGCCGAGCCGGTCCGCTCCTTTCGCGCCGGCGCCGCCGCCAGCAACATCACTCCCTGGCTGGGCCTGTCCATCAACGGCGGCATGCAAGATATCATCGCCGGCCAGATTCACGACGAGCTGCACGCGCGCTGCCTGGTGCTGGAGGATGGCCAGACACGGCTGGCCCTGGCCGTGGTCGATAGCTGCATGGTGCCTCGGGAAATCCACGCCGCCGCCAAGCGCCTGATCCACGAGCAAACCGGAATCCCGGCGGAGCACATGCTGATTTCAGCCACGCACACGCATTCAGCGCCCGCAGCGACACCGGTTTTTCAAAGTGATCCCGACAAGGACTACCAACAGTTTTTGGTCCAACGCATCGCGGACGGGGTGCGGCGCGCCGTGAACAATCTGGCGCCGGCCAGGATTGGCTGGGGCGTTGGCCGGGTGCCGGAGCAGGTCTTCAATCGCCGCTGGAAAATGAAGCCGGGCACCGTGATGGCCGATCCGTTTGGCGGAACGAACGACCAGGTGAAAATGAATCCCGGCGTGGGGAATCCGGCTTTGCTCGAACCGGCCGGCCCCACGGACGCTGACGTTTCTGTGGTTTCGGTCCAATCGCTGGAAGGGCGGCCGATGGCGCTGCTGGCGAATTATTCGCTCCATTATTGCGGGGGCGTTGGCCCCGGCCATATTTCAGCGGATTACTTTGGCCAGTTCGCCGATCGCATCCAGCAACTGCTTGGCGCGGACCGGCAGGACCCGCCGTTTGTCGGCATCATGTCCAACGGCACCAGCGGGAACATCAACAACATCAATTTCCACGGCGGCCAGCCCCGGCAACCGCCTTACGGCCAAATGCGCCTGGTGGCCGGCGCGGTGGCGGAGGAGGTTCTGCGCGTTTGCCAAAAAATCGAGCATCACAATTGGGTGCCACTGGCCGCTCAACAAGAGGAAATCCAATTGGGCGTGCGCCTGCCGAGCCCCGCCGAAGTCGAGCGCGCCCGCCAGATCATGGCCCAAGCCAAAGGTTCGGTGATGCAGACGCTGCCGGAAATTTACGCCCGCGAAACGGTGCTGCTGAGCCGGTATCCGGCGCAAGTGCCGGTGATCCTGCAGGCGTTCCGGCTGGGGCATTTGGCCATCACGGCCATTCCGGCCGAGGTCTTCGTCGAAATCGGGCTGGAGTTGAAAGAGAAGAGTCCGTTCAAACCGACGTTTACCATCTCGCTGGCCAATGGATACAACGGCTACCTGCCTACTGTGGAGCATCACCAACTGGGCGGATACGAAACTTGGCGGGCACGTTCCAGCTATTTGGAAGTCGAGGCCGCGCCAAAGATCACCGGCGCGTTGCTGGCCTTGCTCCGGAGATTGAACGAATCTCCCTAAAAACCAGGCCGGCCCAATCGCGGCTTTGGCCAAGTGCTCCCTTTCTGACCTCGACACCAAGTTCCCGTTTGGCAGAAAGCGTGCCCCGGGCTACCCTGAAAGAAAATGTGTTCCCCTTTTGAGATGATTCGCAGGCCGAGAGAGCCGTCACTCCTGCGGGAGAAACGCCGGGCTGAGCTGATTTGGCGGCGGGCGATGTTCTTGGTGACTCTGGTCTGCTTTAGCACGATGGCCACGCCGAGCGAGCAGGCCGGCAGCAGCGGGGCGCCGCCCATCTCGCCCCTGACCAATGCCCCACTCAAGGAAATCGAGCCTGGCATTTTTGAGTTGGGAAAAGTGCGTTTGAACAAGACGCAAAAAAGCTTGAGCTTCCCGGCCACCCTGAACATGACTCAAGGGTTGATCGAATATGCCCTGGTCAGTTCCACCGGCAAATTGCACGAAAGTCTGCTGCAGACGGAGGTCGAGCCGTATCATATTCATCTGGCCGCCCTTCTGCTCGGCGTCAAGTGCGCCGGCGCGGATCCGCCGGAACCAGCGGCACGACCGGCCCCATCGCCGGTTGTCTCCGGCGGCAAGCTCAGCGTCTGGATCAGTTGGAAAAGCGGCGGCGCGCAAAAGCGTTGCCGCCTGGAAAGCCTGATTCTTAACCTGCAAACCAAATCTCCCATGAGCCAGGGAGCCTGGATTTACAGCGGCTCGCGGGTGGTGGAAGGGACTTTCTTGGCGCAACGGGATGGGTCGTTGATTGCCATTATTGCCGATCCGGACGCTTTGGTAAACAATCCCCGCCCTGGCCGCGAAAATGACGAAATCTGGGAGGTCAACTCAGCCAAAGCCCCTCCCTCGGGAACTGCCGTCCAGATCACTCTCCAGTTGGCCGAAGAAAAGGAATAACCGTGTTATGTATCGAACATCGATCACCGCCGCTTTCAAAAATCTGGCCCTGGGCATCGCCGGCTTGAGCCTGGTGAGTTTTTCGCCGGCCAGCGCGCAACAGAGCCAGGTCCCAAGCCAATCATTGCCATCCGAAAATGTCTCGTTGCGCAAGGAAGTCCAGCACGCTGTGAGCAAGGGCGTGGCCTGGCTCAGAAGTCATCAGGACCCCAAAGGCTTCTGGTCCACGCCCGATCATCCGGCCATAACGGCGTTGGCGCTCGTGGCGCTGGTTGAAGAGCCCGGCGTCCAGGACCGCCCTCTCGATTCTGAAGCGGTCAAGAAGGGTTATGCCTACCTCTTGAGCTGCGCCAAACCGGATGGGGGCATCTACGTCAAGGACCTTTTGAATTATAATACCGCGGTGTCCATGATGGCGTTGCTGGCGGCCAACCGCCCCGAAGACAAGCCTCTCCTCCTCAAAGCCAGGCAGTTTTTGATCGGCTTGCAGGCAGACTTTAATGAACGGGGAAAGGTGGACAATCCTTTCGACGGTGGCATCGGCTACGGAAGCAAAGAGAAGCATTCGGACATGGCTAATACTCTGCAAGCTTTGGAAGCTTTGTACTACAGCCGGCACCTGGCGGCAGATGAAAACCTGGCCGATAGGCGTGATTTGAACTGGCCGGCCGTCATTCATTTCATCCAAAGCTGCCAGAATCTGCCTACGCATAATTCGGAACGCTGGGCCTCCGGTGATCCGCAAAACAAAGGCGGATTCATTTATTATCCAGGACACAGCATGGCCGGAGAAACTAATCTACCCGGCGGGCGCGTGGCGTTGCGCTCCTACGGCAGCATCAGTTACGCCGGATTGCTTAGCTACATTTACGCCCACCTGCAACGGGAGGACCCGCGCGTGCAGGCGGTGGTGGACTGGCTGCGCGGCAATTTTACCCTGGAGGAGAATCCCGGCCTGGGGGCGCAAGGGCTCTTCTACTATTACTACACCCTGACCAAGGCCTTGACCATCTATGGCGCTGACTATGTCGAAACCACAGACGGCCGAAAGATCAAGTGGCGGGAAGACGTGGCCGTCAAACTGATCAACCTGCAGGACAAAGACGGCTTCTGGGTCAATGCCAACGGCCGATGGTGGGAGAAAGACCCCGTCCTCGTCACCGCCTACATGGCCATCACTCTGGAAATCATGCAGCGCCGCCTTTGAACCTTTCTGAAGGGGGCAGTCGATGCCAGAATGGAGGCCGGTGAGATTACGCCGACCTTCTTGGAGAAGAAACCGAACGAGACACAAACAACCAGCATTCAGAGCATTCAGATTCAGACAGAGAATAAGAAGGCCGCCCGCAATTATGGCCATTGCGGGCGGCTTCACCCAAACCAACCATGAGAACCACATGCGTCACATTCGTTTCGCGCTTGCCTTGGAGCAAAGAGGCTGCCAAGTCAAGAATGAGAATTGCACGGCTAATCTTGCTCCAAAGGGTTTCTCTTTGACCGATTGTGAAAACCACCGCGTTCGGTTGTGATTTCGTTGCTATGGAGCTACATAAAGGCTTGGCGTGAAGCGTCTTTTGTCTATTCTCTTTGGGATCGGCCAGCTCGTTCTGCTGGGATTTCTATACTTTTTCATCAACCCGGAACGGCTTTCGGGCACATCTGCTCTCTTTAGTCCAGCGGAGACGAAAGATGGCTTAAGTCTCCAGGATACAGCAACCTGCTCTTTGGCCGTCCAAGGGCCAAAAGCCCGATTTCCCTGGGCTGGAGCAGAGCAGCTTCCCTACACTCACGTGAGGTCATCGGAGCTTAGGCGGTCGAGGGATGGACAAAGGGCATTTCTTGAACCGGCTCCTGCGCGTGAAATAAATGGCCGTTGCATCCCCAAGCCCACTTTACCGATTCTGCATAGAACGGGTAGGTTTTTCAGCAGGGGGTTTTGGCTGGCGGC
>CAYIIH010000506.1:0-4562 GCA_964363225.1 uncultured Verrucomicrobiota bacterium | reverse complement strand
ACAAGTCCGTGCTCATCTACAACGAATTTCTGACGCTGGAAGGCATCCCGCCCGAAACCTTTGTGTGCCGTCTTGGCAACCTTTCCGCGCCCGAATGGGTGATTGACCAATGCCAGGTGAGCGCCGACAAACACTGCGCCATCATCAGCGACCCACACCGCACCAACGATCCCGAACGCATCGTCCGCGTGATCAGCCAACTCATCGCCCGCGCCGTCATCCTTGGCGCGATTGCCGCCAGCACTCTTGCCGGAGCGCAAACCCTCCCCCTGCCCGAGCGCGCAATAAACGCGCCTTCCGGGCGTGACTTTGTCGAACGCCTCAAGCCACTCGCCGCCATCGAACGCGAACAAGTGATCCTCACCGAAATCCTGGCGGGCAACGTGCCAAAGGCCCTGCGACGCCCTTGTCCGGTCACGGTCACAAACGTCACCGACGGAAAGACAAATACCGCCACGTTCTTCGCCACGACCGATTACCTCTGCGTCGGCACAGACGACGACTCTTTTCTCACGCCGATGACGCCCGGCACTGCCCAACGCATCGCCGACCATCTCGGTGCCACGCTGCCGACGCGCAAAATGGTGGACGCGATTTACAATGCTGCGGACGTGAAACTCCCCCCCCCGCCCATTCCTCCCAGCCCGTCGATGACGACCGTGCCCGTCTTCGCCGCGCACAACGACCTCGTGCGGACGCAACAGTTGGAGTCCCTCCCAGCGCATTCGCCGGGCGCGCTCGTAGCGGGCCACAAGAAAGACGTGGTGATTTCCGCAAAGCTGGCCGGGTCGCCGGGCAAGGTCGCCATCTACGGCTGGCACCGGACGAACGGCACGGCGATCCAGCCGCTCCACCTCGGCCACAGCGCCGCGTGGGTGGATTACAGCCACGGCATCCGCCTCGTGCAGCAACGCATGATGGTGAACGGCGCAACCACCACTGTGGCCCAAGTCCTCGCCGATCCCAAGCTAGCGGGCCTGTTGAGCGACGAAGGCCCCATCGCAATTTCGCGTTATCCGACCAACGCCGTCCCGCCGTCACCGGCTGGAAAAAGCTCTGGGCCCGCCACCGCCATCGAGTTCCAGCCCAGCGGGCCTTTTGGCGAACGAATCGCAAGATTCGCGTTCGAGCCGCAGGCGAAGATTCACCTCAACGCGCCGGCGGCCGCGGATTTCGCGCCGGATAAACCGGTGTTGCTGATTTTCTACGCGCTGCCGAACGGCAACACCACGGGGCAAACCATCGGGCGCCTGCTCAAGCCCGGCGACGACTGGCATTTCGACATCCAGCACATCGGCGCGCAGACGCGATTCTTGCGCACGCTCGTCACGAATCGGACCATCGTCATCGCCTATCTTGAAGCGGAATCCAAGAGCTGGCCCGCATGGCGCCGGCAGCATGGCGACAGCGCCATCCCCGAAATCCTCGGCAGCGTGAAAAAGCTGTTGCCGACAAACCGCCTTGAGGTCGTGCTCACCGGCCACAGCGGCGGCGGGAGTCTGACGTTCGGGTACCTTAACACCGTGGAGAAAATCCCCGACGACATCGTGCGCATCGCCTTTCTCGACAGCAACTACGCCTACGACTCCGCGCGCGGCCACGCGGAAAAGCTGGCCGCGTGGCTCAAGTCATCCGAGCAGCACTGCCTCTGTGTGCTCGCCTACAACGACGCCGTCGCTCTGCTCGATGGCAAACCGTTCGTCAGCGCCGAGGGCGGAACGTGGGGACGCAGCCACGCGATGCTCAAAGACCTGGGTGTGCCATTCGATTTCACGAGCCGAACCAACAGCGCCGGTCTCCAATTTCACTCCGCGCTTCACGGACGCGCCCAAATCCTCCTGCAAGAGAATCCTGGCCGCAAAATCCTCCACACCGTCCAGGTGGAGCGCAACGGCTTCATTCACGCCATGGTTGCCGGCACACCGGATGAGAGCAACGGCTACGAATACTTCGGCGAGCGGGCTTACACGAAATGGATTCTGCCGGAGTAGCTCCCAGGCCACGCCAACCCGTTGGCGGGTGGACGGCGAATCGCGCCGCTTCGCTAAAAAACGTCATCCCAACCTTTCCGATCCTTCAGCAGCACTTCGCGCAGCAGACGCATGGGCGGCGCGCCGTGCCTGAGCATCCCGTCATGGAACTTTTGCAGCGTAAAGGCGGCTCCCTCCTGCTTCCGGTAATCGTCGCGCAGTTTCAGAATCTGGAGCTTGCCCAGGGACGTAATAATAGGCCTCGGTCGCCTTCGTTTCGAACGGGCCGGGTGTGTCCATCGAGGCGAAGCTCGTCGCGCGGAGGAATTGGGGCGTCTCCGCCACCTAGGCGCGGACTTCAGAAGGGAGCGTGATGATTTTGCGATCAATCAGAAACTGCCGGATCGCTTCCAGATTCTTGCTCGTGTCGGGAACCAGACTCTGCTCGGAGGGATGTTCCTTTTGGGTGGCTTTGAAAACGTCAATCGGTTTCTTGCCGGGATCAATCTTCCGGGCCGTTTCGGCAAAGACCTGTTGCTCGCGCCGCAGTTCGCGCCGGCCGACTTCCAATAGTTGCTCCGGCGACTGCGTCAGCAACTCGCCGTAGCGCAGCATCCTCACATACTTCTCCCGGCCCAAGGCAAAGCGGTAATGGGATTGGGGCAATTTCACTTCCTTGAGGTAGGCAACATAACCGCGCAGCTCGGCCATGGCTTGCCGGTTGGCAGCGTCAAACTCGGCCCGGAACGCCTCATTCTTCACCTCCTGCAGCGTTGCCACCAAGTCCTTGCCCAGGAAATCGGCCGCGCCGTTGGCCACTTCGATCGCGGTTTCCACAAACGGTCTGGGGAGTGACGCAGCCAGGTTCGCCCGGGCGGCAGCCATGATGGCGGGGGCTTGGTTGAGAATGGCGACCACGGAGCGTGCCCGGTCCTCAAGCGGCGCGAAGTCGCGCTTGATGTAAATATTCACATCGAGCACGCCGGCGTAGGTCATCGGGTTTTGCGTGTAGATTTGCATTTCCTCGAACCCGAAAATCAATCGTTTGATCACGCCGCGCAGGATGCGGTAATCATAAAACTCCTGCCGGCTCAAGCGCCGTGTGTCCAACGCTGCCAGGCGCCGGTCGAACGCTCTGAGCCGCGCCAGTTCAGCCTCCAGCGAAGTTCGGCTGTGGTCGGTCACCCGGCCGTCATATTCGTGGAGGCCGAGGGCCGTGCCCATCTGGGGACGCCACTCCAGGTAACCGGTCATAAACTCATCGGCCAATCGCACGAAAGCCGCATCGACACTTTTCATCGCTGGAGGGGATGTTGGCGGCAGTCTGGAACAACTGGCCAGCAGGAAAATGAGCAGGAACAGGCACTTTTGCATGGGCTTTGTGTACCGGGGCAACACCGGCTTGAGAAGGAAGAAGAATGGCCATCACCTGCCGTGGCTTACGATTCCGGCGTCTATTGCGTGCCTAGGGTTAATCCTTGCCTCCGCGATTGAAGCCGCCGGCTTCCGTTTCGCCGCCAGCAGAAAGATGCCGAGCCCGTTCCAATAGCTCTCCAGGTCGCCGTTGCCTTTGGTGAAAATTTCTTGGCTGTGAATTATTTTGTGACCGATTTTTTGCAGTCCCCGCCGGGGGCCTTCCCGGACCTCGCACCAATTCCAATCCTCACAAATCGGAATTGAACGGCTGGATGAATTGTTCGCTGCCCGGGTCGCCGCCCCATTTCTGCCGGTAGTACTCGGCATAAAGCGGGAAGGTCACCGAGTTGAGGAAAGCCCGCTTCGCATCGCTCTTGATCGTGGAAGACGCTTCGTTGTGATGCGTAACCTCCAGGCCGGTTTCAATGATTTCAAAGCCGGCCAGCCTCAACCTCCGGTAATAATCGTTGTCCGAGTAGTACTGAGGCAGGTTGATGTCCCACGGGCCGGTTTCCCGGACCGCCTGCATGTTAAAGGCCGCCAGCGTGTCGTAATTGGTGAAGGCTGCTCCCCAGGGGCGCTGGGCACGAAGCGCCTCGGTGATCACGGCCAGAAACCGTTCCGCGGTGCCCGGATGCGCCTCGGCGTCGTTGTGCATGAACAAACAGGCTTCGCACTTTCTGGCCCGCGCCGTGTTTTGAAGGTAATTCATCGTTTGCGAAAAGGTCAGCGGCGCCAGCCTCGGCACACGTATGACCTTGATCGGCCACAGCTTGCGCCGCCGCGAAATCTCGCCGCCTTCCGAATTATCGACAATGAAGGCATGATCCCAGAGCGGTTGCACACTGTTGACCGCCAGGCGGAGCAAGTCCGGGCGGTTGACGTAAGGAATGCCGAGCAGGTAGCGCATGGATTATGGTTGGGCGGCGGGTCAACGGTTCTATGATTCGACGGCAGCAAAATGTTTATTCACAATTGCTTCAAGGTGTCGAGCCAACGGCACGCTACACCGGGAGCCGCCGGCTGTGAAACTCAAAACAGAGGTCGAGGCAGAATAACGGGCCTGTTCAGTCCGCCGGACCCGTTAACCCTTTGGATGAACAGCTCTCGATCTCGTTCTTGCTCGCAAACCTTTTGCTCCGTGCTGATCCAAGAAATCCGTGGTCAATCCAGTGA
>CAYIIH010000505.1:0-4629 GCA_964363225.1 uncultured Verrucomicrobiota bacterium | reverse complement strand
CGACCTCTTCAAGGGCTAAAAAGTAGTCAGCGGGTTTTTCAGCAGAATCAGTTTATACAACTTTGGCTTTGAAGGTGGCGGCGATGTCTGTGTATCGTCTCAAGGCTAACCCGAAAAACCCGTATCGGAATCGCAGGCGCGATTTTCCACATCATCAAGAGCGGTGACCGACCAGAATGGCCCTTAGATAATGCGTAATACTCTAATTGTAAGCAGCTTACAAATTACACATCTCCAATCCTAGGCGTTATCGCAGAGGGGTCCGATAATTCAATAATTCTCCGGTTGCCGCACGGCTTCGATCTGACGCTTCAGCATGGCCAGCGGACCGCCTTTCGTCTTGAGAACTTCCCGTGCAGCCAATGTCACCCGCTTCTCCAACAGGCCACCCTACTTTTAGAATGCACCCTGCTAGTCTGCTTTTGAATGACGAGGAGCACGGTCGTGTCCGGGTGCCAGTTCGGACATCGTTGGCGCGCTCCTCGTCCTCGGCCAGCTTTGCGTTCGGCGTTATCCGCGTCTCGACATTTGCCGACACCTGTGAGTAGGCTGGTGGGCATGAGCGAAGTTTTACAGTATTTGACCACGGAGGATGGGAAGAAGACGGCCGTGGTGCTTCCGATCACAGAGTACGAAAAGCTGCTGGAAGATTTGGACGACCTTGCGGCCATAGCGGAGCGGAGAGACGAGCCGACCATTTCTCACGAGCAGTTCAAAGCCGAGTTGAGCCGCGATGGCATCCTTTAGCATCCAGTGGCGCAGCTCGACGAAGAAGGATTTTCGGAAACTGCCACCGCGTGAGGTGGCACGCGTCCTTGCCGAAGTTGAGTTATTGTCCGAGGAGCCATTTCCTCACGGCACTGAGAAATTGTCAGGTTCAGAGCACACGTACCGGATCCGCATCGGGGATTATCGGGTTGTTTACGAGGTGCTTTCGCAGTCTAGAATTGTGGAGATTCAGCGCGTACGACACCGGAAGGATGTGTACCGCCAGTGATTGAGGAGCGTCAGAATGGCATTCGAGAGCATGGGCAGCGGCACTTTGGCGGTTGAAGTCCTGAACATCTCGCCCCAGGGTTTTTGGCTTTGGGTGCGAAAAATGGGCAAACTATAACATTGGCCTGGATGATTGCCGTTTTGTCGTATGGTCGCATCCAAGAATGTAACTTGCCCGGTCATTTAGCCCGCATCTGAACCGCAGCTTTTGGGTGCATCATGATGAGCGTATGAAAAGCACCGTCACTCTGGATGCCGACGTGGCGCGGATGCGGCAAGACGCTAGGCACCGCAGCAGCAAAACTCTTCAGGAAGCACTCAGATACTTCATCCTGAGAAGTATCCCTTGATGGCAGGCGCAGGGAAGTGAGGCGAACCAGACGCTCCACCGACCAGCCGCCAGCCACGGCACGCGCCGATGCGCCGTGATTGTCGCGCGCCGGATTCGCTGCCGGAGCTTCCGGGCTGTCGGCGGCTGTCGGTGAGCTTGGTTGTTTGCTGAAATCGTTGCCAAGGGGCAGCGGTCGGCGTATGTTTTCCGGTCATGAGCAGCGCAGAAATCAGAGAGCTACCTTTGGCGGAAAAGCTTCAGATTATGGAAGCGATTTGGGAGGACTTGCGCTCACACGCCGACCAAGTCCTCGTCCCGCAATGGCACAAGGATCTGTTGGATGAACGGCGCCGGGCGGTCGAGGCTGGCCGGGAGGAAGTCCTGGATTGGGATACGGTCAAGGATTCCTTAGGATCGCGCCGGGCATGAGGATCCGGATTGTTGGCTCCGCCGCGCGGGACTTGGATGAGGGTTTTCAATTCTATGAGTCACAGGACCGGGGCTTGGGGGATTACTTCCTTTCTTCGATGAAAGCCGACATTGAGAGCCTGAGGATCACCGGCGGCGTGCATGGGGTGGCTTACCGGGACTATCACCGGCTGCTCTGCAAGACTTTTCCTTTCGCAGTCTATTACACGAAGAGCGGAAGGGAGATCACGATTTACGCGGTCGTCGATTGTCGCCGTGACCCGGCCTGGATCCGAGGCCACCTCGAGCAATCGCAGCGAACCACTCGCTCGACGGAATGACGAGGAGCGCGGTCAAGTTTCGGTTCCAATGCGGACGTCGTTGGCGCGCTCTTCGGCCTCGGCTAGCTTTGCGCTAGGTGCCATCGCACGCTGGTATGCAAATCTTTCTCGGCATTGTTGGTGACGACCTTGACCCGGCGATGGTTTCGGCCACGCTCGGTGGACAGCCTCACCGAGCTGGTAGAAAGGGTGATCCGATCACTGCCATGACGGCCAGGGGACGAGTAGTTTCCAGGCCAGCCATCGCAGGTTATTGGCAGCGCACGGTGTCGTTCGACTCGCCGGCATCGGCTGACGCGGCAGTCAGAGATTTGTTTTCAGGACTGACAGACGACGCTGCCACTTGGCGGACGCTCGGCTCACGATTTTGCACAGTAATTACAGTTCACGAGACGCCACCAGAAGCGACGCCGCAGACGTTGTTCTCAGCATCCGTGCTCACCCTATTTCAGCAGCGAGGTTTGCCGGTTCACGTCAATGAGAATTGGCATCACCATGTAATGCCTCAGTCGAGGCGGGCGGAGCGCCGGTTTCCAACCGGCTTGGCGGGATCAGACGTGGCAAGCCGGCTGCAAGCCGGCGCTCAGTCCGCGGTGACTGAGGGATTACATCACCATAATCATAAATCTTAGGGGTCAAACCATAGCATGGATCGCTATTTGAGTTGTGTAGATGATTCAGACGGATGGTCAAAAGAGTCAGCCATTAGGGCCATTTGTCCACAGAAAAAAACGTTGCCGTCCGATTTTTTTCTAAACCGGTATCCGCGGCCGCTTCCGACATTCTGCATTCAGACCCGAACCTGGGTTTTCGTTGTTTGAATCGGAAACGCCGCATCAAGCGAGGCGATCCGTTCAGTCAGCCATCTGGTTCTAGCGCCTTGTGAGCTGATGTCCTCTCTGCCCAATTTTCGAACCGAAAGGAGCGGACCGGATTGCTCCGGCCCTGGCTCCCTCCGGCTCGGTTTTTTTGGTCAGCCATTCCATGACCACACGGGCCCATTTTGGCAAGCGCGTGTGTTCATCAGCTCTGCGCCCATCCCGCCACGGGCGGGACCAGAAAACTTTCAGTGCCGGGCCGCGTTCATTCAATTCCAAAGAGCTGTGGTTCCCAGGAGCCATTTCTGGTTCCGGAGTCCAACCCATTTCTGACTCGTGGCACGGTCGAATCGCCTGCAAAGTGTCTTGGAACCGCACGGCTAAATTCAAGAGAGCCGCCGCCTCCAATCAAACCAAAGGGCTCTGTGGTCCAACCCCTTCGCTGGTTGACGGCGGCTCTCAAAGTTCAACTCTTTTTCATGGCCAGTTCCGGAAACATCCGTTTCTCGTCGTAGTTGCATTGTTGGGCCATCACGTGCCAGGCCGCCTTGGCCAGCTTGCAGCCCAACGCCTTGGTGGCGATCACCTTGCTGGTCTTGGCCGCTTTGCGATCATACCAGCGCCGACAAGGCTCGTCGTAGCGCCGGGCAAAATGGGCCGCTTCGACAAACGCCCAGGCCAGATACTTGTTGCCGCACTTCTGGTTGTTGTCCGCCTTGCACTTGCCATTGCTCAAGCGCTTGGCATCGACCATGCGGCAATAGCTGGCAAAATCCCCGTCGGTCTTAAACCGGCTGATGTCCCCTACCTCCATCGTAATCGTCAGGCCCAGGATCCGGCCAATCCCGGGAAGGGTGAGCAGCTTTTCATAGAGCGGGATCTCCCGCGCGCACGCCTGGACCGCTTTCTCCAATCGGCGGATGCTCTGCTCCAGCGCCTGGATGTGCTCGGCCTGCACTGGCGCGATCAATTGGTTGGCCGGATGCTCGTAGAGCTTGGGCGCCTCTTTGGGCTCCATCTTCTTGGCCTCACTCAGGTCCAGCTTCTGACCCGTCGTGCGCGCATAAAGACTCTTGAAGCTCAACAGCAGAGCGGTGCGTTGATGCACCAGGTTGGTCCGCCGCCGGAGCAAGTCCCGCACCGGCCGCAGCTCCGGATCATAAACGTGGGCTTGGGGCAGAATGTTGAGCCGCTGCAGGTCTGCCAGGTGAAAAGCGTCGTCCTTGTCATCGGCGTGCTTCAGGCCGCTGTATTGCTCGATCTTCGCCGGGTTGGCTAGATCAATCGAGTAGCCTTGGGCGCGCAGACCATCCACCAACCAATACCAGTTGAAAGTGGATTCCACCGCCATCGACTGGAGTTGCGGCTTAAGCGGCTGGAGAAACTCGACGACCTTCTTCAAATCGCAGTCCAGCTTCCGATGCGCCACGCGCTTTCCGTCCTGGTTTATCACACCGATCATTACGTTGTTGATCATTACGTTGTTGCTGTGCAGGTCGAGACCTGCAATTAATCTGTCCTTAGGTCTTTTCATGGTTCTTTCGTTGTTGGTTCACTTATTACTGACAACAACGTTTTTACCGTGGAGAGACCTTTGTCTCAACCGCCCTTAATGTTTATCAAACCATAGCTTGGGCCTGCGTGATGGCCGTTTTGTCATGTGGTCGCATCCAAAAATGTAATCTGGGTATCCTATTGACTCCACCTCACACTACAGGTTGTTATTGGGAGTTCA
>CAYIIH010000504.1:0-4634 GCA_964363225.1 uncultured Verrucomicrobiota bacterium | reverse complement strand
CTCGAACAGAAAGTCATCGCCGCCAGCAAGAAACCGGAGGAAGAGTGACCCGAAGGGGTCAGTTCCTAGTTTTGACAACTCGTCGCTCCTTCCTCGGCTCAGCCCTTTGAATGCAGCCGTTTGTTCAGGTGCGTCCACGTTCCCATTGGCTGCCGGTGGCTGATCCAGTGCAATGTCACCGCTGCATGGCCAGCATGGTGAGGCCCGGCAGCGTCATGACTCAAGGGGCAGAGGAAAGGCTGAGAACACTGCGCCTTGGCCAGAACCGCGGGCCTCTCTTATTGTTCATTTGACGAATGCGGCTTGGTTCGACCAGAATGCTGCCGCCTTAGATGAGTCGCAATTCAAAATACAGGGTTCGCGATTCCGATCATTTTCGGTGGCGGAGCCGTTTGAGCCGGAGGTCGTCCCATGGATAACATCGGTGTCCACCGGCCGCGGAATCTGGATTGGAAGCGCGCGGCGGGGCTGCTGTATGGCGATTGGGGAACGAGCAAGGCTTACGTCATCGGTTTGGGCTTCATGGCGGCCGGATACGCTTCGTTGCCGATCATTCTGGCCGTCTGCGTTTTGACGGCGGTGGTGGGGTACAATTACGTCATCGTCTGCCGGCATTTTCCGGATGGCGGCGGCGTTTACTCGGCGGCGCGTGACCAAAGCAGGTTATTGGCGGTGATGGGGGCTTTGCTCCTGGTGGCCAATTTCACGGTGACGGCGGCGATGAGCGGTTGGTCGGCCATGAATTATTTCCGGGTGCCGGACGCGTATGTTGGTTTGGCAACCATCGCCGTAATCTTTGGGATCGGGGTCATAAACTACTTTGGCCCGAAGCATACCGGGAGTTTTGCGGTCAGCTTGGGCATCCCCATGGTGGTGGTGATCCTGTTGATTATCGGCTGGAGCATTCCTTACCTTTCCCTGGAGAATCTGCAGCCGTCACGTTCCACTTTTGGCGAGAATTGGATCGCTTTTGTGGGAGTGATTCTGGCTCTGAGCGGCGTCGAGGCCATCGCAAACTTAACAGGGGTGATGAAACTGGATGCGGGCTCGACGATGGAGAATCCGCACGTAGGCCGGACGGCCCGGAAGGCGATATTGCCGGTGGCGATTGAGGTGGTTTTGGGGACCTCTTTGCTGGGGTGGGCCATGCTGTCACTCCATCCAAGTTCTCCTTCCTTCGTAGGAGGGGAATGGCAGGCCATCCTGAGGGAACGGTGGGAGGACATGGTGAGTGTGCTGGGGGAACAATACGCCACCATGGCTTACGGCCCGGCTATCGGAAAGATGTTCGGGGTCTTCGTGGCGATCATCGTGGGCCTGTTGCTGCTCAGCGCCGTCAATACCGCCATCGGCGCCTTGATCGGGCTGCTCTACATGATGGCGCGGGATGGGGAGATGCCCAAGACGTTCGCCAAACTCAATCCACATGGTGTTCCCTGGATTCCCATGGCCGCAGCGACGCTGTTCCCAATACTGGTGGTGGCGGCTACCAACAAACTGGAAACGTTGGCCGGTCTTTATGCGATCGGGGTGGTGGGCGCCATCACCGTGAATCTAAGTTCATGCACGTTCAATCGGAACCTGAAGTTGCAATGGCACGAACGCGCCGTGATGGGTTTGACTTTTGTCGTGCTCTTCCTGGTGGAGATCACCATTGCCAAGACCAAGCCCGATGCGTTGTTCTTCGCCGTGTGCGTGCTGGGTTTGGGGTTTGGGCTGAAACATTACGCCCAACGTCGCGCCGGCCTCCGTACTTTGACCGTCAGCGAAGAAGTCGCGGCCCACGTCGCGCCGGAGAGCGTGCCGGAGTTCCACCTCAATCTGAGTCCGGGACAAAAAATCATGGTGGCAGCGCGCGGGCTGACGCCGGTCCTCCGTTTTGCCATCGAAGAAGCGCGCTTGCGCCAGGCTTCTTTGTACGTCCTTTACGTGCGGGAATTGGCCGTGGCCATGCCAGGGCCGCTGGAAGTCCGCGAACGCCCCAAATGGCAGAATGACCAGCGCGCCGCCAAGATCATCTGCCACATGCTGGACTTGGGCCAGAAAAGCGACGTGCCGGTCATCCCTTTGTACTCGGTCAGCGACAATCCGGCCGCGACGATACTCGATCTTTCGGCCACATTGGGAATCGACATGCTGATGCTCGGTTCCTCTCATCGCCGGGCCTTGGTGAGCTTGCTCAAAGGCAACGTCGTGACCGAAGTGGCCAAGAATCTTCCTGAGAACATCCAGTTGCTGATCCACAGTTAGCCGTCTTCATGAAGTGAGATTTGTGGAGCGCACCCGCTTCGGGTGCTCCCGACCGGCGCCCTCGCCGGTTGGCCGGGAGGCGTCGGCAGGCGTTGTCGGTGCCCAACCCGCGTGACGCGGATGCTACCCGCCCCGCCAGTGTTGCCGCAACATTTTCGCACTGCTCTCACACTCCTTCGCGTTGGCCAAAAACATCACGGCTGCTCAAATTGCAACAGCGAAGTGGCGGCAACGATCACGTCCAACCGGGACGTGAAAGCCAGGAGGCTTTTTTAACCTGTTTGTCAGCAGATAGTTGGATAGACCATTCCCATCTCTTTCGCACGCTGGCATTGCCGCTGCTAAGGGGGCCGTGCTCCGGAATACAAACGTCATTTTATGAAGAAAGTTGAAGCCATCATTAAACCATTCAAATTGGAAGAAGTAAAAGACGCCCTCGGCGAAATAGGCATCGAGGGCATGACCGTAACAGAAGTCAAAGGATTCGGCCGGCAGAAAGGACATACCGAAATCTATCGCGGCAGCGAGTACACGGTTGATTTTCTCCCCAAAATAAAGATCGAACTGGTGCTGGCTGACAATCGGGTGGACGCAGCGGTAGCCACCATCGTGAAAAGCGCCAAAACCGGCAAAATCGGCGATGGCAAGGTCTTTGTCTCCGCCGTGGAAGAAGCCATCCGAATTCGAACCGAAGAAAAAGGGGAGCAAGCCGTTTAGTCAAACCCGAATGATGACTGACTCCCAATCGACGACCCTTATCTCCTTCTTAACGCCATCATGAAAAAAACACTTCTGACCCTAAGTTTGCTGGCGATGTTCCACTGGAACGTCAATTCTGTTTTGTCTGCTGAAGAGCCCAAACCCAAGGAGCCGACGCTCGACCAACGGGTAGGAGACCTCGAGGCCTATATCAATAATGGCGCCCGCGGGACCGACGCTCCTTCCAGAATCGGAGGCGCAGGCCCCGGACATAACGGGTGGATGATGACCAGCTCTGCTCTGGTCCTGTTCATGACCTTGCCGGGCTTGGCGCTGTTTTACGGCGGACTGGTCAGGCGCAAGAATGTCCTGTCCGTTCTGGCGCAATGCCTCGGCATTGCCGGATTGGTGACCATACTCTGGTGGATGTGCGGCTACAGCCTCGCCTTTCACGGTGGCGGGACCGAGCGCGGCTGGTCATTCTTCGGCACCTTGGACTGGAAGTTTTTGAAGGACGTCGGCGGCGCGCCGAACACCGACTACGGCGCGTGGGTCTCGCACAACGTCTTCGCGATGTACCAACTGATGTTCGCCATCATCACCCCCGCGCTGATCATCGGGGCCATCGCCGAGCGCATGAAGTATTCGGCCATCCTCCTGTTCATGATCGGCTGGATGTTCGTCGTCTATTTCCCGCTCGCGCACATGGTCTGGGGCGTGGACGGCATGATGAACGGCGTGTGGAACGCGAAGGCCGCCATCAAAGCCATCGATTTTGCGGGCGGCACCGTCGTGCACATGTCGTCGGGATGGTCGGCTTTGATCCTCTGTATGATCCTGGGCAAACGTCTTGGTTTTGGAAAAGAAGCGATGCCGCCGCACAGCATGGTGCTTTGCATGGCCGGCACCGGCATGCTGTGGGTGGGTTGGTACGGTTTCAACGCGGGCAGCGCCGTGGCGGCGGATGGAGTCGCGGCCAACGCCTTCATGACGACCACGCTGGCCACGGCCGTCGCCTCTTTCGTTTGGGCCATGGCGGAATACATTATCAAAGGCAAACCGAGCGTTCTCGGTTTCTGCTCGGGGGTGGTCGCCGGCCTGGTGGTCATTACGCCCGCCTGCGGTTTCGTCTCAGCCAGCGGTGCGATTATCATCGGCATCGCGGCCGGGTTGATTCCTTTCTTTGCCTGCTACAAGTTGAAAGGGTGGTTGGGTTATGATGATGCTTTGGACACGTTTGGCGTGCATGCGATCGGCGGAACTCTCGGCGCCTTTCTGACCGGTCTGCTGGCGACCAGCGCCGCCAACCCCAATCTCGATCTTAATCTGAAGGAAATCGTCGGGAAAACCCTTTGGATCGAGCAGATCAAAGCCATTAGCGTCACCTTGATTCTCGCCGTCGTGGGCACCACGATCATCGCTTACCTCGTCAAAGCCGTGGTCGGCCTTCGCATCGATGAAGAGGTTGAAACCATCGGTCTGGACCTCACCGAACATGGCGAAGAGGGCTACCACGGAGCATAAACTTAATCTCCCTTAACAACAAATCCTTGCGCCAGCCGTGTCCGCTCCATCCCGGAGCCGGCACGGCGGCGCAGTCAAAAGAACAACACAAAATCAACGTAAAAATAATGAGCACAGCAAAGAGCGTTATTGAAATGGCCCGCAAGCAGGGGGCCAAAATG
>CAYIIH010000503.1:0-4640 GCA_964363225.1 uncultured Verrucomicrobiota bacterium | reverse complement strand
CCGACGTGCTCGACCACGCCACCAGCGAAATCGCCAGCGGCAGCAAACTCGGCATTGACGCGACGAAGAAAATTCCTGGCGAAGGCTTCAAACGCCCCTGGCCGCCGTTAATCAAGATGGATGCGAACGTCCGAAAGAGAATCGACGACCTGCTCCGAAGAACTCGGTGAAATGTCGCTCAGTCCTCAACCAGCCCGTGCCCAAACTTGGCATGGGCGCGGTCAACAGGCCAGGCGGCACGTTCGATGCCTCCTCAGTCGGAACGCCACCCGGAGACGAATTCTTGAATCCAAATCGTCCCCGGCCCGCATCAAACCTGATGAACCGAACAAAATCAAAAATATGAACACACTCTGTCTTAAACTGCTCATTCTTCTTAACGGCCTGGCCCTGACCACCGGCGCGGGGCTTCTTGCTGCCGAATCCCCTGCGCCAGGCGGACTCGCGGAAGAGGCACAATCCATCCGCAGCGCCTCCAGCCCACTTGTCGATCTGAGCGCAACAGCCGGCCCTCAAGCGCCTCCCAAGACGCCGAATTCATCAAGGGGCGCCGCCCGAGCCATCCCGATTCTGCTCGTCGTTTTCGGTTGTCCAGTGGCCATCGTGGGGCTGGTCGCCTATTTCCGCGCACGCAAGCAGAAGCAGTTGCATGAAACTCTCCGAGCCATGATTGAAAAGGGCGTTCCCATTCCTCCCGAGTTGCTCCGTTCGCCGACACCGGCCGGGGACGCCTCCGAAGCCGAGCGGGACGATCCGCGAACCGCCCTGCGCCAAGGGCTCTTCTTGGTGGCGCTGGGCGTGGGTATCTGCGTCTGGTTACTGATCGAGTCGAGCGATTCATGGGGTCTGGGCTTCATTCCGTTCTTGATCGGCGTCAGCTTTCTGGCGGAGTGGCGACTCGAAAAACGGAATCCATCGAAACCGGAGTAACGCCTCGTGTCATTCAGTGATGCCGATCTCATCGCTCGTGTCCTGCTTGCTGACGACCAAAACGCCTTCGGCGAACTGGTTCGGCGCTATCAATCCCCACTGCGCGCGTTTCTGACCAGAATGACGCGCGGTGATTCGCATCTGGCGGATGACTTGGCGCAAGAAACGTTTATCCGCGCCTGGAAGCACCTCGCGTCCTTTCGCGGTGAAGCCCGCTTTTCCACCTGGCTGTTCGGCATCGCCGTCAATGAATTTCGGTCCGCCGCCCGCCGCCGTAAAGAGCTGCTGCTCGAAGACCTCGACTCGGTCCCAACCGAGGCAGGGCCAAGCTCGGACAATCAACCGACTCACGCGCGGCTCGATCTGAACGAAGCGTTGCTGCGGCTCACCGCCGGCGAACGGGCAGCTATCGTCCTCTGCTGCCAAAACGGCCTGTCACACGATGAAGCCAGGCTTGTGCTCGGCTGCCCGCTGGGCACCGTGAAAACCAATGTTCTCCGCGGCAAAGAGAAACTGCGCCGCTGGCTGACAAGATAAACCTGATGCTCCTATGAACGAACAAGAGCCCATTGATGCCATCGACCTGCTGTTGCGCGAACAAGACGCGTATATCGACGACCACGGATTCACCCGCCGAGTCTTGGCGGCCTTGCCGCGCCGTCGCCGACTGTCACCGCGACCCATTCTGCTTGGTGCCATCGTCGTCGGCTGCGCCTTGGCGGCTTGGTGGTTTCCCACGAGCGAGATCATCGCTGTAGCCCGGCTGGATTTTTCCTCGATCACGACCGCTTCTCTCAGCGCTTTGGCTGCGGCGTTGGCCGCTATCGGTTCCTTGGTGTGGGGTGCCCTCGCGCTCGTGAACTCGGAATGTTAGCCGAACGCTGAACTCACGCGAGTTTGCCCGCAACGCGGTTGCGGCCCATCCGTTCCCGCCCGCGCCCATGACGAACTTTTGTTGCATACGCAACAAAGTTTTGCACAGGGCTATTCGGGTTTGAACGTGCGCAGTTGCCGGCTGGCGTCCCGGAGCACTTCCACCCGCCGCCGCCACGCCTCGTTGCCCGTAGCAGCGGACGTCAGTCCGCTCAAACTTCTCCTTCCCCACGCCCGGATCAGAACGCACGCCAGAGAATGAAGAATGATCCGACTCACGTCGGATGCTACGTTTCCCAGGTAGCAGCGGACGTGAGTCCGCTCCATCTTCTTCGTTCGCGTTGATTTCCAAATCGCGCCGCTCACCGGAAATAATGATCGCACTCACGTTCGATGCTACGATGAAAAACGTAGCAGCCGGCGTGAGCCGGCTCTATTCTCCCGGTCATGCATTCCACGGGCGAACACGATGACGGCAACCGTTTTTTCGGCCAGGGAACGAATCGCAGTTTTTGCCTGCCGCGCTTGCCGCGTGAGTATTACCAAGGCGACGCGGTCGTTCACTGGACGATGGCCGTGGCCCTGCGCGGCACGGGCTGGCTCAACGAACTTTTCCACACGCGGTTTCGCGCGGTCATGCTTCATGCTGCCGCACGAAAAGGCTTGTTCTGCCCGACCTACTGTCTGATGCCCGATCACATTCACCTGGTCTGGATGGGGCTGGGGCGCGATACCGACCAGCGGAACGGCATGAAGTTTCTGCGCGAGCATGTCGGGAAATTGCTCCGACCGCATCGCTTTCAACACCAACCGCACGACCATGTCTTGCGCGAGGAACAGCGGAGAAAGCAGGCGTTTAGCAAAGTGTGTTTCTACGTCATTGACAACGCTCGCATCGCCGAATTGGTCAAGCACCCGAAGGACTGGCCGTTTGCCGGAGCGATTGTGCCTGGCTATCCAGAACTGCATCCGTTGGAAGACGATTTCTGGCCGTTGTTCTGGAAGCTTTACCTAGCCGCCCGCGCGCCGGATGCGGGCGACATCAAGCGTCCTCCACTTCCCTGACGTGGCAGCGGACGTGAGTCCGCTCCATATTCTCCGTCGCGGCGCTGTTCGGGAGGAATAAGATCGAACTCACGTTCGACGCTACGGATATTGGGATAGGGGAAGTTTGAGCCGACTCACGTCGGCTGCTACGATCTCGATTTGAAAGTGCGCAGTTGCCGGCACCGCCTCCAGCCACGCCTCGCGCTCCGCCGCCGCCCAACTGATTTTCCGGCCGCCGAGAATCTCCCGCTCCTCCGTCAGCGGATCGGGCGTGATCCACACGCTGTTTTGCAGGCTTGTTGGGCGGGATGCGCTGGAGTATTGTGCGGGCATGAAACTTTTAGAACGCATTACCGTCGAGCCGGGCAAGTGCGGCGGGCGACCCTGTATCCGGGGGTTGCGTATTCGTGTGACGGACGTTCTCGGGATGCTGGCCGAAGGCGTGCCGCACGAGGAAATCCTGCGCGATTTTCCCTACCTTGAACCGGATGACATCAAGGCGGCGCTCGCTTACGCCGCCCGCCAGTCCGACCACGCGGTCTTGCAGCCAGCGTGAACTTCCTCGTCGATGCGCAACTCCTGCCCGCGCTGGCGCGCTGGATTGTCAGCCAAGGTCATTCGGCCACGCATGTCTTCGACATCGGGTTGCAGACCGCCGACGATCCAGTGGTTTGGGAGCGCGCCCGAAGTGAAAGCACAGTCATCATCAGCAAGGACGAAGATTTCGTTGACTACTGGCTGTTGAGCGCCGAGCCGGTACACCTGGTTTGGATTCGGAAGGGGAATTGTTCAAACCGGGCGTTGCTCGCCTGGCTTGAACCGCTCTGGCCAGACACGCTGAAGCGGTTGGAGCAAGGGGAGCGGCTCATTGAACTGCGGGCTTAAACATTTTGCCCGAAGCGAAAACCGTTTTGCCCAACGCCGACTTCGTCATCGAAGGCTACGTTGACCCGCGCGAGCCTCTCCGCGACTCCAGAACGGCGTCATCGTCGGGGTCGGCGGCGATGACTTTCAATATGCCTGGAACTGCGATGACTTTGGAGAAGGCGCGAATCTCATTGGTGGTTTCTGCTGCTTTGGTGACGTCGAAGCCGCGTTTGAGTTGAAGTTTCTCGGCGAGTTCAGCAAGGATGAGTTCGCAGGTGAGGGAAAGGCATTTGCCTTGGCGGGCCGCTTGAACACATTGATGCGGATTCCCCAGCCGGCCGACGGCCGAAAAGAGAATGTTCGTGTCGAAGACGACGCCGGGAATCTCCTTCACGATTCGTGCAGGAGGTCGTCCACCAAGGCTTCGCGTTGCGCCTCAGTCATCGCATCCCAATCCAAACCGCGCGCCGCCGCGAGCCGTCGCATGTCTTTCTCGCCGTCGCGGGCTGCCGATTGCCACCACGGGTCGCGTTCGGCGGTGAGGTCCGTGAGGACGCGCTGTTTGCTTTGCGGCGGGAGTTGTTTCACCAACTGCACCCCTTGCTCATCGGTTAGTGATAGCGTTGCCATGCTCCTGGTCTGGCGCAGAATGGCTTTGTACTCAACCTTCGTTTTCGCCGAGTTGGTCGAGCCTTGAAAACACTTTGCCCGAATTGAAAACCGTTTTGCCCACCGCCGACTTCGTCATCGAAGGCTGCGTTAACCCGACCGAACCGCTGCGCGACGAAGGCCCCTTCGGCGAGCACACTGGCTACTACAACTTGCCCAAACCGTATCCCTTCTTCCACGTCACCGCCAACACCAACCCGCAACGCGACAGCCGCTTCCCCAAAGGCCCGTCCGACGTGCTCGACCACGCGACG
>CAYIIH010000502.1:0-4672 GCA_964363225.1 uncultured Verrucomicrobiota bacterium | reverse complement strand
CTGATTTTTGAATTAGTGGGCTCAGTCCAGTTCCATCCAGGTCCGGGGTTCTGAGGCTAAATGCTAAAGGTCGGAGCGGGGCTAACCCCGGAAGGGCAATGGAGACGTGCGGAAAGGGTGAATGAAGAATGAAGAATGAAGAAGTCGCAGAGGCCGGAACGCCGAAAGACACCACGCTGCGCTGGATTGCAGATGGCAGATTTGAAATGGCAGAGGCGATCCGCGCCAGTGCCGACGGCCAATTCAAAGCAAGGGAAACGGGGGGACAAATTGAGTGGGTAGCACCCGCGTCGCGCGGGTAGCTGCGGGGAACGCGCTGAACGCCGAAAGGCAAGGGAAGATTTTTTACGCGGCCCAAATGCGCTTGACCGTCCACTGCTCAGACTTAAGATGGCTTACCAGCGAACCAGCTTTAAACAAGATCATGTTATGAAAAGGCATTCTTTCTCCATCGTTATAGCGGCGACAGCAGCAATCCTTGCGCTCCTCCACCTCTTGAAAGTGCAAGCGGCCACGGACGAACCGGAACGGCTCAAGCCCATCGGCGAGGCCAAAGGCGTCCATCCGGGGCGGGTGGTCTGGGTGCATGATCCCGAGGCCACGGATTGGAAGGGCCCAGGAGACGGCCATTGGTGGGAAGCCAACCACACGAATCAAGAGCGGGTCAACGAAATGCTGTCGCGGGCCATCCGTGAACTGACCGGAGCCGGCGCTGACGCCAGCGCTTGGGACAAGTTGTTCCGGCACCTGAACCAGGCGCGCGGCAAGGGAGCCGTCGGGTACAAGCCGGGCGAGAAGATTGCGATCAAGCCGAACTTCGTCGGGATGATCTGGCGGGAAGGGGCGGTCAATGCGGAGACTTACACCCTGGCCAAGCGGCAGGATTACATGAACACGTCGCCGCAGATGCTCCTGGCGTTGCTGCGGCAACTCGTCGGGACCGTGGGCGTCAAGGAGTCTGACATTTCGATCTGCGACACGCTGGCTTATTTCGTCAAAGAGTACTACGACATACTCCACCAGCAGTTTCCGAACGTGCAGTATGTCGATTACGCTGGGAAATTCGGTCGCATCCAGGTCAAGTCATCGTCGGTTCCGCTCTACTGGAGCAGCCGGCCGGAGGGAAAAACGCAGGACTACCTGCCGCTGTGCTTCGCCGAGGCCGACTACCTGGTCAACTTCGCCAACCTGAAGGCCCACACGGGCGGGGGTGTGACGCTGTGCGCGAAGAACCACTACGGCTCCCTGGTGCGCTGGCCCGTCCAGCAAGGGTACTACGACATCCATCCCAACTGCTTTTCCAAGGAAACCGGAGTCTATCGGCCGCTCGTGGACCTGATGGGGCACGCGCAGTTGGGCGGCAAGACGTTGCTCTACCTGATCGACGGGCTTTATCCCGGCAAACATCCGATTGATCCGGCGCCCCGGAAGTGGAGTTCGCCTCCGTTCAACGGCGATTGGGCCTCCAGCCTTTTGGCGTCGCAGGACCCCGTCGCCATTGACTCGGTCGGTTTCGATTTCCTCTGGACGGAATGGGAGGATTATCCTCGCCAACGGGGAGTGGATGATTATCTGCACGAAGCGGCCTTGGCACCCAATCCACCTTCCGGCACGTTTTACGATCCCGACCATGCCACCAACGTGAAGAGGCTGGCCAGCCTTGGGGTCCACGAGCACTGGAATAATCCACAGGAAAAGAAGTATTCGCGGAATCTCGGAACCGGACAAGGCATTGAACTGATTCCTGTGTCGTTGGGCGGCCCGGCCAAGAAGCCGGGTGCGGTGGCTCCGCAGGCGGCCCGGTGACCAGAGTCAGCTTAGTTCTGCGGAAGACTTGTCGGAAGCCGTTGTTGGCCAGATCAGGTTCTTGAAGATCACCTGCAAAGGCTTGACCGTGGCCGCGAACAGCCGCTAAAAGAATCCAGTTATGTTCAACAAAACACGCTTTTCGACCAAGCTCCTTCTCTTCACTCTTCTGGCCGGCCTCGCCCTCCTGGCCGGCTGCATCAGTATCAATGGCCAGACCGTATCCGGAGACGGCGCCGCGGCCACAACGGCCCAGCCAAAGCTCAACGAACTGACCCCGGACGAACAAGCCGCCGGTTGGAGGTTGTTGTTCGACGGTCAAACCACCGGCGGCTGGCGTAACTTCAAGAAGCAAACCTTTCCCAGCCGAGGCTGGGTGGTGGAAGAGGGTTGCCTCAAAAAAGTGGCCAGAGTCAGGGGCGGCGACATCATGACCACGGAAACCTTTGACAACTTTGAATTGCAGTGGGAATGGCGCATCCCGCCCAGGGGAAACAACGGCGTCAAATACTTCATCACGGAAGAGCGCGACACAGCCATTGGCCATGAATATCAGATGATCGATGATTCGACTTTCAAGAATCCCAAAGGGCGCACCGCTTCGTTTTACGATGTGCTGCCGCCCACGGAGCATCAACCCGTAAGGTTGGCGCCCGACTGGAATCATTCCCGCGTTCTCGTGCAAGGCAATCAGGTTGAACATTGGCTCAACGGCGAGAAGGTGCTCGAGTACGAACTGGGCAGCGACCAAGTCAAAGCCGGCGTGGCCAAAAGCAAATTCAAAGCCGTGCCCGGTTTTGGCACGCATATCAAAGGGCACGTTCTGTTGACGGACCACGGCGATGCCGCCGAGTTCCGCAGCATCAAGATTCGAGAATTGCGGGCCCAGTAACGAGGAAGCCGCTGCGGCCAGCCAGGGGAGCGTTGCTGACGGCAGTTTCACCAGGCCGAAGCCTTCGTGGTAAAGCTGGCTAGACTCGCCCGTTTTCTAAGGCTACCCTTTGGACAATGACGGCGAGAAGCTATGCCCTGCACGGGATGGTTCTGCTGGCGGCTTGGCTGGCCGTGCCGGAGAGCGACGCGGCGCAACGGACTGCCAGCAAAGACGACTTGCGGCGGCTTTCCCGCATGCCGAAGATGGATTTGGAAATGGACTTGAATTTCGATCCTCGGGGCGGCTTTGCCGTTTTTTCCAGCCCGCAGGATTTGCTGACCGAAATTGCCAAGGCCGGGGAGGCGCTGAAAGGGGCTCCGAGTGACGCCGAACTTCATTACCGGATGGGCCAGCTTTTCCTCGAACTGAAAGATTCGGCCAAGGCCGCCGCCGCCCACCTTAAGGCGGTGGAGCTGTATCGCCAAGCCGTCGATCTGCAGCCGGGCAACGGCTGGCTGCTGGCCCAACTGGGACAGGCGCTCCAGGCCGCCGGCAAAACCCAGGAAGCCGAAAGCAAACTGCGCGAGGCAGTCCGAATCGCTGCCCAAGAATGGAAATGCTGGCTGGCCCTGGGACAATTCTGCCAGGGGCGGTCTCTGTCCATGCTGACCAGGACGGGCGCCGGCCGTGGCAGGGCCTCGTTCGACGAACTGACCGCCCGCCTGCTCAATAATCCGCCTTCCCCAGACCGGCTGGAGCAGGCGCAGAAATGGATGGACGAAGCTTCGAGCTCTTTCGATCAAGCCGTCCTGCTGGGACCGGAGGAAGCGCAGCCTTTTCTGCAACGCGGCCTGCACCGATCTTTTCGCAGCGGCTTGCAGGCGGTGATGCAGGCCCTGCAAGGCGGCGAAGCCAGAATCCAGACCGCTCTGTTCACTCCGGACGCGTTGGCTGATTTCAGCCAGGTTTTGAAATTGAATCCCAAGGACGATCGCACCATCGGGGCCATTGTTTTGTTCGAGGCCATTTCTTTCCTCCTGCAAAGCCGGAAAGCCGATGTGGCGGCCCTGCTGGAGAGCGGTTGCTGGGAGGCGCTGCCGGAAAAAACCCGCCAATCCGTCCGCCAAGGGATCGCTCGCCTGGAAAACCTGGCCGAGAACGGGGAAAACCGTGTGGCGGCCCGGTCCCTCGAAGTCCTGGGCTTGCTGCAATTCGTCATTCTCAAGGACCTGGCCGGGAGCGAAGCCAGCCTCCGGCGCGCCGTCGCCCTCGACGCCGGCCGGGAGCAGGCCTGGAACGGCTTGACCGCCGTCCTGATTGCCGGGGAACGTTATCGCGATCTCCTGGAAACCTGCCAGGAGCGGCTCAACGAAAAGCATTCCACGCGCAATCGTTTGTTCCTGGCCAAAGCCCACGAGAAACTGAGCCAGTTCGACAGAGCCGAGCAGCACGTGCAAGCCGCCCTGCTTATGAACCCGGATGACTTTACTGCAAACCTGGCCCTGGCCAGCCTGCTGATGAAACGCAGCGACGGCTCTGCCGTGATGTTGCGCGCGAAGGATTGTCTGTCCAAGGCCGAGCGCAACTTGAGGCAGGCGCCGGCAGCCCAAGGGATCATTGACCTGGCTCTGGCCCAAGGCATTTACCACGCGCTGACCGACAATCCGGAAACCGCGCGCCAAATTCTGAAGGGCATCCTTGAACTGGATAAAGACAACCGCGAGGTCAAGGAAGTCCTGGCAGCGCTCGGCAATTAATCCCTCAATCACTGCGGGCGGAGCGCCGGCTTGTAGCCGGCTTGTCACGTCTGATCCCGCCAAGCCGGTTGGAAACCGGCGCTCCGCCCGCCATGACTGAAGCGTAACCTCGGCAGTTAGAATTCTGTTTCCCGACAGACCCGGACTCGTTAACTTAGTGGTCATGAACATAAATACGATGAGGTTCGTTGCGCCCAATTTGGCCTGTGGCGAGGCGCGACGAGGGAGCATATCC
>CAYIIH010000501.1:0-4697 GCA_964363225.1 uncultured Verrucomicrobiota bacterium | reverse complement strand
GCTCAAATCTCACCGCCCGCTGGCGTCGGCAATGTCAAAATGAGAATTGCTGGTTTATCATGGACGAGATGAGTTGAGTCAAAAGCCACTCCAAAGACGTGTCGAAATCTTTTTTCTGCCTGAAGATCCGTCGAAAAACAGGCTGAAACGAGGGGAGTCCAAGTCCGAGTTTGCCTCGAGCGCCTTAGCGTTCGTTATGTCTTGGTTTTTGTTTAAAGGGTACCAGAGGGGGCTCCGTTAACGGAGAGATAGATCGGCTACAGTCGGACGGGTTGAGAACCCGCGTTGACGCGAGGTGCTTTCACCGAGGTCTTTGCGGATTCTATGACCGATTGCAGCTCTATCGCCCTCGCAGGCGAGTTGGAAGCATCTCGAGCGCAGTGCTCTCACCGTGTCGAACCAGGCACCACAGAAGCGCTGCAAGGCTCGGGCCGAATGGCTCGCACAAACCTCGGATTCGTTGAGAAGGACCAGTCGAGACTCCTGCTAGGTCCATTTGGTTTGCTCCATTAAGCAGTCGGCTCTCTGCCAGAGCGGCCCGAGGTCAGGCACCTCCACAGGCGCATGCTTCCTCAATTGGTCGAGGATGATTAGTGTGAGCCGTGCGATCACGAGATTGTCTGCTGAGTCTGTCATCTCGTCCAAATCGCCGGATGTTGCCCGCAGTGCCCCGTGCGTAAACTGACAGTAGATCCGATACTGCGCGTACCATGCGTCCAAACCGGCGGCGTGCAATACGTCAGGAAACAGCAGTTTCTTCGCGATCTTTGGACCAGCCGGATGAAGTCCATTCCAATTCTGCTTGAACTGGCCCCAATCCTTTTCCAAGGCCGCGAGCTGCTGCTGAACCGGACCCGTTGGCTGTTTGCTCGCCTCCAAAACCTTGCGAAACTCAACGAGCAGGTTCTTGTCGTCCCTGTACTCGGAGCACGCTTTCTGGAACCGAAATCCGGGTTGCTTGATAGCAGCCACGACAGCCGCAGTCGCTTCAATCACTGGGCGGATCATGATCTTGGATGCGTGGATTAGGTGACGGCTCCGCAGCTCGGAATATCCCGCCACCACTTTGTTGACATGTGATGCACCCCAAATGAGGTAGGAAACTTCAGCCTCAGTGGTTTTCCCAGCGATTGAATCCAGCGCCTTCGCCAAGAGCGCCTGTAGTTCGGTGATCAACGCCAGCGAATCAGCTTCATTTGATTTCTTTGTCATGTCGGGAGAATGGCAAGCATCATGGGCTAGAGCGAGTTCCTTCGTTTCGCAGTTGGGTGCTGCTCCAACCGGAGCGCATCAACGCCTACGCGCAGCCCGTGATCCGGACGTTGCAGGCGGACGAGCCCCAGCGCGGCTGCCTGATGGAGGAGCGGGTCTTGAAGGGCGACCTGGCATATCCATCCTCGATGCCGCGGTTCGCCGGCGAGGAGGAACGGTTCGTTCTGCTGGCCATGCACCAGACGCTGGTGGAGTGCCGCATTCCGCAGCCCGACAGGGCGAAAGACAATAGCCCAGCGATTCATCGCTGGGTTCCGGGCGGAAGGGGAACAAGTCCCGCCAGGGACGAAAGAGGTGATCGCCAGCTTGCTCAATGATTTCTTTCGCCCCTGTGGGGCTTGGACGGGTTTCTTGGCCGTTGTCCCAGCGATGAATCGCTGGGCTATTTTCGCCTGTCCCTACGGGACTTTGCCAAGTGAAAGGCTCCCAGCGTGCTGGTGACGTATCGCTTCGACGGTCCGGCTGACGACATCTACGCGACGCTGGTGGTGCGGCTGCATCACACCGTGGCATTTCAAAGCACGGACCTCTGGAAGTCGGCGGCGGATTTTAAGACGCAGACCGGAACAAAGCTGGGATTCACGTTGACGCGGGAAACCGCGGGCAGCTCGCGGCTGGAGGTCAATTCTGAGCCGGATGTGGACGGAAACTCCCGGGTGCTGTTTCTGCGTTACGTGCATGACCACCTCATGCAGTTTCAACCAAAACTGTAGGAGACGACGTGAGTCTCTGAAATCATTGAAGTTTGAGCCTCGTCACCTCGGCTCCTACAATTTTCCGACCAGGCGAAGATCGCCAAGGCGCTGGCTCCCGGCGGCAAGGGGAAGGTGTTCTGTCCGGATTGCGGCAAACCGATCCTCCTGCGCGATGTGATCGAGGAGAAGTTCGAGTCGCCGGCGGTGAAGGAGCAGGTGCGCGAGATGCAGAGCGAAGGGCAGGCGGTGATTGACAACGAGAGCCGCGAATTGCTGGCGGTGCATCACACGGGATTCATCGTGGCCGAAGCCGGGCAAATCTATCGCGGCTATCCGGGCTATCCGCGCAATCCGCGGTTCCAACCGCCTTTCTTCCCAGCCCATGATCGCGCGTCTGTTGCCTGGGCCGCCTATAATCTCAGGAAGATTCTTCTGCGGTGGAGGAAATAGCAGAGCAGCACGCCGAGGCCCAGGCCGGCCAAGGCAATGATGAAATCCCCAAAACCACGGGCGAGGCGCGCTTCAAAGAAGTTTCTGACGTCTCCCCCGACAAATCGCAAGGCGAAGCGGTCGAAATCAATGATGTTGTTGGCCAGATAAACGGTGATCGAGTTCATGCCGATCCAGACAAAAGGCTGCGCCCACTTTTGATACTTCCACACATCAACGACCAAGAAGAAAACCCCCAGCAATATGGCGCTGTAGCCGCCCGCGACCAGGACATACGATGACGTCCAAATCTTCTTGATCACCGGAAATTGCAGGCCCCAAAGAAAACCGACGCCGACCGCGACCATCCCGCCTCCAATCAGATAAAGGACTTTCTGCTGATCGCTGATCGATTGGTTCATCAAGAGCAAGCCGGCAAAGACACCGAGCAGGCAAGTGCCAATGGCCGGCAGCGTGCTCAATAATCCTTCCGGGTCCCACGTGCCGTCCCATTTCTTCCCGGGCAAATATTGCTGGTCCAGGTAATTGGCCAGGTTCACCCCTTTGACAAAGACTCCGGCGATGCGATTTGTGCTCTGCATGTTGAGCTGCGCGATGTTGGTGAAACCGGTTTCCTTGGCGATGATTTGCGTTCCGCCCGGCGTGGGCCGCACATCAGGAAACGGCACGAACGTCATCAACGCCCAATAACCGGCCAGCAGAGCAGCGCAAATCGCCAGCATGCCGCGCCATCGAAAGAAGCAAAAGATCAGCGCCGCGAAAAAATAGCAAAGGGCAATGCGGTTCAAAACTCCCATCAGACGGATGTCCGGCCATTCCCGGCTCACGCCACCGGAATAAACAATGGCCAGTGCGAACAAGAGCGCGGAACGTCGAAAGACCCTTTGCAGCGCGGCGGCTTTGCCGGCTTGCTCCATGGTTTTGGTGAGCGAGAAGACCAGCGAAACGCCCACGATAAAAACGAAGAGCGGAAAGATCAGGTCGTAAAAGGCGAACCCTGCCCAGTCTTTGTGTTCGAGTTGGCTGGCCACTCCTCTGACGAGCCAACCGTCGTTCATGCGGCGCAAGGCCTGCACAAGCGAGTCCGCGCCGATGATCCAAAACATGTCGAACCCCCGCAAGGCATCCAGAGACATCAAGCGCCGGCTCGCCGGCTTGGGGGCGGATTCAGGTGCTGCGGAAGAATCTGATGAAGTGGTTGATGAATTCATGCGCTGCCTAAATGCGTATCGGTGCAATCAAAAGCATTTGAGTTGGCAGTCAAGTTGAAAACGACAGTGGAAGTAGTGGTTCAGTCGAGGCGGGCGGAGCGCTGGCTTCCAGCCGGCTTATCAGTTTTCGCTGCCCCAAAGCCGGTTGGAAACCGGCGCTCCTGTCTGATGCGCACCCGATGCACTTCAACCAGGAACAGCTTGCCGGCAAACTGGCGGCTGAAAAACCGCAGGCCCGTGCCGGAACGGCTTCAATTTCCGCCAGTGTGCGGACAGAGGCGTCACTGCGAGCCTTGGTCTGGGGTTTTCAGTTTCTTCAAATCTTCCGCCAGGAACTGGGCTACATCCTTGAACTTGGGAATGTTGGCAGGATTGATCTGCATGAGAGTCTGATGCGCCTCCAGGCAGTTGAGCGACATTTGCTCGCGGCTGAGGCTGGCGGCTTCGGCGGGCACAGGCTCAAGCTGCGCAGTGACGGGACAACAGCCCTGCACGAATACAAACAGGTGGCCCACGCCCAGGTTCTCGAGCAAATCGGCCACGCGCTGGTTTGGATTGAGCAATTCCAGGCGCGCGTTTTCCGATTTCTGGGTGGCCTCCTTGATTTTGAGGGCCAGCCCGGACAGGACACCCAAAAACGTGCTGTCCATCGTGATGCAATCGGTCAGGTCGAGGACGAATTTCTCGAGACCGTGCTGGCGCAGTGCGCCGACCAGCTTCTTAAAATCGGCGCTGGCAGTGAAGTTGGCGCGCCCGCCAATCTTGACGAATGCGACGGGGCCAACCACCGTCACAAACAGGGCTGGAGATGGGTTCGGCATATCAGGAAAACGTTCTTATTCAGCGCGAAGGAGCTGGAGCCGGCTCGGCCTCATCCCGGACAATTCTCACCAGCGTTTGCTGCAAAATCAGAGCCTCGTCGAGTCCGCTGGAAATGAGGCGTTGATTGCATTCGAGCAGCGCTTCCATGGCCCGAACCAGCTCGGCCAGGCGATAGCGTTTGGCGTGTGGCAAGGCGTTAAACAGCATATACGGATGCATGGCCAGAGGATTGAAGCGCCGGTCTTCC
>CAYIIH010000500.1:0-4715 GCA_964363225.1 uncultured Verrucomicrobiota bacterium | reverse complement strand
GGCCACCATCCGCAAAGCGTTCCTGCTGTCGCCGGACCGGCCGATGAAGGATTGAACGGATGCGATGCAATGAGCGGACACCGGGCAAGCCAATGCCGGCGTCCGCGCCGAGTTCAAACTGCCGGTGGATTGGGCAGAGCCAACATGAATCCATCCACACCGAAAACCGAACCGCCACCATCAACCCGGTTCCGAAAAGCAGTTTTCGGAGGTGCCCCTATACTGTCGCCAAGACATACTCCATATTCCGCTGCTTGCACCAAATCTCGGCCGCCTTTCGTTTCCGCTGAACGTCGTTGGAATCTAATCGGCTGGGGTCTTTCACCTCAACGATGACCTTCCGGCCGCCTTCGTATTCGACAAGAAAGTCCGGCACATATCGGCGCTGATGCTTCTGCCCGTCAATCCATGGGATCGCGATGCCGTGGCGCTTCATCCATTTTACGACGTGCGGATCACGCTCAAGCCTTTCCATCATCCGCCGCTCCAAGTCGCTTTGGAACCGCTCGAAGTTCCAAGGGCTCTTCTTGGGATTCTGAAACACCCCATGAATGCTAATCGCCATATTCAATAATCCCCGCTATCAGCCCCGGAATCGCCCCGACTTTCGCATTCGTCTGCCGGAGCATCTTCCAGGCGTATTCGACTTCCTCGCGTTCAGCCAGTCCCAACGAGGAACCTTTGAGGAATTTTCTTCGGACGTGCTGCACCAAAGCCCCATACACACGGTCCTTATAGGTCGCTGCATAACCGGCTTCCACCGTCAGCGCCTCGGCAATTTCCAACATGCCGGTCTTGACAGCGTCACGAATCGCCTCATCGGATATTACAGCACGCGCCCCGCCGGGCTCGGACGGATCGGGAGCCGAGTGGATCGTTTTCCATCCCCCTGCACCAAGTTCCTGACCGAGCACACCGGAGATTCCCAACTTCGTGATTTCAACCACTGTCGGGTCATACACGATGGCGTCCATCGCCTCTTGCCAGTTACGCAAGGGTTGAGCCGGCGGAGGGATGTCTCCCACGTCAAACTCGCCGTCATCCACAACGGACAGATCAACCGGCGGCACGTCAACCACAAGGTCCGGGTTGGTTAAATCCTGCTTGGGCGGCGGCGGCGGCAAGTCTTCCGTCTCGTCAAAGAGATCGTCAATCATGACGCCCTCGCGTTTACGGGCGTTGAAGATGTCCCAAAGCCATTGATGCTCGAGTTTGGGATGATCCACTACGGCGCAGATTTGGGGTTCCATCGGCTCGACGCCTTTCACCCGCACCCGCCGCAAACCGCGCCCGATGACCTGTTGCCCATACACCTTCGAACCGAATTTGCGTAGTAAGAGAATCACGCCCACTTCGGGAACGTCCCACCCCTCGCGCAGCATCAGCACGCTGACCACGGCTTTATAGGGTTTGCCGGACTTCTGTTCTCTGCCCAACTCCCGGGCCTTCTGCCGGTCGGCTTCATCGCTGTCCTCGGTGACCAGCAGCGTCCTGAGGTTGAAATACTTGCTCAGCGTTTGCTCGGCCTTCTGAGCGTCCGCCTTGCACACCGCCACCACAAACAGAATTGGCTGATACCGACCCTTGGCCCGGCGTTCCTGTTCCTCCAAGCGGCGCAGCGCAATTGCCATCTGCTGGCGCATCGGCTCGTCATCAGTGACCCATTGCGTCGCGTTCAGTCCGAGCCGGTCCACTTCGTCCCAGTTGATCTCCTCCACCTTGCGCTTCTCGCCGGTCCGGGCGTCGGTATAGGTGAGTTGCACGGTCTTGATATCCGGCTGATACACCACCGGCGTCTTGATGATTGCGTCGGCCAGCGCGTCCGTCACGTCATACTCATAGATCATCTCACTGTCGGGCGTCTGTCCATCGGCGCGGTCGGGTGTTGCTGTCGTATCCACACGCAGGACGACCTTTTCGCGCATCCGCAGAAGCGTCGCGTCCCATTCCGGTGCTGGCGAGTTGTGCGCCTCGTCGTTGAACAGGGCGAAATCCGGCCCGTTCATCAGCGCCGAAATGTTGCTCTGCCCGCTCTTGTTGCTCAGGTAGAATTGATGGATGTTGCCCAGCACCACACTGGCGCTCAGCAAATCCGCCCATCCGCCCTCCTTGCCGCTGCCAAGTGTGGTCAGGGCGAAATCCCCCGGCCTTGAGCCGCCCCAGCCCGGCAACAGGTCGCGATCCTTAAAGACCTTGCCTCCCTCGAAGTCATCCTCCAGCCGGTCGCGCACGATCAGGTTGGGGCACAGCAGAATGAACTTCTGAATGCCATGCGCGATGCGCAGCCAGGCGACCAGCGCCGCGATGATTGCGGTCTTGCCGCCGCCCGTGACGATGTTGAGTAGCAACCCATCGGCCCCGATCTGTGTCTTACCCAGAATCTCGTGCGCATAAAGCGCCCGCAGGAATGATTCCCACTGGTGCGGCCAGAGTGTCCCCGCCCGTGCCGCCTGGTCGTCGTCCGGCGAGGTTAGATACTCGACGTACTTGTACGATGCCGCCTTCAGGCCGGGCAGGCCGTCCCGCCGCCAGTCGCGGAAAGCGTCCTCATATCGTGCGAATTGATTGAACATGCGCTCAATTCACCTCGATCTCGGCTGTCCACAGTCCTTCGCCACCCATGTCATCTTGCACCTTGCAGGCGACGCGTTTCTTCCCTGCCGTTGGAAACTCGTATTGCGCCTGCAACTCCGGCACTTTCTTGGCACCTCGCACGAACGAATAGCCCGGCGTGCTCGAAAACCGCTTCTCGTAGTCGAAGTCCCACTGCACGTTGATGATCTTCGCCCCCGCGTTCAACACCACCGTTTCGCTTACGTCGAACCGGAACGTGCGCGCGGCAATGCGCTTGTAACCCGCCTCGACGCGCGGCGGCTGCACAAACGTTAGGAAGTTCTCGTAGTCGGCATTCTCCGTCGAGAGTGCCGCCACCTGCTCACGGAAGCGCGGCGAATCTATGCGCACCTGCTCCAACCGGATGAAGTTGAGGTTGGTCTGCTCCAACCGCCGCAACCGTTCAGCCGCCTCCATCGCGTCAGGCCGGAATGCCCAAGCCAGCATAAGCCCATCGCGCAGGTTATCCTGCTGATAGCGCAACGTCTTGCGGATGGCATTGGCGAAGTCCTGCACGTCCGCCGCCGTGACACCCTTTTTCGGGTTCGACTCGCCCACCCAGACGGGAACCGCGCCCTTCATGCCGTGGATACCTGTCTGATGCTCCTCATCCACGGCCCCGAAGCACCTGAGGACGAAAGCGCGGAACTGCTCTGACGGCATGTCGGCCAAACGCCGCGACTCGTACACGCCCCAGTGCTCGACCGTAAAGTCCGGCACGGGGAACATCCGGCCCGTCTGCTCTTCGACTTGGCGCGTCAGCCGGTCCGCCGTGATGGCCACGGCCACACGCGACTGGTCGCAGGCGATCCAGCGCCTCCCCAGGCGTTGCGCCACAGCCGCCGTAGTCCCCCCACCGCAGAACAAATCCGCCACCACCTCGCCTTCGTTTGAGGACGCTTGGATGATGCGCTCCAAAAGCGTTTCAGGCTTTTGCGTCGGGTAGCCGATGCGCTCGGTTTTGTCGGCTGGCTGAATGCACGACAGACGCCAGACGTTATCAATGCCGCGCACTGTTCTCTCCCGATACATGACGTTTCCAGCTTCATCGCGTGCGTTCACCATTCGTCCGGCCACTTTCTTTCGCACGAGTTGCTGCACCGGATTCTCTCGCGCCTCTTCGAGTTGGTGAAATGTGTAGTTCGACTGCGCATTCCGCACATAAAACAAAATCACATCGGTCGCCCGCGGAAACTGACCTTTCCGCCGATCATGCATCTTATTGTAGTAATACCAGACGATCTCGTTGCGGAAGCACTCGACGCCGAAAATCTTATCCATCTCCACCTTCACATAATGGCTGGCGTGCCAGTCGAGATGGACGTAGATCGAGCCGGTTTTCTTGAGCAGTCGTTTCATCTCGTAGAGTCGGGCGTTGAGCCAGATGAGGTAGCCGGGCATCCCGCCTTCCCAGATGTCGGAGAACGAACGCAGTTCGTTCTGGTCGCCGAAGATGACGTTGTATTGCCGCCCGGAGAAGAACGGCGGGTCAATGTAAATGAGGTCAATGCTCTCCGAGGGGAGCTGGCGCATGACGTGGAGGTTGTCGCCCCAGAAGAGGCGGTTGGGTTCGAGTTCGGGATGACCAAAGGCAACGCGCTCGACCACCTGGAAGGGCAGCATGACGTGGGGGAAAAGTTTGCGGAAGCCCCTGCGCCGGTCCCAGCCGAGCGGTTCCTTCTCGACCGGCACGCTGCCGAAGCGCGTCGGTGGCCGCCAGAACTCCTCCTCCTGCGGCAGCGCGTCCGCCCGCTCGTCGGCGTCCGCCGTATCCGGGGGCATGACGAACTCCCCCTTGGCCGGTCCCGTCTGAATTTTTTCGTCTGCATCTTCCCGTTTGTCATTCATTGCGGCCCGAATCCTATCACTGCCGCCAATGCCAACACAAGAACGACCAGCGCAAAATCATCGCTCTAAAGGCGTCAATGGTATCGTGCTTTGTTGCTGCCTTTGCGCCAATGGGGTGTCTCGCCCCATGGGATACGCGCCCCCGGAACCCAGCCGGATGCTGGAGGTTTTATCCCACGGGGCGAGCCGGTGGCTTGGGGGTTGTGACTGACTCCGGCCTGACCGATCCGCCACGGCGGTTTTACCTGGTTTGT
>CAYIIH010000499.1:0-4728 GCA_964363225.1 uncultured Verrucomicrobiota bacterium | reverse complement strand
GGAGCATGCTCGCCAGAATGGCGATGATGGCGATGACGACGAGGAGTTCGATGAGGGTGAAACCAAACGCGGAATGCGGAGTGCGGAATGAGGAATGAGCGGCAATGAGTTTGCCAGATGATTTCGCCGCGTTGGGTGCCGTGGTCGAGCGTGAGTCTGAGTGATACGCGTTCATAGAAGTCAGGACCTCTTTTTCACCATGTTTCCGGGTGCGGCTCGTGATCGTTGTTCCAGTTCGCCGCTGTCTTCCTCACGTCAAACAAATCTTGAGTTCTGATGGAGGACACATGGCCGTCACCAAAGAGCATGTTGAAGAAAGCCCCATGTTGCGGTGGCTCTTGGGCTCGGGGCGAGCCGGGAATCTCCATGTTAACTTTCACGCGGTTGAGAATTGGGAATGTCTCAGCAGTGGCTCGATGAATAGTGGGGTCACCGGTCAGTTCGTAGAGAACTGAATCCGTCACAGCGAACATTGCGGCCGGTGCCCTCAGCCGTGATTCGGAAATGGCCGGAAAATCTTCGCTATAACCCAAACCGGGGTTCACGGTTGGGGTATTTTGATTGGGCCAGTCTGACGGACCTTCTGATCCAAGGCCATTGTACCCGTAACCGGGTCCCACGAGACGCCACCTGTTACGGTCCTCCCACCAATAGGGAGGCTTCCAAGAACGGACCCAGGCTTTAAGTGACGGACACGTAAAGTCCGCACCGGCGACGGGTAATAAAGTTGCCAATCGGTGGTACCAATAAAGTTCACCAAACGGTTCGTCCCACCCCCCGCTGCGAAGACGTGGGTAACAATCGTTGTTCTCATCGACATACATCCGCAAAGCCAGGCCAATTTGGTGCAGATTGCTTCGGCATTTGATAGACTGGGCCTTTGCTTTGGCTTTGCTCAGCGCAGGAAGAAGCATGCTTGCGAGAATCGCGATGATGGCGATGACGACGAGGAGTTCGATGAGCGTGAAGGCGTTGAGGCGACTGGGCAACACCGACCGCATACAGGGGCAGCGTCCAAAGCCACCAAAGAGTTTGATCCGTCGCGCTCGCGTCTTGGACTGCGGTGGGTGAGGGGTGAGGGCACACACCGCTCTGGGAAGGGGGAACATCGAACATCCAACATCGAACATCCAATATCGAACGACTGTCCCGGCCAAAAGCGGTGTCAGCCCCGTTCCCCGCCAGCCACCGCACTCCAAGACGCTGGCGCGCAGTCGCAGGGTGTTGATGTGAAGACAACGATTCGTTTTCATTTTCTTTCCTCCTTCGTTTTTTCTGCGGCGGCGATTTCTTGGAACGTCGGCGCCCGCCAGATGCGCACCGTGCCGTCGCCACTGCCGCTGGCGAGATGCTTGCCGTCGGGGGAAAACGCGAGCGCCGTGACGGAGGCCGTGTGCCCGCGCAGGGTGGCGGCCTGTTGGAAGGACGCGAGGTGCCACAATCTAATCGTGCTGTCGTCGCCGCCCGTGGCCAAGGTGCGGCCATCCGCCGAGAAAGCCACCGCCCAGGCCAGCCCGTTATGCGCGGCCAGCGATACGATCGGTTGCCGCGGATCAGCGAGGTTCCAAAGGCGGTTGGTGCCATCCCAACTGGCGCTGGCCAGCCAATGGCCGTTGGGCGAAAAGGACAGAGAGCGCACCCGGTCTGCGTGCCTCCCAAGATCGAGGGGTTGATCGGGGGCATCGGCATTCCACACGCGAAGCTGCGGTAGCTCGCCATCTCCTGCGGCGGCAATGCGCCGGCCGTCCGGCGACATGGCCATGCTCTGGACCCGGTCCCAGTCCGTTTTCCAGACCTGTTCAGCATGAGTCTTGAGATTGCGCCAATGGAACGCACCCTCGCGAAAGCAGATCAGCTCCGTGCCGGCCGGCGAAAAAGATGCAAGCTTACCTGGGAAGTTTGTGACCTCAGCGAGGAAAGGAACCGCGAGCAGCCGCACGGTGCCTGAATCATCTGCGGCCAGCAGGTTGCCATCCGGGGAGAACGCCAGCCTGCCCGGAGCGACGTGCCGTTCGGCCACGAATCGCTCGGTGGCCACGTCCCACAGTTTCAGCGTGCCGTTCCGTGTGGGGTGTTGCGCGACCGAAGCCAGAAGCCGGGAATCCGGCGAAAAGGCCACCGCATACAACCAATCGCCGTGCGACATCTGCCGTGCGGCCGGCCAGAGCGAGGACACGTCCCAGAGTTTCACTGCTCCGTCATAACTGGCCGATGCCACCACCTTGCCGTCCGGCGAGAACCCTGCCGAATAAACCTCCCCCTCGTGGCCCTTGAGCTTTACAGGCTCGCGGCCTCGTCCCGACAAATCCCAGAGCGTCAGGTTCCGATCACTCCCCGCCGAGACGAGCATCCGGCCATCGGGCGAAAAGGCCACAGTATCGATGACGCCGAGGGATCCGCGCACCTCCCGTAACCTTTTGGTCGAAGTCGCGTTACCCTGCGTGTCGAGGTCCCAGAGGATGATTTCGCTTCCCACACCCGATGCGAGAAGACGGGTCCTGGGCGAGAACGCGAGGCCGCCAGCCCAACTCGTGAACCCTTTCAAGGGCGGCAATTCGCGCGGGGCAGTAGGGGTGGAGACGTCCCAGAGTTGGACGACCGATTCGGCGACGCCAACAGCCAGAAGCACCCCATCGCCCGAGTAGGCGAGGCACAACGCACGTTGCCCTACATTCAACGCCGCCACTGGTTCGGGCGAGTTGGCGCCGACGTTCCAGAGCCTGGCGGTTCTGTCCGATGAAGCGCTGGCCAGGGTTTGGCTATCCGGAGAAAACATCAGATAATTGACGGTGTTCGTGTGACCGTGGAGCACCGCCGTTTGTCGGTGTGCGTCCAGTTCCCACAGCGCAATGGTGGTTCCCACGCCGACAGCCAGCCTCCTTCCATCAGGAGAAATGGCCAAAGCCCTCCTCTCAACAAAGTCGCCTGACCTCGTGAGGTTGGTGTAGGCAGGCAGTGTGATGATCTCCTTGCGCGTTCGATGATCCCACAGCTTGGCGTTGCCATTCCCGTCGGTCACCGCCAGCCACTGGCCATTCGGCGCAAAGCGAACCTCCGTCACCGGGCTGCCGGACCGGCTCAGCGTCACTAACTCGTCGCTGCGGCACTGTCCATAGACGTAGCGCCATTCAAAACCGCGAAGGTCGTTCGTCTCGCCCACCGGCGGGCGCTGCCGCTCCAGGAACTGGCGGGCGCGGCCGAGATTCGCCTCAGCCAGGGCTTCCTGCGCCAAGTTGACTTCGGCCGCGTAGAGTTGTCCCCGCCGTGCGGAAGCTTCCGTCTCTGCACGGTGACGCTCGGTTGCTTCGGCTTTGCGCGCCTGGTTGATGCGATAGGCGGCAATCGGCGAGCCAATGACTACGATTAAGAGTAGAACTAAGACGGCGGAAAGAGACGTGGCCAGAGCGGGTTTGCGGCGGCACCAGCGCCAGAGTTTTTCCGCGGCAGTGACAGGGTGGGCGCGGATCGGTTCGTCGTTGAGGAATCGACCGAGTTCTTCGGCCAAAGCCTGCCCGGTGGCGTAGCGGCGGGCCGGCTCCTTCTCCAGGCATTTCAGGCAGAGGGTTTCCAGGTCGGGTGGCACGCTGGGATTGAGCAGGCGCGGCGAGACGGGTTCCGTGTTTACCACCTCCTGCAACGTGTCGGTGAGCGTCTCGCCCACGAACGGCGGGCGGCCCGTGAGCAGGTGATAGAGAATCGCGCCAAGCGAATAGACGTCGCTGCGCCGGCCGACCAGCCCGCGTTTGGCGGCGGCTTGCTCCGGCGGCATGTAGTTGGGCGAGCCGAGCACCTGGCCGCTCAAGGTCAGTTCGCTGTCGTGATGCAGGCGCTTGGCGAGGCCGAAGTCGGTCACGCGCGGCTGGTCGAACGGGTCAATGAGCACGTTGGACGGCTTGAGGTCGCGGTGCAGGATGCCGCGTTCGTGCGCGTAATGGATGGCCTCGGCGACGATCTTGACGTAGCGCGCGGCGCGGGTTGCGGGCAAAGGCTGTCCGGCGGCGAGCCGCGCGAGGCTCTGGCCCTCGATGAAATCCATAACGAAGAACGGCTGTCCCTCATGCGCGCTCACTTCGTGGATGGCGACGATGTTCGCGTGTTGCAGACTGGCTGCCGCCGCCGCTTCCGCGCGAAACCGTTGCGCCGGGTCCTTGCCCGACTGGTCGCCGAACAAGAGCATCTTCACGGCGACAATGCGGCCCAGGCTCTTCTGCCGGGCCTTGTAAACCACGCCCATGCCGCCGCGGGCGATTTCCTCGAGCAGTTCGTAGTCGCCGAAGTGGCGGAGGGGAGCTTGAGAGTTGATCGGAGATCGTTCAGGGGCGGAAGCGGTCGTCACCGATTCAGGCTCGGCGGTGCCAAGGGCGAAGAGACATTTGAGGCAATAGCCGCGCGGGGCGTCGGGCGGGACTTCCGCGCCGCAGCTTGGGCAGGCCGGCTTCGATGTCGTTTGACCAGTCATGACTTCCACTCTCTTCTGAGGCGAAACGGGCGTGAAGTGACAGGAAATTTCCGCCACGTTCCAACCGGTTTTGGAGTGCGGGGCGAAGCACCGCTTTGGATAAGCGCGACACAAAGTCCGCACCCGTTGGCACGCTCTGCCAGTCGCCATGTGTCGGCACCCGATCCAAAGCGCCGCTGCGCGGACGCACTCCAAAACGCTGGCGCGTCACCACCGCCATCCGGCTCATCCGCTCAACACTGCGAACAGATGCTTCAACTCATCTTCCA
>CAYIIH010000498.1:0-4734 GCA_964363225.1 uncultured Verrucomicrobiota bacterium | reverse complement strand
AAAAATCACGTTCCGGCCCCACCCCCAAATCCGAATGCCCTTGCGAAATCGATGCTTCCGACAGCGAAGCGTTTGCTTGCTGCTTGGATACGGCTAAGCTGCATCCCATTTGCGAGTTGAAATTCTGCGGCGTTCCCCCGTCAATGGGAAGGAGAGCCATTGACTATGGGATCGTACCGAAAAAAGACCGAGCCGGCCCCCCCGAACCGAACGCGGGTTTGGCTGGTTGTGGCGGGCCTGCTTGTCATTGCGCTCGCGACTTTCCTCCTGACACGGCCTTCGACCACGAGACCCGACCGATCGTCGGAATCTACCACGACTCTCGCCGGACAAGACGATGCGCCGATTTTCGCCACCTACGCCGGTTCGCCAAGCTGCCGCGACTGCCACCTGGAAGCTTTTGACCATTGGACGAATTCCCACCACGCGCTGGCCGAGCGTCCCCTCGATCCGGCGCTTGATCAGCATGCGTTTGATCCGCCTCGGTTTTTTCATCATGGTTCCCAGACTTCTGAGGCGCGCCTTTCGGAGGGCAATTTCCAGGTGCTGGCGGTGGGGGTGGACCAGGCCCGCAGGGCATTCTTGGTCGAACGGGTCGTTGGCGTCGAACCGCTCCGGCAGTTTCTCGTGCGCGCTGCGGGAGGGCGCTTTCAAGTTACAGAAATCGCTTACGATCCTAGCCGGGATGATTGGTTCGATATTTTCGGCGAGGAAGACCGCAAGCCGGGCGAGTGGGGCCATTGGACCGGCCGAGGCATGACCTGGAACATGATGTGTGCGGGCTGCCATAACACCCGCGTGCGCAAGAACTACCAGCCTGCCAACGACAGCTATGCCACCACGATGGCGGAGCCAGGGGTCGGTTGTGAAGCGTGCCATGGCCCCATGGCCGATCATGTGGCCTGGCAGAAGCCCCGGCCTCAACCCGCCAAAGGTGATCCGACCATTCGCCGGCTGGACGGGAACCAAATGTTGTCTGCGTGCGGCTCCTGCCATGCGCGCCGCGCCGAGTTGACCGGCGACTTTAAACCCGGCGACCCGTTCCTGGACCACTACTCCCTCGTCATCCCAGACGAAACCGACATTTACCATCCGGACGGCCAGGTGCGGGAGGAGGACTACGAATACACTTCCTTTCTCAGCAGCCGCATGCATGCCTCGGGCGTGCGTTGCACCGATTGTCATGAGCCGCATTCGGGCAAAACCCGGGCCGCCGACAACTCCCTGTGCATGCGCTGCCATGCCGGGCCGGTCCCTCCTGCTCCCAAGATCGATCCTGCCACGCATAGCCACCATCGTCTTGGAGAAGCCGGCGACGGCTGCGTCGATTGCCACATGCCGCAGACGGTCTATATGCAGCGCCACGCTCGCCGCGACCATGGTTTCACCATTCCCGATCCGCTGCTCACCAAAGAGCACGGCATTCCCAACGCCTGCAACCGCTGCCACTCCGACGAGACAACAGAGTGGGCTCTCGACGCGGTGCAAAAATGGTACGGCCCGCGCATGGACCGTCCCACGCGCACACGCGCACGGTGGATCGCCCAAGCTCGGGCCGGGCAAGGGAATGCCGCCGAAAACCTGGTGCGCCTGTTGCGCGAGGAAAAAATTCCGCTCTGGCGAGCCGCGGTGGCCGGGTTGCTGAAGCGTTGGAGTTCGGAGACACCCGTGACTGCCACTCTGCTGGAACGTACCCGTGATACCAATGCGCTGGTCCGCGCCATGGCCGCGCGCTCCCTGGAATCACTGGTTCCGACCCGAACGCCGACAGTTCAGAACGCGCTGCGAGAACTGCTGAACGATCCAGTCCGCGCCGTGCGCATCGAGGCTGCATGGGCCCTACGTTCAAGCTTGGAGACCAATTCTCCCGCCAGCCAGGATCTTCTCCGTTACCTGGCTTACAACATCGATCAACCTTCCGGCACGCTGCAAATGGGTGTTTACCATCTGGACCGGGGCGATAACGAGACCGCTTTGGCTTGCTTTCGCCGTGCCGTGAGTTGGGACCCTGCTTCGGCGCCGTTGCGCCAGGCCCTGGCGGTGAGCTTGAGCATGAAGGGCGACAGAGAGGCCGCCGTGCAGGAATTGGAAGCCGCCTGCCGCCTCGCGCCGCGCGAAGCCGAATATCAGTTTAAACTCGGCCTGGCTTTGAACGAGGTGGGCCGCTTAAAGGACGCGACCGCGGCCTTGGAAGCAGCGGTCAAGCTGGATGTTCAATTTGCCCAGGCCTGGTACAATCTTGGTTTGGCCTATTCAGCCCAGGAAAAGCCCGAGCAGGCCCTGGAAGCGTTGGTGCGCGCGGAATCGGTCAACGCGGCGTCGGCTCAGATTCCCTACGCCCGCGCGACCATTTTGGCTCGATTGGGCCGGGTGGACGAAGCGCGCGCTGCGGCGCGCCGGGCTTTGGAACTTCAACCGGCCTTTCCCGAAGCGTCGGCGCTGCTGCAAATGCTGTCCCAATGAACCGGAGCGCGGAGCGCAGGTGTCCAACCTGCGCCGAGGTGACCGTCGAGACACGCAGGTTGGACACCTGCGCTCCCCTCCGGCAAGGATGCTCGCCCAATGAATAGCTTGCCTACATCGTTCGTAAGATAGTATTAGTTGTGTCAGGCCCCAGTCGCACCCGGCGCCGCGATTGATGGTGATGCTAAAGTTGAGACGGGGCGCCGGAAAAAACTAAAACGTCGGTTTCATAGAGAGGACAGAACTATGCGCATGTTATTGTTAACGATTCTCGGTTGTTTGATCTTGTCGTCGGGAGCGGCCAGCCAGGCCGCCGACGCGCCGCCGTCAAAAATCAAGGTGTTGCTGATCACAGGGGACGACGTGGCGCCGGCCCATAATTGGCGCGAGATTTCAGTCGCCACTCGCGACATTCTGGTCAGTTCCGGAAAATTTGACGTGAAAGTGTGCGAAGACGCGGGCGTGCTGGAGTCGGCCGCCAGCTTGGGCCGCTATGATCTTGTTTTCCTCGCCATGTACAACGCCAAAACTCCGACGCTCACCGACGCGGCCAAGGAAAACCTCTTGAACTTTGTCAAAGGCGGGAAAGGTTTTGCCATTGCGCACCTGGCCAGCGCGTCGTTCAAAGAATGGACGGAATTCAGGAAATTGTGCGGGCGAAATTGGGTCATGGGCACCTCCGGCCACGGCCCGCGCAGTGTTTTCAAAGCCAGGATCGCCAATAAAGATCATGCCATCACCAAAGGTTTGGCCGACTTCGAGGCCGATGACGAACTCTACGCCAAGCTGCAAGGTGACGCGCCGATCAATGTGCTGGTCGAAGCCGACTCCGATTGGAGCAAGAAAACCGAACCGCTTGCCTTCACCCTCGAGTATGGCCAGGGGCGCGTGTTCCATGAAGCATTTGGCCACGATGTCAAGGCCCTCCAACATCCGACCATCCAAAAAATCATTGCCCGCGGGTGCGAGTGGGCCGTCACCGGCAAAGTGGATTGAATCAGGATTGGGCGGGCAGGCGCAAAAGTATGAAGGCTGAAATTCCACTGCCCGCCCAGCCCCTTCGCAAGAAGCGCCGTTGGCTGTTGTATGCCGGGATTGCTTTGGGCGTTCTTGTGCTGCTGGCGGGCACTTTGCTCGTGCTGGGCGTCAGCTACTGGAATTCGTTGATCCGGACTTACACGGAGACCAAGCCGAAACAGCTCTCCGCCGTGGACAGTTCGCCAGAGGCCAAGGAACGGCTGCAAAGAAAATGGGCGGAATTTCGAACGTCGCTTGAACAGGGCCGGACCCCGCCACCCCTGGAATTGTCGGCCGATGATCTGAATGGGTTCCTGGCCGGCCTTCCGGAGGCCAAGATCACGAATCTGTTCCAGTTCCGCATTGTTCACGACCAACTGGAGGGGGAATTCAGCGTGCCCCTCGACAAGAGCGGCCAGCGCAAACTGAAAGGGCGCTACCTCAATGGCTTGGTCAGATTCAATGTCAGCTTCACGGATGGATTGCTATTCATGACGGCGGCTTCAGTGCAGGCCAATGGAAAACCGATCCCGAAATGGATTCTGTCCCGGTTGCAGCGGAGGAATTTGCTTCAGGACCTCGGCCAGAACATGGAGACCCAGCAACTTCTGCAAAATGTCGAAAGCATCCAGATCAAGGATGGGGCGATCACGATCACACCGGCGGAAATCAAATGAGCGGTCGTTTCTTGGTTTAGCGTCCCTCGCTACGGCCATGGGACGGCTACGCCGTACGTGTTTCGAAGAGCGGGAATCTGGTTCGTCCTGGCAAAACTGCTCAAGGGATTGCCGGACAGGAACACTTGGTCGCCTGCACCAAAACCGTTCTGAGTGGTATTCGTGAACAGCGGCGCAAGGTCGGTGATGAAGTTATTCTGGAGTTCCAGAGAGGTCAGATTCGTCAATCCACTCAAAGGGTTTAGAGCCTGTTTTAGAATTGCGTGAGATCCCGCGGCAAGGGATTTTGGCTGCGGCCAAGGCGGCGAGGACCGAGCATTCCCAAAGTGGGCTGACTTCTCAGAGGCTCTCACCCCTGAGCTCTCCCCGGATCAGTGTTGGTTCTTTCCTCTCGTGCCGTCAGGCTCTACAGAGTGCAGTTTAATGACTATGGGGCTTCGCTTGCGCTAGCCTGCTCGCCCGGTGCATCCTGCCTCACTGCCTGTTCGTGTTCCTACAGTCGAGAGTTTGCCTTCGGACCATCCAGCAGTTCTCATTTTAATTGCCCAGGCGGCGTGGCTCAGGGTTGTGGGCATCG
>CAYIIH010000497.1:0-4740 GCA_964363225.1 uncultured Verrucomicrobiota bacterium | reverse complement strand
GCATACGCCGCCCGAGAAGTGCCACGAAACCGGAAGCTCAAACTACCGCTCTTGGCTTGGGTTCTCTTGGCAGCGATCAAACCAGAGCGGGGGATGGGTGTAAAGGGATTTCTGGAGCGTTGCGAACCCCGCAATCCCAAAGTTCGTTTAAACAAAATTACTCGATCCTCGGGGCTTCGATCGTTTTTCCGCCCTGGCGATGAATTCCTTTGATGACCTTGCCTTTATCATCCTTCACGAAGGTGACCTGGGCAGGGACCACTTTCCAGAAAAACTCGGTTTCTGATTTGGGGAAGATTTCAAACCTTGGCTGATCCGTCAGTTGCGCGAACAGATGGTCGCCTTCGCGCGTGACGGTGAGGATGGCTCCGCCGTAATCGTACCGGCCGACATACTGAGCAGGCCGCAGGATGGACTACGGAATGCATAGCCACAAAAAGGCACAAGAAGACGCAAAAGCCCCGACTCTTGCGCTTTTTGCGCTTTCTTGCGGCAATTCCGGAAAGGGAAAGGTGTCTTCTATCCTGCGGCCTGAGCAGTAAGCATCAAAGGTGGTGGGATTGACCGAGGTGGCGACCTTGAACGATTCCCTCGGTTTCATTTCTTTCCACAGATACGCCTGGGCGATCTCCTGCGCCAAAGCGCCCGGACTCAACCCCGGCGCCGGCGACGCCGCGTTGACCAGCACGGCCACGGTGAGCTTTTGCTCCGGATACCGCTCCAATTGGCTTAAAAAACCATTCAAGCCACCGCCGTGGCTGATGGTTTTGAGACCTCGAAACTTGCCGATTGACCAGCCGTAGCCGTAACCCTGTTCCAGACCTTTTTTGAAAAGAATCCGACCGTCGCGCCCCGCCAGGACGGCGGCCCCCGACGATTCGCCTTTGGTCAGGTCCTTGAAAAGCGCATCAATCTGGTCTTCCGCAAGAGGCATCGCCGCGTTCGGATCGGCGCCGTTGGACTGGAGAGCCAGACCTTCACGGCGTCATCGCTCCCCAGCCCAAACAATGTCGTCACCGCCTCGGGCAGATCAATTTCCGCCCAGGCATAGGCCGCGACGAATTCCTTGGGCGCGTCCCTCTTGATCAGATCGACGGTGTCTGTTTTCGACTGGACCAAGCGCCATTGATACTCCTTGCCGGCGCTCTGATGTGTCAATCCCGGCTTTGGCTGGATGCCGGCCTCGCCGCCATGCTGGCTGAGGAAATCGGTGGCAAAGGCTTTCTTTTGAGCTTCATCCTCGGGCGGTTTCTGCGGGTCGTCGCTGATCGGGATTGGGCCCAAGACCAGCCAGGTCCTCATGAACTCGTTGCTGGACAGACCGCGATACGACGCCGTTCCGGGTGGTTCCTGAGCCAGGAGCATGGTCAGGCCGGCGCTCAGCAGGGCCAAAGATGTTGTGGCCAGCCCTGCCAATCGTTGAAGCCGAAGTGTTGGGTGAAAGTTCATTCTGTGCCTCCGCTGAATTGTCATGAATTCGTCAGTCGCTATCGTTCGCCGCGCGCTGTTATACAATTCATTACACCTGAACAAGGTAAGAAGTTTCAACTCTCTCTTTGGAACGGACCAACGACGATGCCACAGTCGCGTCCTGGTGAACAGAGAAACGCGGAGAAACAAAATGAACATTCCTGTCGCGAGAAGACCAAAATCTTAACTTTTTCGCACCCAAGCCGCCACGAACATTCCGTTCCCGCCACCGTCTTGCGGCCAAAACCAAAGCCGCGCTGATCGATCCGCTCGTTCCTGCCACGGATGCGCGAGCAACGCTGGTTGGAACTCGGGAAATGCTGCGGAGAATCGGTCGGCCACTTCGATGGTTTCGGTCCGGGCCAAAGTGCATACCGAATAAATCAGGCGCCCGCCCGGTTTGATGGCGGGCACGACATGGGCCAACAACTGAAATTGCGCTTCCGCCAACTCCTTTAAATCTTGCGGAGTGGTGGTCCAGCGGGCGTGAGGATTGCGGTGCCAGGTCCCAAGCCCGCTGCAAGGCGCATCGGCCAGCACGCCATCGAATTTGGTCTTGGTCGGCAGCCTGGCTGCGCCATCCCAATCGACAGCCCGGTAATTGAAAACGCGAGCGCGTGCGGCGCGGCGTTTCAGGATTCTCAAACGCCAGGCCGAGCGGTCGCTGGCCCAGATCAGGCCCTTGTTCTCCATCAGATCGGATAAGTGCAACATTTTGCCGCCTTCGCCCGCGCACGCATCCCACCAAGTCTCGCCCGGTTGCGGATGGCACAGCAGTCCGGCCACTTGTGAATTGACGTCCTGTAACTCGAAGTCTCCGGCGTGAAATTCCGGTGTCCGAAACAAATCCATGCGGCCGCGATATTCCACGGCCTCGCTGAGCGGTCCAGTGCCGGCGATCCGGCAATCGCCCAGTTTTTGGGCCAAGGCCTTCCCCTGCCCTGGCCGCGCGCGCAGCCAAAGCCTGGGTTCGGTTTGCAGTGCGCGCAGCCAACCGGGCGAAACCTCCACCTCGCTCTCCACCCAATGGGGAATGGCACGTGTTCTCAGATCATCGATCGGAAAACTCTCAGGCCGTTCAGCAAAACGTTCGCTCAGCGCCAGGGCCTGCTCCAAAAGTTCGGGCATCGGGATCCCAACATTCAGCCAACCGCGCCAGCGATAATACGCAAACACCGCGTGGCTGATTTGGGACTTGGCCTCTGGCGTGAGGTGTCTCCGCGCAGCGAGTTCGTTGCGCAGCACAGTATCGGCAGGATGCTGTCGATCTGCTTTGCGAATTACCTCGCCGGCCACCGCAAAGGCGAGCTTCCCTGCTGGGGGAAGTCCAACGGGATCAGGCGGCAGACGTCGATTTGTTGATGTCTTCAAAGTCAGGCACCACGCCGCCGCGCTGGAGGTTGATCACGGCTCGCTTAAATGACCGCCCTCGATTCATGCTTTGGCCACGAGTTGCCGAAGTACGAAAGGCAAAATCCCGCCGTGCTGGTAGTAGTCAATCTCAATCGGGGTATCAATGCGGCAAGAAACGGGAACATCCTCGACCTCCCCGAGGGCGCGCCGGATCCGCAACGTTAAGTCTTGTTGCGGCTTGAGGCCCGCATCCAGGCCGAGAACATCGTACACCTCGCTGCCGTCCAGCTTCAGCGTCTGAGCGTTCGTGCCCTCCTTGAATTGCAGCGGCAGCACGCCCATGCCGACCAGGTTTGAACGATGAATGCGCTCAAAACTTTGGGCCACAACGGCTCTGACCCCGAGCAAGCTCGTTCCTTTCGCCGCCCAGTCGCGCGAGCTGCCGGTGCCGTATTCCTGGCCTGCCAGCACGATCAAGGGCGTGTTCAACGCCGCGTATTTCATGGCCGCGTCAAAGATGCTCATCTGCTCGCCCGTCGGTTGGAGCCTGGTGACGCCGCCTTCGACGCCCGGCACCATGAGGTTTTTGATGCGCACATTGGCAAACGTGCCGCGGGTCATTACGCGGTCGTTGCCGCGCCGCGAGCCGTAGCTGTTGAAATCGACGAAATTGACGCCGTTCTCAATGAGATACTGGCCGGCGGGCGAGGACTTCTTAATGGCGCCGGCCGGTGAGATATGATCGGTGGTCACGCTGTCCCCAAAGATGCCGAGGGCGCGGGCGCCCTTGATTTCACGGATATCGCCAGGCTGCAAACTGAAGCCGGTGAAAAACGGCGGTTCCTGAATGTAAGTGCTGCTGGCATCCCATTCGTACACGTTGCCGATGCTGGCCGGGATTTCGTTCCACATTGGGTTAAGCTCGGCGAAATCGCGATAGAGTGCGCGGAAGACTTCCGGCTTGAGCGCGGCCTGCAACTGATCGCGAACTTCCTGAAGCGTCGGCCACAGGTCTTTCAAGTAAACCGGCCGGCCATCCCGGCCTTGCCCGATGGGCTCGGTGATCATATCGATATCGACACGACCGGCCAGCGCGAAGGCGACGACAAGCGGCGGCGACATGAGAAAGTTCGCTTTGATGCTTTGGTGAACGCGGGCTTCGAAATTGCGATTGCCGGAGAGCACGGCGGCGGCGACCAGATCGTTATGGACGACGGCCTTTTCAATGCCTGGATCGAGCGGTCCGGAGTTGCCAATGCAGGTCGTGCAGCCATAGCCAACGAGATGGAAACCCAGTTTGTCGAGATAAGGCTGCAGCCCGGTCTTGGCGAGGTAGTCGCTCACCACGCGCGAGCCAGGAGCGAGTGAAGCTTTCACCGCCGGATGCACGGTCAGTCCGCGCTCCACGGCTTTCCTGGCCAGCAAGCCGGCCGCGAGCATGACGGTGGGATTGCTCGTGTTGGTGCAACTGGTAATGGCGGCGATGAGCACGCTGCCGTGGCCAATTTCCAGGGTGATCTCTCGCGAGGGCGCATCGGTCCTGGCGTCAGCCTCCTTTTTCACGCGGGAATCATGGATGACCACACGCAGACTGTAATCCTGCATGTTTTTTCCAAAGCCATTTTCGGCGACCGGCTTGCTGAACGAGGTGATGAACTCCCGCTTGAGGTCTGGCAATTCGATGCGGTCTTGCGGGCGCTTTGGGCCAGCCACGCTCGGCCCAACGGACCCGAGGTCAAGATCGAGTTCCTGAGTGTAGGCAATCTCGCCCTTTCTGGGAATGCCGAAAAGCCCCTGGGCACGATAATAATTTTCGTAGAGGCGGCAAAGCGCTTCGCTGCGTCCAGTGGCGGCCAGATAATTCACGCCTTCGCCATCAATCGGGAAAAAACCCATGGTTGCGCCGTATTCCGGGGC
>CAYIIH010000496.1:0-4748 GCA_964363225.1 uncultured Verrucomicrobiota bacterium | reverse complement strand
CTCGGACGCGCAAACGTTTGTCTGGGACGTGCTGCTGGGCGACTATTTTGAAAGCATCGCCAAGCAATCCAAGAACCAGAAAGCCGTCGCCAATTGGGTGATCAACAACCTCCGCGCGAAAATGGCCGAGAGCCAGACCACTTTACAGGAGGTGAAGTTTAAGCCCAATTCCATCCTGGAACTCATCGACCTCGTGGACAGCGGCAAGATCAGCAGCCGAATTGCCCAGGACGTTTTTGCTGAAATGTTTGCCGGCGGCGAATTCCCAAACGCCATCGTGGAGAAAAAGGGCCTGGCCCAAGTGAGCGATACGGGCGCGATCGAGAAATTCTGTGACGAAGTCATTGCGGCCAACCCCAAGAGCGCGGGCGATTACAGAGCCGGCAAGTCCGCGGCGCTCAATTTCCTCAAGGGCCAGGTCATGAAATTGAGCCGGGGCAAGGCGAACCCGAATCTGGTCGGGGAAATCCTGGAGCGAAAACTGAGACCGTAGGGCCCATGCCCGCGGCGATTCGACTTGGGACAGCGACTTGGCGGGACTTTCGCGGAGAGAAAGACGACTGCAGCGGCAACCTCGACGCCACTGGTGAAATCCGAATGATGAATGGCGAATGCCGAACTGGAATCGACCGAGCGACAAACGCCATTCGCACTTCCACCGCCTGCAACAGCAAATCAGGAAGAGTGGAATCAGTTCGGCACCGGCAAGGTGGACTTCAAGGCCGTGTTCGCGAAGCTGAAATCCGTCGGCTTCAACGGTCCGATCATGGTCGAAGGCGTCAAAGTCGGCGCCACCGCCGGGGAGACGACCGCCCACGCGCGCGCCAACCGGGAGTTCCTGGAAAAGGCGCTGGCTTCCGTTTGAGACCATGCTTACCCCCGCATATTCTTGCCAAATCGGACCGATACCCCGTCAATTGACTGGGCGGGCTTCGAAAAGCGCGATGACCTTCAGCCGCACACCGCACGCCTGCCAGAACTTACCAGAAGCTCACCGGCTGGCTAATCCCGCTCCTGACAAGCCTGACAAGCCTTGCGTCCAATCGCTTATTTGCGAAAATCGCGGCACATGAAATCAAGCTCCATCGTCCGCTTACTCCTCATCGCGCTATCATTCCTGCTGGGCGGAGTCACACCGCACGCACAGGACAGACCCTCCCAACCCGCAGCCCAATTTCAAATCCCCGCCACCGACGACGGCTTGGCCGGCGCAGGGCCGATTCGCCGTTACGATTGGTTTCGCAAGCTCTGGACGGACCGCCGCACCGCATGGGCGGCGCGCGTCGAGCAGGATCGCAACGCCGTGGTGTTGCTCGGCGATTCGATCACTCAAGGCTGGGGTGAAGATTTCAGCGCCTGGTTTCCCGGCCTGAAGATCGCCAATCGCGGCATCAGTGGCGATACCTCACGGGGCGTTCTCATCCGCCTGCAGGAAGACGTGCTCGCGCTGCACCCGCCAGCGATGGTTCTGCTCATCGGCACGAATGATCTCGAAGAAAAAGCCAGTCCCGAGACCGTCACGGCGAACCTGAAACTCATCCTGGCCGAACTGGCCCGGCACAATCCGAAAATGCCCATCGTGCTTTGCCAGGTCTTCCCCAGCTCGGCCTCGAAATCGCGTCCGGCGGACCAGATCAAGAAGCTGAATCAATTGTATGCGGACGCGGTGAAAGGCAACGCGCAAGTCACGTTGCTCGAAACCTGGCCGCTCTTTGCCGACGCCAAGGGCGACGCGATCCCGGCGGAATTACCCGATCTCCTTCATCCGAACCTGGCGGGCTACGCCAAATGGGCCGCCGCGTTGCGCCCCATCTTTGCCACCCTCGGTTTTCTGGAATCCGAGCCGTACCAATTCACACCCGAGCCTGGCTTTGTGAGCCTGTTCAATGGCAAAGACCTCGCAGGCTGGGGCTTTCGGCCCACGCCGGACGCGGACAAAGAATCCGCCAGAAAATGGCAGGCCGGCGATCCAAACGCCCCGCCGTGGCCCATTGTCACAAACCCCGTCAGCTTCGACGGCCAAACGAGCAGCCCCGACGGGCGGTTTGTCGCCAAGAATGGCCGGCTGACTGTCACCACTCCGCCTGAAGGGCGCAGAATTCAGCAGCTTTCCACCACCCGGAACTTCCCGAAAGATTTCATCTTGCGCCTGGAATTCCGCGCCACGCCCAACGCCGACAGCGGCATCTTCCTCCGCGACCGACAACTGCAATGTCGCGATTACCCCCTCGCCGGCCCCTACAAGAATCTCAAGCATTACCGGCCTGGCGACTGGAACGAAATCGAAGTCACCGTCAAAGACGGCGTGGCCCACAGCCTTTGCAACGGCGAAGTATTGGAAGCCGCGATGAAAGTTCCCGCCACCGGTCCCATCGGCCTCGAAGGCGACCGCGGTCAAATGGAATACCGCCGCATCCGCATCAAAGAAACACCTTGAAAAAAGCCGACGACCAACGCGCACGCCAACCGGGAGTTTTTGGAGAGGGTGATGGGTTCAATCTGAGGCCCCGGTAGGGCTGCGCTGCCGTAGAGCCAAAACTTTTCATGCCCGCATCAACGCCAACGATTTATCTGATTGCCGGCTGCAACGGCGCGGGGAAGACCACCTTCGCCGGCGAGTTTCTGCCGACCGAAGTGAAGTGCGTCCGCTTTCTGAACGCGGACGAAATCGCGCGCGGCCTTTCTCCGTTCAATCCCAGCGCCAGCGCCGTGAAAGCAGCGCGTTTGCTGTTGCAAGCAGTCCATGGCGACATCCGACGCCAGCAGACGTTCGCCTTGGAAACCACGTTGAGCGGCAAGACCTACATCCGCCTGTTTCGCCAGGCCCGGCGACTCGGCCTCGAAATCGAGCTGCATTACACCTCTGGCTTTCCAGCCCCGCGCAAGCCATCGCCCGCGTGCGTCAGCGGGTGCGCCTGGGCGGACACCACGTTCCCGCCGCCGACATTCGCCGCCGTTTCAAACGCAGCCTCGTCCACCTGCTCGACGACTACCTTCCCCTGGCCAGCCGCAGGGCCGTTTGGGACAGCCGCGGACTGCCCGCAAAACGGCTCGCCAGTTCCGCCACGCATGATATTGAATCTCTGCGACACTTGATTGACCTATGACCACAAACGGACATCCACGGCGCAAGGCGGGCAAAGCACCCGCTTTTGTGACCCGCGCCGAACGCGCCCTGCGCCGCGCCGCGCACAACGTCAAAACCCGGAACCGCGCCCTCGGCCTGCCGATCATTGTGTGGCAAGACGGAAAGGTGGTCGAGAAACCCGCATGAAGACGGAATCGGCCCGCCATTTTTCTCGATAAAGATCACTGAAGACGACCGCCAATGCGCGCGCCAACCGGGGGTTTCTGGAAAGGGCGCTGGCTTTCATTTGAGGCCATGCTCACCATAGCCAACGCCATGACAAGAACACGACAGGTCGCGCCGTCTTGAAGAAGAATCCATGAAAGCCACACTGTTCAAAGAAGTCGGGTATTCGTTGTCGAAGCTGATTCAGGACATCGACATCGGCGAGATTGGGCTGCCGGACATCCAGCGCCCGTTCGTCTGGACGCCCGCTAAGGTGCGCGACTTGTTTGACTCCATGTACAAGGGGTTCCCGGTTGGCTACTTCTTGTTCTGGGCGAACGGGTTGGCCGACGGCTCCCGGCAGATCGGCACCGACGCCAAGCAGAAGGTGTCCCGCCTGCTCATCGTTGACGGCCAGCAGAGGTTGACCTCGCTTTACGCGGTCCTGAAGGGCAAGCCGGTGATGCGCGACGACTACTCAGCGCAGCACATCCACATCGCGTTCCGTCCGCGTGACGCAATGTTCGAGGTCACGGACGCGGCCATCAAGCGCGACCCGGAGTTCATACCGGACATTTCCCAGTTGTGGGCCGGTGAATTCTCCCGGAACCGGTTCGTGAAAGATTTCATCACGCGGCTGCGACAAGGCCGCGAGATCACCGAGACGGAGGAAGATCATCTGGCTGAATCCATCGACCGGCTCTACGACCTGCAAAGTTACCCATTCACGGCGCTGGAACTCTCGTCCACCGTGGATGAGGAAATGGTCGCAGAAGTTTTCGTTCGCATTAACAGCAAGGGCGTTTCCCTCAAGCAAGCTGACTTCATCCTTACGCTCATGTCGGTGTTCTGGGATGAAGGACGCAGCGACTTGGAGCATTTTTGCCGGAAGGCGCGGCATCCGTCCATCGGGGAGGCGTCGCCGTTCAACCACTTCATCAACCCGGAGCCTGACCAGTTGTTGCGGGCCTCGATTGGCCTTGGATTTCGCCGGGCGCGGTTGCAGCACGTTTACTCTATACTCCGCGGCAAGGATTTGGAGACGGGCCTGTTTTCAGACGAACGCCGTATCGAACAGTTTAACGTGTTGAAGGAATCGCAAGCGTACTCGTTGAACCTGCAAAACTGGCACGAGTTCCTGAAAGTGCTGGTGCGGGCCGGATACCGGAGCAGCGAGATGATCAGTTCCCACACGGCCATCGTGTACGCCTATGTGTTATTCCTCATCGGGAAAAAGCATTTCACCGTCGAGGCGTACGCGTTGCGGAACGTGATCGCGCGGTGGTTCTTCATGGCCAGCCTGACCTCGCGGTACTCGTCGTCGCCGGAAACCGTGATGGAGCAAGATCTCAACCGCCTGCGTGTCGTCAAGGATGGCGATGGCTTCATCGAATTGCTCAACCACATCATCGGAGACACGCTGACAGATGATTTCTGGAACATCACACTGCCAAAC
>CAYIIH010000495.1:0-4763 GCA_964363225.1 uncultured Verrucomicrobiota bacterium | reverse complement strand
GGCCGCGCAGGTCGGCGGCATCGGCATTGCGCCCGGCGGCAACATCAACTATCTCAGCGGGCACGCTATCTTCGAGGCCACGCACGGCACCGCGCCCAAGTACGCCAACAAAGACGTCGTCAATCCCGGCTCGGTCGTCCTTTCGGGCGAGATGATGTTCCGGTATCTCGGCTGGGCGGAAGCGGCCGACTTGATTATCAAAGGGCTGAACGGCGCCATCGGGTCGAAACGAGTGACCTACGACTTTGCCCGTTTGATGGACGGCGCCACCGAGATCAAATGCTCCGCCTTCGGCGATAACATCATCAGCCACATGTGAGAGCCGGTGCGCGAGTAATAGCGCCGGCCTTTAAACTAAACCGTATCCATACAGCAGGAGCGCTGGCATCCCTGCCTGCGCGTGCCGCAAGCAATTGGCAGCAACCGAGTTTTGCGAAGACCTCCCGCTTGAGGTGTCTCTCAGCCTTTAATGAGTTGTTTTGCCAATTGAAAACCGTCTCGAGCGGGGGCTGCATAGACGGGTCTTTTACCATCACGCAGGCATGAATGCCCGCGCTCCTGCTGCATACGGCTTAAGCCTGGACTCCAAACAAGCGGCTGCACTGAGCGGAGGAGAGCGTCGTTTGCAGCAGATCGGGACTCCCAGACTGGGGTTGCAGCAGTCTTCTTCCTTTCCTCCCATCCGGGATGCACGGTATGCTCCTGAGCCGATGAAACGCTTAGAGAATAATGCAAGCTGTGCAGGCTGGAGGTCGCGTGTGGAGAGTGGACTTCCTATGAACCCGGCAGGGCGGAGCTGCCGCTCCGCCCCGATATTTGGGTGGCGCAGCAGCGCCGCCCTACCTGCCAAGGGTTCAAGGTCACGATGCGCGTTCGCACAACCGTTGAACCTTGCCATGAACCTGGCTTCGGAGTGGCGGCTTTCCAGCCGCCCAACCTCGGCGACTGGAAAGTCGCCGCGCCGAGGTTCCTGGTCGGTGAGCAGGTCCGAGTGGAACATTGAGGTATCCAGCATCCGGCATCCAGGATCCAGCATTCAGGATCGGCCCCTCAGCATCCCGCAGCCACCATCCAGCCTCTTCCCGGTCCGTTGGCCGAGGCTGCGCCACGCTGGTTTAACGCTGCTGTTGGCCGGCTGGCTTTTGCCGGCCGTCCCGGCTCACGCTTACGACGCGCTTTATGCCTTTGGCGACAGCTTGACCGACACGGGCAACAATCCTGCTCCGGCCGCTGAGTACTACGAAGGGCGCTTTTCCAACGGCCCGCTTTGGGTGGAATATCTGTCAACGAAGCTGGGTCTGACCTATGATTCCACCCACAACTTGGCGCAAAGCGACGGAGAGACCTCCGACGCGCTGAATCAGGCCAGCCGTCTTGCGGCGCCCGCCCATCCCGCCGGAGCGCTCTACGTGGTCTGGGCGGGCGGAAATGACTTCATCCATCATTTCGCTCAAGGCTTGAACGAACCGTTCTGGAACGGGCAAATCAATCAGGCGGTCGCGAATCTGACCAATGCCGTCCAGGTGTTGTTTGACAAGGGCGCCCGGACTGTTCTGGTGCCCAACCAGGTTGATTTGGGCCGGATTCCACTCGTGTTGCATCCGCTGGTTCCGCCGGTGCTCAGAACCTATCTGACCAGCAAAGTCAGCCAATTCAACTCCGCTCTGGCTTCGGCTTTGCAGACGGTCCGCCAAGCCCAACCAGACCTGCAACTGATCTCGCCGGATGTGCGCGCAAAGTTTGATGAGGTGCTGGCGAATCTCGGCGCCTATGGATTTAGCAAGGCGAATGCCGATGCCCTATCGGATCCGCTGCTGTTCGATAAGTCGTTCCATGGTCCCGGTCGGAACTACGTTTTCTGGGACCCGATCCACCCCACCTCAAAATCCCACGCCCTGGTTGCGGATTGGTTTTATGAGGTGATCCCGATTGCAGCACCGCCCCGGTTGGAGATCAACCGTGAGGGGACAAGTCTTGCTCTCGTGCTGAGCTCGCTCCAGGTTGGAAAAACCTTTGTTTTGCAGCACAGCGCGGATTTGGCCAGTTGGAACGACACCGAAACATTCACCGCGACCGCTGGAACTCGCCAGATGCCGATTGCAGCCGCTGCTGAAGCAAAAACCTTTTTCCGGCTCAAATCGGATTGATCGGCAGCAAACACAGCGCCCACTGTGGCTGCCGACAATAATCAGGGGCCTGAGAAACCTCTCAACTCAGTTCGCCCAGGTGATGCTGACGCGCCATTGGGCGAATCCGGACCGGCTTGTTCTTCCAGGGCTTCAACCTTAAAACGGCAGTTGCACCACCGCTTCGTTTGGAACCTATTGTCAGTGTCAGAGTTTCAACTGCTCCGCAGCTCACCTTTTGGGTTACAACCTTCTTTTCATCAAGTGGTTGGGATTCAATGACAATCCTCGATTTTAAGGGTTCAACTGCTCTTTTTAGGTTCAATGAATCGCTGCGGCGCAAACCGCTGGCTTGTCTTACTTGATCTGAACCCAGGCGTAGTGTTGACTGCCGTCAGACAAGGTGGCGACCAACTGCCATACGCCGACACTCATGCCTGTGGCCTTGGTATTGAGGTTGAAGTGCCATTCGTCCCCCGTGAGCCGGAATTGGTTGCCCGCGGTCGCCGCATCACTAGGTGTCGCGTCGATGGGCGCGTCGCCGTTGGTTGCGCTGCTGAACTTCATGACCTGCAGCGTATGCACACCAGTCAGCACGGGGGATCCCTCGCAAGAGGAGGCAAACTTCACGGGAATGGTGCTGTTCATCTTAAAGGTCCGAACCGGGCTGTCAAAGCTGCCTCCCGTGGCATCCGCTCCCCCGATTGGCGGCAGGAAACCGTTGAATCCCAGCGCCGTGCGCGTCACCGTGAAAGCACCCCACACTTGAACGAAAGGATATTCCCCATGAGTCAACTGCCGAAGGCTTCCGACGTCGTCAATATGGATCGTCCACAATTCCATATCTCGTTGGAAGCAAATGACTTTGCCGTCTTGGGACCATGCCAATCCGCCCACGCTGCCGGTCCAGTCACCTGTCAACGGCTGCGGATAGGAAGTAATGGGCGTGCCATCAGGCGTGGTCAGCGTGATGCTGCCGCGCCACGGACCGGTTACCTTCTGCACCGCGAGCATTTGCCCATCTGGACTTGGGACTGCCCAAGATGTATCGCCCAAAGGATCCCAATCCTGAATCCCAGTGCCGTTAATGTTCATGATATGCATGCGGCTTCCCCCTCTCCAGCCAGCGAAAAACACGGTGCCATTGGGGGCCACAAACACGACCTCGTCGAACATGTCCGCAGTGAGGCGGCTTTCGTCGCTTGTCGCTGGATTAATGTCGATTCGGTGAATGCCGCTGCCAAAGTTGCTGAACAGGACCTCGTCTGTTCCCGGGATCCAGACGATCGGGCCGCAGGGTGTATCTGCGTAGGATGAAGCCAATGCGGTCAACTCGTCTGTCCATAGGCGTCCGAGGCAAAGGGGACCGCAGTCCTCTGAAGTCGAGGCATGGAATACCACTCGGCCGTCGGCCCGAACAGCCGGGACACTGATGTACTGGCTTGGACCCAAGCCGTTGGGCTCATAGATGACGGTGGTGGTCGTGCCGTCAGGGCTCAACCCGTAAACAGCCCTTGCCGACTGGGGGTCCCGTCCTTTGGTGATGACCCAGTAGTAGTCTGAGGCGGGCGAAGGCACCTGGCTCAGGTTGACATTCACGACGGACGAAGCAGCAGGAGCCTGGAGTTCGTGGAATGCAATGGCAAAGACGACCATCGCGGCAAACGTCCGCACGGAGCGAGTTCCTCGGTTAAATTGTAAGCAGGTATTCATATTCACCTTCCTACAACGGAAAACGGGGCAGGCGATTACAGGAAATGTGAAAATTCTGCAAAACAGGTGCCGCACTCCGGTCACGGTTAATTACTGTGTGGGTGTAGAGAGACAGGGGCCTCCGGGATCGAGGAAGCTGTGAAATCGGCCCCTTCCCTTCAGCGACGTGCTGCGGCACGTGCAAACCAGCGGGCCCCGATCCCCGAGCTGTTCGCGACCAGCACGAATGTCCGGTCGCTAAACTTGCGATCCTGCGTGCCGTCCGCATTCATAATCGCCAACTCCATGCCCCCACCTCGCGGCGGGATTTCTTTCAGAAAGAGGATTTGACTTCCATCCGGCGAAGCCGCCAGCGGCCACTTCAGGCCCTGCCAATCGGTCAAGACTTCGTAGTTGGTGTCGCCCAACCGGCAGGTCACAATGGCCATTTCGCGCTGGTCAGGTTTGGGCAGGCCGGAACGGCACCAGACAAAGCGGTCTCCTGGCAGCCACAAAGCATTGAAGTCTTCGATGTCATTGTGGGCGTCTTCCCATACTGTGCGGACGTTTTGGCCGTGCAAATCGCAGATGAACAGGTCCTGCGTGGGGCTCCACACGCCATTCTGAGGATTGGAGAGCAACCGCGTGCGGTCGGGCGAGAGTGCGAAGTGACCTGAAAACCCGTCGGGCGTGACAGCACTCCAGTTGAAAAGCTTCTGCCGCTCGCCGGTGCTCGCCTTGATGGACCAAACGTTCCGCAGGTCGTCAGCGTGGTAAATGATAGTCTCGTCGTCAACCCAGACTCCTTCCGACCGAGTGGCGGCCACGCGCTGTTCGCCGGTTCCGTCAAGGTGGCTGGTCAACAGCCAATTGTTGGTGCCCTCCGCACGCTATGGCGGATTCAAGAAAAAGTTTGTGCGCCCAAGCGAGGGTAAATCCTTAAGC
>CAYIIH010000494.1:0-4773 GCA_964363225.1 uncultured Verrucomicrobiota bacterium | reverse complement strand
GCAGAAAATCAACGTCGAGATGGCATGAGCAAAAAATGACAGAACATGAACGCCAATTGCGAGAATTTGCGTCCGCTGCGTGACGCCCTATCCTCTGGACTAAGCCCCCGCCTGAATTCCATCGGTTCGATCCACTGACCAATGACCACGGACCACTGACCGTCCCTGCTTTATGAACCAAAACAACCAGCCCTTAATCAAACTGGCCGACATCACCAAAGTCTTCTTCACCGATGAAGTCGAAACGCACGCGCTCTCGGGCATTCATCTGGAACTGAAAAAAGGCGAATACGTCTCCATTGCCGGTCCGTCCGGCTGCGGCAAATCGACGTTGCTCTCCATCCTGGGCCTGCTCGATTCGCCCACCGAAGGCAGTTACCTCCTCAACGACCAACCGGTCGCCAATCTGAACCTGGCGCAGCGCGCCCGCATTCGCAACCGCGAAGTCGGCTTCATTTTCCAAAGCTTCAATTTGATCGGCGACCTGACCGTTTATGAGAATGTCGAGCTGCCGCTCACGTACCGCGGCCTCAGCGGCGCCGAACGCAAACAGCGCGTCGAAGAAGCCTTGGAAAAAGTCGGTATGTCCCACCGGGCCAAGCATTACCCCTCGCAGCTTTCTGGCGGCCAGCAGCAGCGCGTCGCGGTCGCGCGGGCCCTGGGCGGCAAGCCGTCCATCCTGCTCGCCGACGAGCCCACCGGGAATCTGGACTCCAAAAACGGCGAAGCGGTCATGCAATTGCTGCGCGATCTCCACCGGGAAGGCGCCACCATCTGTATGGTCACCCACGACCCGCGCTTTGCCCGCCACGCCGATCGCACCGTGCATCTGTTTGATGGGCGGATCGTGGAAGAATCGGTGGAGGCGAAGTGAAGTCCGAAATCCGAACGAGGCCCGAAGCCCGAATTCGAGGAAGACGGAGCCACGGCCGGTCCGAAGGAATTCTTTGCGGCCAGAGACAACGGACCACTGACCAATGACCACAAGCCATGACCGACCTTCGCTTCGACTTCCGCCAATTGCTGAAAAATCCCGGTTTTACCGCCGTCATCGTGCTCACGCTCGCCTTCGGCATCAGCGCGAACACGTGCTTTTTGCACACGGAGTTAAAGACCCAAAGTCGCGCGCAAGGCTTGGTTTACTTCCGACAAATCCGTGAGATGTCCCGTTTTCTCGGCAATGGCCTGGTGGAGGACAGTCGCCAAATTATCGGTCATTATGGCCGAGAAAGTCTTCAAATCGCTGTTTGGAAACCAGACAAGAACGACGTCACCTCGGTTAAGGCTTATCATAGGCTTCCATCCCCGGCGCGTTCCAGTCTTCCTCCCAAGCCGCAATCTTCCCCCGCAGTTCGGCGGTCTGGTCCCGCGTTAACGCGGGGCCGCTCGGCTGAATGGCGTCGGTTTTCAAGAACGTCACCAGGACTGGACCTTCAGGCAGGTCGGACGGTGATTCGGCCAAATGCACAACCCCGGAATGGAAGGTGCCTGGAAGCGTCTTATACATGAGCATCAATTACCTCAACCGACCGTGTGACGCAAGTATCTCCTCGCAATTCTCGCTCGCCGATCTTGCTCATTTAACACTTCAACCTTTTGAAACCCTTTTAACGAACCATGAATGACCTCAAATTCGCCTTCCGCCAATTACTGAAGAACCGCGGTTTCACCGCCGTGGCCGTGCTTACGCACCCACGGGAGCATTCCGGATCGTCCCATGCGCTACCGCTTCTTGAACTCCTCCTCCGTCAAACCGGCTTGCTTCAAAATCGCTCGAAAGGTGCCGGTGGGAACGTCGGCCGTGTGCATGGCCACATAGGTTTGGCGGGCATCTGGATGTCTCAAGACGACGTGCGAGCCCGATTGTCTTCGAATCACGAACCCGGCGCGCTGCAACTTCGCCAGAACCTCACGCGCTTTGTAAGGCATCGTCGGGGAAGTCCAGGGTGGAATAGAAGAACTCGCGCGGAGCCGGTACGGGTTCGTGGCTGGCGCGCTTCTCGGCGATCCACTGCTGCAGGAGATCGCGAGCCGCCTCGCGAGCTCCCTCGACACCCAATCCGTGCGTCGTCAAACCCAGCGAGGGAACATGCGCGTAGTAATGCCCGGGCGGGAAATCCGCATCGTCGATGCGCTCGAACAGAATTCCATAGTTCATACGAATCGAGAATAGCCTTCAACCTCTACCGAATCAAGCGCCATGCCCAATCCGTGGTTGCCGTGGGCTGCGAGTATTGGGAGGAGAACGACCAGTGACGAGATAATCGAACCGACCAGAACCGAAGAACAACGGACAACGAACCATGAACGACCTCAAATTCGCCTTCCGCCAATTGCTGAAGAACCCCGGCTTCACCGCCGTGGCCGTGCTCACGCTCGCGCTCGGCATCAGCGCGAACATAACCATCTTCTCGATCATCAGTGTCTTCTTCTTCCAGCCGTTGCCGGTCAAGGAACCGGACCGGCTGGTTCTGGTGCTGCAGAAAAGCGCGGTCTGGAAGATGCCCCACGGCCATTCCTGGCTCGACTACAAGGATTACTGCGAGCGCGTCGGCGCCTTCGAGGACGTGATCGCCACCTTCATGAACCCGGTGCACCTGAGCGCGCCGGGCCAGGAGCCGGAACGCGCCTGGATCGAAGCCGTCAGCGGCAATTACTTCTCCATGCTGGGCATCGAGCCGGCGCAGGGCCGGTTGTTCCGGCCGGGCGAAGGGGAGAAGCCGGGCGCCGATCCGCTCCTCGTCCTGTCGCATGGCTACTGGCGGAGAAGATTCGGCGCGGACCCGTCCGTGGTGGGCCGGACGATTCACGTCAACGGCCACCCGTTCACCGTCATCGGCATCACGCCGGAAAAGTTCGCCAGTGCCCAATGGTCCATCGGGGTGAACGCCTTCGTGCCCGCGTCGATGCTCGGCCAGGTGCGCACCGGTGGCGAGGGCATGTTAAAGGAGCGCGGCGCGCCGACCTTCAAGGTCTTCGCACGGCTCAAAGCCGGCGCCACGCTGGCGCAGGCGCGGGCGGGCGTGGAGGTTGTCGCCCGGCAACTGGCCAGCGACTATCCCAAAGAGCACAAGGAGACAAAAGTGTTCGTGATGCCGGAGCGGCTCTGCCGGCCGGAGCCGACCTTCAGCGAATTCATTCCGGTGGTCAGCACCGTCTTCATGGCCATGGTGGGGCTGGTGCTGCTCATCGCCTGCGCCAACGTCGCCAATCTGATGTTTTCACGCGCGCTCCTGCGGCAAAAGGAAATGGCCATTCGCACCGCCATCGGCGCCTCGCGCGCCCGTTTGATCCGCCAATTGCTCGTCGAAAGCGTGTTGCTGGCGGTGGTCGCCGGTGCGGTGGGCCTGGCCTTCGCCTGGTGGTCGGCTGATCTCTTGGCCGGTTTCAATCCCACCGGCGACATCCCGATTCAAACCGACAACAGTTGGGATTGGCGCGTGACGGTGTTCACCTTTCTCGTGGCGGTGGTGGCGGGCGTGGTCACGGGTTTGGTCCCGGCCTTGCGGGCGACGAAACTGGATGTGCAGACGACGCTCAAGGAGGGCGGCACGGCCATGCTGGCTCCCACGCGACACCTATTTCGAAACACCCTGGTGGTCTCGCAAGTGGCGATTTCGCTCGTTGTGCTGGTCGCCGGCGGCCTGTTTGTCCGCAGTTTGCAGCAGGTCGCCGGCATGGACCTGGGCTTTCGCACGGATCACTTGCTGATGGCTTCGCTCGACCTCGACCTCCAGGGTTACGACGATGCGCGCGGCCGGCAGTTCTGCCAACAACTGCTGGACAAAGCCAAAGCGCTGCCCGGGGTGCGTTCGGCGAGCCTGGCCCATAGCGTGCCGTTTGACTACGGCTTCGAAATCGTGACGGTCGCTGCCGAAGAAAAAGCCGGCAACAAAGACAACTTCAACACCGCGCACTGCAACCGGGTCGATCATGAATATTTCCGGACGATGGGGACCACGCTGCTGCGGGGCCGCGCCTTCACCGAGCGCGATAGCGACTCCGCGCCGAAGGTCGCCGTCATCAACGCGCTCATGGCCGAACGCTTCTGGCCCGGACAGGATGCGCTGGGCAAACGCTTTCGCTGCTGGAATCCCGAAGGCGAACTCTGGCAGGTCGTCGGCGTGGTCCGCACGGCCCGCTACGTCATGATTGGCGAGGAACCGCGGCCTTACTTCTACACGCCCTTGGCCCAACACTACGTGTCGCCCGTCACCTTGCACTTGGGCACGGCGAGCAATCCGGCGGCGCTGGCTCCGGCCGTCCGGCAAGTCCTGCGCGACCTGGACCCGCACCTGCCCATCTACAACGTCCGGACCATGGAAGAGCATTTGCGCAACAGCGCCTTCGCCCTGATGCCCCTCCGCATGGGCGCCACGCTGGCCGGCGTGCAAGGTTTGCTGGGCCTGTTGCTCGCGGTGATGGGGCTGTACGGCGTGGTCTCTTACGTGGTCAGCCAGCGCACCCGCGAGATCGGCATCCGCATGGCGCTGGGCGCGCAGAAACTCGACATCTTTCGCCTGGTGATCCGCGACGGCTTCAAGCTCACGTTGATCGGCATTGCCATCGGCTTCCTCGTTGCGCTGGGCCTGACCGGCATCCTCAGCAAAGTTCTGTACGGCCTGACGCCGGCCGCCACGCCGGTCTTTGCGGCCGCGGTCGTTCTGCTGGCGGCGGTGGCCTTTCTGGCCTGCTACTGGCCCGCGCGCCGCGCGGGGCATGTCGATCCGATGGTGGCGCTCCGTTACGAATGCCGAATGGTGAATGCTGAAT
>CAYIIH010000493.1:0-4791 GCA_964363225.1 uncultured Verrucomicrobiota bacterium | reverse complement strand
GATATATCATATTGCAGCGCAATATATTATGAGTTTTATGCCAGGCACTACGTACAGACAAGATGGCCCAACTGTGTTATCATAACTGTTAATCGCCGGTTCAGCTGTTCTTGTCCGGCGGGGTGGCGATATGATGACCCAAACACACCATCTATGGACCTATATGCTTAGATCGTTCGCCAGAATGCCGCTCGCGCAATCGCCCGTCTTTCTCCTGGCCCTTCTCACAGCGTCGATTTTCGTGGGGGAGGTGTTCGTGATGCTGCTGCTGGGTAGTCTGCCCACGATGTTCGGCTGGCCGCTGGCTCTGGTGGACGGAACTTTGCTGGTGGTGCTGCTGTTTCCGGTTTTGCACTATTCTGCTTTCCGCCCCTTGCTCCAAGCTCTCCGGGCGCGGGAGCAAGCCGAACAGTCGCTGCAAAAGGCCAATGGCGATCTGGAAACGCGCGTGGAGGAACGAACGGCTGAATTGCAGAAAACCAATGAAGTTTTGCGCGTGGAGATGGCCGAACGCCGGCGCGTGGAGCAGGAGCGCGAGCGCTTGATCGGCCAATTGCAGCAGGCGCTGGCCGAAGTCAAGCAATTGAGCGGCTTGCTGCCGATTTGCTCCGGGTGCAAGAAAATCCGGGATGACCGGGGCTATTGGAACCAGATCGAATTGTATATCGGCTCCCACTCCGAGGCCAAGTTCACGCATGGCCTCTGCCCGGACTGCATCAAAAAGTATTATCCCGGCCTGGACGCCTGATGCCATGACGCTGCTCTCTTCCCAGCAACGCCTGGCGGCCTGCCAATCCTTTTCCAAAGGGGCCAGCGTGTTCACCATCCTCATGGGCGGCTTGGTGCTGGTGGGCTGGAAGTTGGATGTCGCCTTCTTGAAGAGCGTGCTGCCGGGCCTGGCCACGATGAAGGCAAACACCGCGATGGGCTTCCTCCTCGCGGGCGCAGCGTTGTGGCTCCAAGGCACCGGCGTCGGGCTGTCCATCGTGGCGCGCATCATCCATCGCCACGGCGGGCGCGTGTGGGCCGAAGGCGAGGTGGGCCAGGGGGCGACCTTCAATTTCACGCTGCCGGGCTGAAGTATGGAAACGATTCTCCGAACGATTTGTTCGCGCCTTGAAGCCCGGGAACGAGCAGGAGCCGTAGCGCAGATTTCCAACCTGCGGCGCACCGGAAAAGGCGCACACGGCCGTGCCTTCACGACGCCTGCCGATTGGAAATCGGCGACAGGGCGCCGGGGTGTTTGGGCCGGGGGTCATCGCCGCGTTCCCTCGAGTGAATTGAGCAGAACCGGAATCGCAAACCTATGAACGCGCAAGAATCGGTGAACCTTCTTCTGGTGGACGACCGCCCGGAGAATCTCCTGGCTTTCGAGGCCGTCCTTGACGGCCACGGGTATCATCTCTTCAAGGCCGATTCCGGCGCCGGGGCCTTGCGGTTGGCCCAGGTCCACGAATTTGCCGTCATCCTGCTGGATCTGCAAATGCCGGTCATGGACGGTTTTGAGACCGCCGCCCGGCTGCGGGCCAGCGAGCGCGCCGCCCAGACGCCCATTATCTTTGTCACCGCCAATTACACCCAGGAAGTCCACGTGGCCCGGGGCTACGGCTTGGGCGCGGTGGACTACCTGATCAAACCCGTGGCGCCCGAAGTCCTGCTCTCCAAGGTGGCCGCCTATGTGGACCTCTTCAAGGGCACGCGCGAACTGGCCGCTCAGGCTCAGACGACTCTGGCCGCCGCGCATCAGATTGCCTCACTGGGCCGCGCGGAACCGGCCCCGCCGCCTCCGGCGGCCCTGCCCGGCGAAGAACGCGTCTCTATTCTGGTGGCCAACGACGACCCCAACGCGCTGCGTGCCATCCAGGCCGCACTGGAAGGGGAGAACGTGGACATCCTGACGGCCCGCACCGGCCGCGAGGCCCTAGGTCTGCTGCTCAAACACCAGCCGGCCTTGGTTCTTCTGGACGTTCACATGCCGGAGCTGGACGGCTTTGAGACGGCGACCTTGATACGCCAGAACGCCCGCTTCCGGCACACGCCCATCCTTTTTCATACCGCCAGTTCCCAAGCCGAGGCCGACGTGACGCGCGGTTACGCCATTGGGGCGCTGGACTTCATTTTCGTACCCATCAATCCGGAGTTGCTGCGGGCCAAGGTCCAGGCGCTCCTCAACCAGTTCCGCCAGCAGCGGCTGCTGGCGGGGCAGGTGCGCGAAATCGAGTGGTTGAACCGGGAGCTGACGGCCTCGCATGGGAAAGTGCAGGCCCTGAATGCCGACCTTGAACACCAGGTGCAAGAGCGCACCGCCGAACTCTCCGAAGCCAACGAATCGATGCGCAGAGAAATCACCGAACGCCGGCAGGCCGAGGAGGCGATCCGCGAAAGCGAGACGCAGTTTCGCTCCATGACCGAGCAATCGCTCGTCGGGATCGTCATCATTCAGGCCGGCCAGATCAAGTACGCCAACCCGGCATTGATCAAGATGCTGGGTTACTCGCCAGCCGAACTGCTGGCGGCCGACAGCGTTTTGGAATTCGTCGCGGAAGCGGACCGCGCTGTGGTGCAGGAAAATCTGCGGCTTCGCGAAACGGGCGAGATTCCAGCCATCAACTACTCTTTCCGAGCGCGCAGGAAAGACGGCGCCCTTCGCAATCTCGAGGTGTTTGGCTCGCGCGTCTTCTTTCAGGGGCACCCTGCCGTGATGAGCACCGTTCTGGATGTCACGGAATCCCGGCGGAGAGAAGCAGCGCTCAAACTGTTTCGAGCGCTGGTCGATCAGTCCAATGACACCATTGAAGTCGTGGATCCGGAGACGGGCCGGTTTCTCGATGTGAATGAGAAGGGTTGCCGGGACCTTGGCTACAGTCGTGAGGAGTTTCTGGCTCTCAGTGTTTTCGATGTTGATCCCACCGTGAACCAATCCTCATTCCCGAGGGCCTTGGAGGCGCTCCGGAAATCAGGCGTCCTGAGGCGGGAAGGCAGCCACCGGCGGAAGGACGGTTCGGTCTTTCCTGTGGAAGTCAGCATAAAACATGTCCTGTTTGATCGCGAGTACGCCGTAGCCGTGGTGCGCGATATCACGGAGCGCAAACGGATGGAGGAGGAAATGTTGCTGTTGCAGACCCTTACCCTGGCCGTTGCAGAAGCGCCCGACTTTGAATCGGTGCTGCAGGTGACCGTGCAGCGGGTCTGCGAAGCGTCCGGCTGGGCGTTGGGTGAATCGTGGGTTCCGCGCCCGGATGGAGGCGCTTTGGTCATTGGCAAGGCCTGGCATGCCGCGATCGAAAACGCCGGGTCATTTATCGAAGCCAACCAGCAGATCTCCTTTCCGCCCGAATACGGTTTGCCCGGCCGGGTTTGGCGTTCCAAGCAGCCGGAGTGGGTGCCGGACATTTCGATTAATAGGGATGTGTATGTGCGCGCGGAAGCCGCCGCCGCGATTGGTCTCAAAGCGGCCGTGGGCGTTCCACTGGTGGCCGAAGGCGAGGTGCTGGCCGTGCTCGTCTTTTACATGAACCGGCCACTGGAAGAGGACCAGCGTTTGGTGCAATTTATCTCTGCCATCTCCGCGCAGTTGGGCCTGGTCATGCGGCGCAAGCAAGCCGAGGCCGCCTTGCGGGAGAGTGAGGAACGCTTCCGGTCGCTGATCGAAAATGCCTCGGACGTGATCACGATCGTGAGCGGCGAAGGTCTCATCCTTTATCAGAGTCCTTCGTCCGAGCGGGTGCTGGGTTATCCGCCGGAGCAGCTCGTTGGGAAAAGCGCGTTCGAGTTCATCCATCCCGAGGATGCCGGCAAGGTCGGCGCGGCGCTGGCCCGCGCGCTTCAGAACCCGGTCGAGCCGGCGGCGGCGGATTTTCGCTTCCGACATCAGAACGGTTCCTGGCTCATCCTCGAGTCCATCGGGAAGCGGTGGTTTGACGCGCCGGGCACGCCAAGTGTGGTTGTGACGTCCCGCGATGTGACCGAGCGTCTGAACCTGGAAGCACAATTACGCCAGGCGCAGAAGATGGAGGCGATCGGGCAATTGGCGGGCGGCGTGGCGCACGACTTCAACAATCTGCTCCTGATCATTCGCGGCAACATCGAGCTGCTGCTCATGGACAAGGAGAATCTGGGGGAGGAATCGTTGCATCATTTGAAGGAGGCGATAGGGGCAACGGAGCGGGCCGCCAACCTGAATGGCCAATTGCTCGCCTTCAGCCGCAAACAGGTGCTGCAAACCCGAGTCCTGAATTTGAACGAGCTGTTTGCCAATCTGACCAAGATGCTCCGCCGCATCATTGGCGAGGACATCAGCGTGCAGTGCGGTTTTGCGTCCAGGCTGCCGCTGGTGCAGGTCGATCCCGGCATGATGGAACAAGTGCTCATGAACCTGGCGGTTAACGCGCGGGATGCCATGCTCAAGGGCGGGCAACTTTTCATCTGCACCGAGGCGGTGACCATTGACGAGACGTATCTGCACGAGCATGCGGAGGCGCGGGCGGGTGAATTTGTTTGCGTGAGCGTGCGCGACACCGGCTGCGGCATGACGCCGGAAGTTGTTGTCCGGATTTTTGAGCCGTTCTTTACCACCAAAGACGTGGGAAAAGGGACGGGCCTCGGTTTGGCCACGGTTTATGGGATTGTGAAACAACACCAAGGCTGGATCGAAGTGGCCAGTCAAATGGGTCAAGGGTCCACTTTCAAGGTTTTCCTGCCCGCCAGCCCTGTCCCGGCGGAAACGCTGGACGAAGAAATATTGCAGCCCAAGGTGCGCGGGGGCAGCGAAACGATTCTGCTGGTGGAAGA
>CAYIIH010000492.1:0-4807 GCA_964363225.1 uncultured Verrucomicrobiota bacterium | reverse complement strand
ATTGAATGACGCCTCTCTCGTCGGTGGCGATGCTCGAGAAGTTGGCGCTGTTGAAAATCGCATTCTGCAAAGCCCCCGCTTTCAGCAGAACCTCTTTGCGCCGGACTTCGGTGACGACCTCCACCGCGACGGGGTCGCCATCTATAATTGCTTTTTGCTCCATATTTGTTCCGTTCTTTAACTGCGCTTGGCCTTGCCTCGTCTTCAGCTCGGCCGCCGTCGATGCGAGGGAACGCCGCTCCGCCCTCGCTCTGGCCTCGCCTGGCTTGCTTCGCGACGCGTCATCCGCCCAAGTGATGCTTGAGACAGGCGAGCACTTCCGACAGTACGATCGGCTTGGCGAGGAAGGGATACCCTGCGACCCACCCACGGCCGGCCTCCACTTCTCCTTTCGTGACGGCCGCCGTCAGAAACACAATCGGCACGGCGTTCCATTTGGGATTGGCCTGAAAGCAAGCGGCCAATTCCCCTCCATCCATACCCGGCATCATCACATCCAGCAGGATCAAGTGTGGCTGAAATTGCTCCGCCGCGGAGAGTGCGGCCCTGGCGTCATTTTCCTCCCTGACCACGTAATCGTTGGTGCGTTCCAGGTAAAGTTTCACCATCCGGGTATCACTGGCCAGGTTGTCCACAACCAGGATGCGTTTCTTTTCAGTATTCATCGTCGTTTTCATATTCACACTCATATTGTTACTTCGAATCTTTCGGCGACCTCAGAGGTTTGAAGCGCTTGCGCGCGGGGTCCTCGCTCTCGGGCAGTGCGCGCACCGGCGGCGGATTGGTCTTGTTCACGTATTTGCGGAGGAGCCAGTGCCGTTGCAACGCTTCCACCAATCGTTCTACTTCACGCATCGAGGTTTGCGTTTGTTGGACGAGCCCGGGCAGGTCTTTCACTTCGTTGGCCACGGTCTCGGTGATTTCTGGCAGGCGCACTGTGCCGCTTTGCACATTCTTCACGACGACATTCAGGTTTGTCATCACACCTTGCAACTCGCTCATCGCTTCGTTTGCCCGCGCCAGGAGCTTCTGCGCTTCGTCCGCCAGAGCGGTGTCCGTAAGCAGCTTTCCGGCGGTGCCTTTCCCTTGTTCGACGCCGGTGGCGAGGTTGTCCAGTCTGGCGACAAGTTGGTTTAACTCTCCCTGTGTTTTTTGCAGATCGCAGCCGAGCTTGGCCCATGCGTCGAGTGTGGCGCCGGCTTTTTTCACGACCGGCATCAGTTCGCCCCGGAGTTCTTCGAGCATTCTCTCCATTTTGGCCGGCAATTCTTCCACCGAAAGACACACGATTTCGGTGTCGTGCGCGGGCAGTGGCTCGCCTTGGCCGCGCGTGATTTCAATGAACGAATCACCCGCCACACCGAAAACTTTTTTGACGGCCGCCGTTGAATCGATGCGCACGAAGCGCTCGAAGTCGCTGCGGACTTTCACGTGCGCCTTCATGCGGCCGTCGGCGGCGACAAGAATGTTATCCACCCAGCCGACCGACACGCCCGAGATGAATACCTCGTCGCCGCGTTTCAACCCGAACGCGCCGGCCTCAGGCAAAAGCACATCGAAAGCGTATTTGCGCGAGAACCAGCGCTGCGAATGACCGCTGAAAATGACACCGGCCACGACCAGCGCGAACACGGCCAGCACCAACAAGCCGGTCAGCTCGTTGACATGGCGAAATTTAAAGCGCTTTTCCATCACGACTCTTCTTCCACCGTCTGCAACTGCGAGCCGAACATCCTGGCCCGTGTCGTCGCGTGAATCGCAGGGTTACTCCAAATGTGCGGGTCTGTGACTGTCCAGAGCACCGCGGCCCCCCGTTGGCGCGCGGACTGCACGGCGTTGACGAGGGGAGCCATGAGGTCGGCGTAAACGCCGCGCACCGGCTGCTCGAGAATGATGAAGGCCGGCTGGCCGAGGAACGCGCGCACGCACGCCGCCTTGCGCAAGTCCCATCGCCGCACGCTCCCCGGCCGTCCGCGCGGCAGACCCGGCAGGCCGAACATGCGCGCGAACTTCAGCGCTTCCTCCAGGATGTCCCCCTCGCTCCGCTGAGTATGGTGGCGCTGCGCCAGCAGGATGTTCTGGTCCACATCCAGGTCCCCAATCCAGCCTTCGTCATCGAATAAGCGCCCGATTGTCCCGCGTTGCGCGGCCGCGTGGTCGGCGGACATGCCCTGCCAATCTTCGCCGAGAAACATCACGCTTCCTTGCATCGGCGGCACGAGGCCCTCCGTGGCATCCGCCAGCGGCAGCCGTTCGTTTTCGCGTTCGATGCGCACAAGCAGCAGTTCTCCCTGATTCAACTCGAAGGAGCTGTTCCACAATCCGGTTTCGTAGTGCGGACTGGACTCAATGGTCACTTCGCTGAATTCCAAAATGGCTGGGAACGCATGCATGGGCGAGACGCGGAATCACAAGTAGGTCAGCAGCGAAATCCCCGCCGACGTGACGAACAACGCGGCGAGCGAACGGGCCAGTGCGCGTTTGGCGGCCAACGGCACTTCCGTCACTCCTCCCTCCACGCTCAGCCCTTCCGTGGAACAAATCACGGCTGTCAGCAGGGCCGGCAGGAGGCATTTCACCAGGAAACCGATCGCGTCGAACGGGTGCACGGCTCGGAACACACTGTTGACGAACACCGCCGGGTCCGCGTTGGCCTGGCCAATGAACGCGCCGAACCCGTAACCGCTGGCAAACGCCACGAACACGAAAATCACCGTCAGACAAAACGCCGACACCGCCATCGCCAGCACGCGCGGCATGACGAGGAACAACAGCGGTTCGATCCCCTGGGCTTCGAGCACACGCACTTCGCCGCCGACTTTCATGATCCCCAGCTCGGTGGCGATGGCACTGCCGCCGCGCACGATGAGAACAAAGTTGGCGAACAGCGGCCCCAGTTCCCGCGCGACGACCAGAACGAGCAACTGCCCAAGCGTCTGCGACTGCCCGATCTTCCCGGTCCAAACGTTCAGTTGTACCACCACTGAAATGCCGACCAGTACGCCCACGATGAGAATGAAAGGGAGGGATTCCACACCGAAGAGAAGAACCTGTCGCGCCAGGACGCCGCGCACCGTCCGCCGCCACCGCCGTGGCTGCACGCTAAGGCAGAGCGACGTAGCGAGGACCGCAGCGAGGTGTTGTACCTCCCGGCATTGCTCACTAACCAAGCCGCCCACGCCTCCCAGTAGTTTCAGGGGGAGACTTAACATGGTTTGGGGCCGCGCGCACGGCTTAAGCTTGTTTCCAACTGCGCAACGTCCCCACGAGGCCAACAACGGTGGCGACTGTGCCCCCAAGGAGCATCCAGACAGCCTTGTCGGTCGGTGATCCGGTGAAAAACCTGGACACGTCGGAACTGAAGGAATTCGTGGCGTTGATCCCAAAGATCATGAGCACGACGCCACCCACCAGCAGAGCGATGGAAACGATTTTGTTCATAACGGCCTTTCCGTGAGTTTGTGGTTGATGCCGGGTTGAGCCGCGTTTGTCATTCTCACTCATCACAACACCCGGCGTCCCGTAATGACCCTGATGAGAACCGCCACGATGGCGATCACCAGGAGGAGGTGAATGAATCCGCCAATGGTGTAGGACGTCACCATCCCCAGCAGCCAGAGAACGAGCAAGACGACGGCGATGGTGGTGAGCAGGCTATTCATAAGCACTTGCTTTTCTGGATTGGATTACTCTTTGACCGTGATGTTGTTTTGGACCTCTTGCACGCCCTCGGCTTTCTTGGCGAGGTCTGCGGCCCGGTTCTTCTGGTCCTTCGTGTTGACAAAGCCGCTTAACTGCACCACGCCCTTAAACGTGACCACGTTGACGTCGTCGTACTTGTATTGAGGGTCGGCCTTCAGTGCTTTCTTGACATGGGAGGAAAGCCTGTGGTCATCAATGTATTCGCCCGTGCTTTGCTTGTAGCGACTGCCGGTGCTGCAGCCGGTCACGCCGCAGACCAGCGGCAACGCGCCGACGCAGAGGACCAACGCCAACACCTTGAGGGGTTGGCTCGTGTTTACAGATGTGTTTTTCATAAAGTTTCTTTTCGTTTTGTTGTTTGTTTATTTTCCGTCACTTCGCGCTTAAGGGGCGATTTTGTCGCTCACCCACTGGCGCGCTGCCTGGAACCCGTCCTTCAACTCGCCGTATCCCTTCTTGAAGCCGGCTTTGACGTCGCCCCACGTGGACTCCGTGGCGTTTTTGACCTCGTCAAGCTGCTGGTTCAACTTCGCCGCCTGGTCACGCAACGCCTGCAGTTTGGGTTTGGCTTCGGCTTTGGCCGCGTCGCTGGATTTTTCAATTCTGGCGGAGAGTTGATCCAAATCCCGATTGATCTCGGCCAACTGGCCTTGCATGTTTTCGACGAAGGCAGCCTTTTGCGCGAAGGTGTAATCCTTCATGTCCTGCGCGGCTTCGGTGGTTTCCTTTTGGACCTTGTCGAACTGCTCGGCCGTGGCTTTACGGTCTTGTTCTGCCGAGGGTTTGCAGCCCACTGCGAAGGCGGTGATGGCGAGGAAGGTGATGGCAAGTTGCTTGTGTTTCATAATCTGTAATTTGCGTTTTAATGCGCGAGCAAAGCCGGCTTTCACTCCCGCTTTTGCTTCGCTGCGTACATTTCTGCTCTCACGGATGAAGCGGCAGATCTTCCGGCGGGAGCGTTGGTGTGAGTTCTTCGGCAAGCGAAACCAATTCATCCATTTGGATCACCAACAGTTCCATTTCCGAAGGAGCTGTCGGTATCACGTGTCCATTCTCGGCGGTGAATTTCTGTCCCGGAGCAATCGTGGTGACGCCGTGTTCCGTA
>CAYIIH010000491.1:0-4812 GCA_964363225.1 uncultured Verrucomicrobiota bacterium | reverse complement strand
TCGGCGAAGTGTTGCGCGGTGAGCGGGCGGTCTTTCTTGGTGATGCCCGGCACGTTGGAGCGCGCGTCGAAAATCCAGACGTCCTCGGTTGGCCGGCCTTTCTGGAAGAAGATGACGTTGGCTTTCACACCCTGGCTGTAAGGCGTGAACGTGCCGCGCGGCAGGCGCAGGATGGTGTGCAACGCGCAATCCTGCATGAGCAACTCGAAGACTTCGCCGGCCTTGCCCTCGAAGAGGCAGTTGTCCGGCAGCACCATCGCGGCGCGTCCGCCGGGCTTGAGCGTGGTCATGACGTGCTGGACGAAGTTGAGCTGCTTGTTGCTGGTCTCGATGGTGAAGTCGTCGCGGTCGGGCGCTTGATTCGCGCCTTTCGTGCCGAACACCTGGCGGTGGGCCGCGGATTGGTGAGCACCATGTCGTAACGCTCGCCGTGGTCCGGTTCGTAAATGGCGTCGCCGAGATAAATGTGCGGCTCGACACCGTGGAGAAACAGATTCATCGGCGCAAGCCGGCGCGGGCGCGGCACTAAATCCTGGCCGATGAAGGTTTGCGATTTGATGCGCCGGGCGTCCGCGCGGTCGAACACGCCGCCGGAAACTTCCCTGGACACGAGCCATTCGTAACTGCAAACGAGAAAGCCGCCCGTGCCGCAGGCCGGGTCGCAGATGCGGAAGTCCGGTTTCCCGCGCGGGTCGGGTTTCATCACCCGGACGATGGCTTGGATGAGCGGTCGGGGCGTGAAGTATTGGCCCGCGCCTTTCTTGCCTTCGCTCGCGGCCTATTCGAGCAGGCCCTCGAACGCCGCGCCCTTCACGTCCACGTCCATCGCCGACCAGTCCTCCTCGTCAATCATGGCGATGACGCGCTTGAGGTTGACGGGATTGTTAAAGCGCGGCGTGGCCTGCGCAAAGATGTCGGCGAGCAGGCCGCCCGCTTCGCGGAGTTTGCGCAGGATATCGGCGTAATGATGTTTACCCCGGAGAATGCTTGAGAAAAGTGAGGTTCAATCTATGATTTTAGATCGTATGCGAATACTCATCACTGGCGGAGCTGGTTACATCGGCTCGGTCTTGACTCCGGCCCTTTTGGCGGAAGGGCATGAAGTAACCGTCCTGGACAACTTTTTGTTCCGTCAAAACAGTCTGATCGATTGCTGTCACAACCCGGCTTTTCAGGTCGTCCGCGGCGATTGCCGGGATGAGCCGTCGATGAAGAAGCTGGTTGCCAATGCTGATCTGATTATTCCTCTCGCCGCTCAGGTGGGCGCACCGATGTGCAATCAGGACAAGGTCGCCGCACAGACCACCAACCTAGGTGCGATTGAGTTGCTTTGCCGGCTGGCCATCTCTCAGCAATGGATCATTATGCCGGTGACCAATAGCGGTTACGGCGTGGGCGAAAAGGATCAATACTGCACCGAGGAGACTCCATTGCGGCCCATTTCGCTTTACGGAACCACCAAAGTGAAGGCGGAAGAAGCCGTTTTGCAGCGTGAGAACAGCCTGAGTTTCCGGCTGGCCACGGTTTTTGGAATGTCCCCCCGCATGCGTATCGACTTGCTGGTCAACGACTTTGTCTATCGGGCCATCCATGACCGGGCCGTGGTCATATTTGAGGGGCATTTCAAGCGCAATTTCATTCACGTCCGGGATGTGGCCCGAGCTTTCGTACACGCCATCGGGAGTTTTGAGACCATGAAAGGCAAGCCTTACAATGCCGGTCTGGATGACGCCAATCTGTCCAAATTGGAGTTGTGCGCGCTGATTAAGAAGCACCTGCCCAACTTCGTCTTTCTCGAAGCGCCCATCGGCGAAGACCCGGACAAGCGCGATTATATCGTCTCCAATGCCCGCCTGGCTGCCACCGGGTTTAAGACCGAATGGACCTTGGATCGGGGGATTGTGGAGTTGATCAAGGGCTACACGATCTTGAGGAACAGCATTTACTCGAATGTGTGATGAGCGTTCCGGTTGACCAGATTATTGCTGTTATTCTCGCCGGCGGACACGGAACGCGGATACGGCACTTGTTACCAGATTTACCGAAACCGATGGCCCCGGTCATGGGCCAGCCGTTTCTGCATTGGGTGATGAGCTATCTGAGGAACCAAGGGATTCGTCGCGTGGTGATTTCGACCGGCTATCGGTCGGAAGTCATAGAGGACTTTGCCCGATCGAAGCAGATGTCGAACGTCAATGTGCAAACCATAAGAGAGAGCGCACCGATGGGAACCGCAGGCGGATTTCGTTATGCCGCAGAGACTTGTGGAGAAAAGGCAGTCGCATGGCTGGTGTTAAATGGTGATTCATTGGCCTTGGCTCCGCTCTTTCCTATGTTGGAGTTGCTATCTGATCCGAGGATTTCCGGGGTCTTGCTAGGAGTGAAAATGACCGACACCTCGCGCTACGGCACGGTCGTTCAAGATTCCGTGGGTGACCTGTTGCGGTTTGACGAGAAAAAGCCAGGCGCGGGGATTATCAACGCAGGCGTTTACCTCTTAAGGAGTTCCGTGCTTGCGGATTTTCCGCCCCGAGCACCCTTGAGTTTTGAAAGGGAGGTATTTCCAGCGTTATTGGCGCGCCAACTTCGGCTTAAAGTGAGTGTTACTCAAGCGCCTTTTTTGGACATCGGAACGCCTGAGTCGCTGCAGGAAGCGGAATCCTTTATTCACGAACACCGGCACCACTTTAGCGATTTTGGTTGCGGCTGTGCCGCGCCAAGCTATCTGTCCACAAGACGCAGTGCGAAATGAATCTCGTTGCCGAAAAAATGTTTCTCAAGCGGGCTGCCGATGTGAACACGCGGATTGGCCTGGGCGTGGGTGTCTTTGTGCGCAATGAGAAAGGGCAGGTTCTGCTGGAGAAACGGAGTGATTGCGGTTTATGGGGTCTGCCCGGCGGGCGGGTCGAGTCCGGGGAGTCAATCCGAGATGCCGCCGTGCGCGAAGTAGCCGAGGAAACCGGGCTTTCCATCAAAATTCTGCGACTCATGGGCGTTTATTCGGAGCCGGCAGACCGCATTTTGACTTATCCGGATAACGGTGATGTGGTTCACAAAATCGATGTAATCGTCGAAGCATCAGTCATTTCTGGAGAATTGCGGGGCAGTTTGGAAAGCGATGACTTGCAGTTTTTCGATTTGGCCAACATACCTAACGACATTTGTCCTCCCGCTGTGAAACCGGTTCAGGATTATGTCAACGGGAAGGTGGGCATTATCAGTTGAAGGTGCTAGGGTGAAGACCGTCCGTTTAGCTACCGGCACAGGATGGTTCCGGATTCCTTATTCATTACAACCATGAACGTCACAGGAAGAGTCCGCCTCCGCGATCTTCGGTCCATTTCACCGGAGGAGCTTGAAAGGGCCCGGCGCATTTGTGAAACGATAGAAAGGATTGTCGGATCACGGGCAGATTTCATTGCCCGAAACCAGTTGGATCCATCTATTTCACTGCCCGCCAGCAACTGGTCGCCTGAGGCTGACCAACCATTCCTGCTCCGCTACCAACACATCGTGAAAGGTGACCACGATGTCATCAACAAACTCCGCTTGTACGCTCAATTCTCCAGTTACGATTTGGCGACGCAGTCGGTGGTCACTCACGGCAGATTGGTGCCTGCTGTGGAAGACGGCTTTGACGAGAAGATGGCGCAGTTGGTTCCCGAACCAGACCCATGGGTTCGAAGATACGTTTTGATCACGCGCCACGTGCCACCGGATATCGTGCCGAGGTATCCCAAGGTTTTGGGGGAAATCGGCTGGGACATTGAAGGCAAGCCTGTCAATCACGATGTCTATGCCTATCAGGAGCGAATCAACCTGATGCACGAAGCCGGCCTTATCGACTGGTTGCGACGGCGGAGCCAGGAATCCGGGCCGGCGAACATCTTGGAGATTGGGGGAGGATATGGGGGGCTGGCCTACGCACTGACAGATATTATTCCCGGTCAAATCAACTACTTTATTTGTGATCTTCCTGAGTCATTGCTCTCCTCTTCCATTTACCTGGGAATCACTCGCCCAGAGTATCGCCATCTCATCTACGACGGCACGGATCGTCCTGTCCTGCAAAACGTCAATGCCGGACGGGCCTTTGCTTACCTTCCTAATTACATGTTCGATCATTTCCTAGCAGCCGGAATAAAGGTGGATATGGCCATCAACACGTTGTCTTTTCCTGAAATGGCCGAAAGCCAAGTGCGCTACTACGCAAATGGACTGAAAAAGGCTATATCCAGCACAGGAGTGCTTTTCGAGCAAAATGAGGACGGCCGGTGGGTGGGCATGTTGGACTGCAAACCGGTTCTGGCCGAATACTTTCCATACAGGAAAACGATCCGATCAAAGTCCATTCCATTGCTTTCGAAAGGACAGGCTGATGTTTGGTCCAATCGGAAATTGGACGATATCCTGGACGGGGCATTTATTCCCTTCACGGGCTCACTCACCAGAGTTCGCCTATGCCTCTGGAGATTGTCTTGCCTGCTGAGGTGGCGCAGCTTGGGCGTAATCCGGCTGCGCCAAATTCTGCACGCGAACGTGAGTCCGGCCATGTTTGCCAGAATCAAGAAGTGGTGGAATCGCCTCGGCGGTCACATGCCCGCCTGATGGCCAGAAAACAACAAGGCCACGTGGCTTCAACAGTTTGATCTACGTACCATCTGAATTCGAGTTCTCCGGCAGCCAAATCATTTTTGTGACCCGCAAGAGGACTATGCAGAGCAGGTGGCCTTCTTGACACCTTTTCGTCGGTATCAGCGATTTTCCGGCTGATGGCCGCTTGGCGCGCAGGGGTCACCATACCTCGGCGGC
>CAYIIH010000490.1:0-4827 GCA_964363225.1 uncultured Verrucomicrobiota bacterium | reverse complement strand
ACCTGCGCTACGTTCTGGCCGCTCGCCGCCACGGCGTGTTGATCGACTTTGTCAATGGCCCAGTCAGACGGGCAGCAGCACCTCGTCGGCTTTGAGCAAGGGCTGACCGTAGGGCAACGGCTCGGGCACTTCCGCAGACTCGGCAATGGCCTGGAAAAGCCGCGAAAAATCCTTGTTCACATCGCCCGACAGGCAATCGGTCACTTCGCCCGCCATCTCGGGGTATTTGTCGGTCAGCTCGCGAAAACTGAATTTCGGATTGTAAAACGCATAAACCAGTTTGCGCATGTTTTCGACTCCCTGGCGCAGAGTGGCTCCGTATTGGGCAAATCGCGCCGGCGCAAAATCCCCGGCCGCCAGCGCTTCGCCAACCGCATCGGCCGCGAGGACGCCGCTCTTGAGGGCGAACATCAAACCTGAAGAAAAAACCGGATCGAGAAAACAAAAGGCATCGCCCACCAGCAGCAAACCTTCGGCGGCGCAATAGCGCGAATGGAAGGAATACTCGCCGGTGATGTAATACGGCCCGGTTTGGGCGCCGCAAGCCAGGTGTTCTTCAATCCAGGCGTTCTGCCCGATTTCCCGTTTGAAAATCTGTTCCGGCTCCCGCACTCCCTCCCGCGAGAGGTACTTGCCTTCGGCGACCACCCCGACGCTGACGAGATCGTTGTGCAAAGGAATGTACCAAAACCAGCCTTTCTCCGGGACGAAGGCCACCGTCGTCGCGCCCGCATCGATGCCGTCATCGCGTTTGGCGCCTTGGTAATAGGTCCAGACGGCGACTTTGTTGAGCAGGGGATCGCCTATCCGCCAACGGTAGCGGACTGCGCTGAAGGCTTCCCGGCCCGAGCAATCCAGGGTCAAAGGAGCGCGATACTCGGTCATTTGACCTTGTTTATCCTGAGCGCGGACGCCGGCGACACGCTCTCCCCCCTTGAGCAAGTCCTTGACCGCGACCTCCTCTTTGACGGTGGCTCCTTTTTCGCGGGCGTTGTTCAACAGCATTAGATCGAGTTCGGCCCGGAGCACTTGCCAGGTTTGGGCGACATCCTGGTCGTAGCGGTTGAAGAAGTAAAAGGGCTGCGAGGCCTTGCCGGAGGGCGAGACGAATTGGACGCTGTACTTCTTGATGAAGGCCGATTGCCGCATCTTCGGGATGAGGCCGAGCCGCTGCAGGGGGTAAAAGGTAAAGGGCAGCAGCGATTCGCCAATGTGGTAGCGGGGAAACTTTTCGCGCTCCAGGACGAGCACGGAATGCCCTTTTTCGGCCAGGAGCGCCGCCGCGGCCGATCCGGCCGGCCCGCCGCCAATGACAATCACTTCGTAGTTTTGGGTGTCTTCCATAGCGGCTTCAGTTCAATCGGTTTGCGGCGTGGGCGGCAGAATCTCCACCACCTCGGCCAAAGAGCTTTCCTGCGCATTCACCAACGTATTGCGCCGGCCATAGAGCCATCGGGTGCTGGACAATCTCAGAGCGCCTTGGATAAACGAATCGGTTTGCACGCGCAAATAGGCTTTCGGATGGCAGTGGTGCGTGACGGAACAATCCGCCAGAATATGTCCCAACGGCAGGTGTTCTTCCAGGATTCCCCGCCGCACGGACGGCGACAGGAGCGAGAGATTGATTTTGATAGCGCCAAACTCGACCGGTGTCGCATCGTCCTCCAACACCAGGACGACCTCGCGAAAGTAATAGTCGCCGCGTTGCTGCCGGCGCAAAACGTGCAAGTGAACGGATTGCCCGTAAAAGGCTTCCAGGGTCGGCGTCATGTCCTCCTCGTGCACCAGCAGGCGCCGGTAAGGTTGCGGCACGTCCTGTCCCGGCACCCTCTCGATCAACGGCAGCGGCAGGCGCGCCTGCGCATAAAAGTCGTCCAGGGGATGAATGAAGGGCAAGACCTGGGGCGAGGAGACCTGGAATTCAGTTGAGGCAGGAGCAGGCATGGATGGCAGTTGGAAATTGCGCTGGAAGAGGAAGGCGGGACTTACGCATAACGCGCGTTTTTGTGTTGCGGCAGGAAAAACTCGTGCAAGAGGCGGTCCACTTGGAGCAGACCCTCGCGATTGAGAGTGACCGCGTCGCCGTTCACGGCAAGAAAGCCCCAGTCTTCCAAGGTGCGGAACGGAGCGGCGAAGCGCTGGCCCAGATCAATCCCGAATTTCTGCCGGAAATAGGCCCGGCTGACCCGGCCCAGTTTCAGTTGCAGCACCAGCTCGCGGATCAGGCGTTCCTCGGCGGTCGGCGTCAGCGCGCGGTAGATCGGCAATTCGCCCGCCTGGAGCCGCGCAACGTACGGCTCGAAATCGTGATGGTTTTGATAATGGGTCCCATTGAGGTGGCCGAACGAGGCAACACCTAAAGACAGCAAATCGGCCCCGGCCCATAAACGGTCGCGATAGACAAACTTGGTCCGCGGCGGATTCTTCACCGCCGTGTAGGCGCTGCCCACCGTGTAACCGGCCTTTTCCAGGGCCGCGAACGCATCCGCGACCCATTGCCGTTTGGTTTCCCAATCGGCCACCGGCGCGACCAGTCTCCCTTCCGCTTTCATCCGCTGATAAATGGTGGTGTTGAAGGGCACCTCCATCTGGTAGATTGTGACGCTGTCGGGCTGCAGCTCGATGGTCTTGCGGATGCATTCGCGCCAATTGGCTTCTGTTTCCTCCACCATGCCGGCGATGAGATCGATGTTGATTTGCGGAAAATCCAACTCCCGCGCGCAAGCATAGGCCCGGGCAATTTCCTTGCTCTGATGAGCGCGCCCGTTGATCTCGAGAATATGGTCGTCGAAATTCTCCACGCCCAGGCTCAGCCGCGTGATGCCCAGTTCCCGAATGGCCTTCAGCTTGTGGTCCGTCAAAGTGCCCGGCTCGCATTCAAACGTCACTTCCTCGGCTTCGTCCCACGGCAGGACCGCTTTCATTCGGCTGGTCAGATGCGTGAGTTGATCGACCGACAGATAGGACGGCGTGCCGCCACCGAAATAAATGAAGCTGGGCTTCCGGCCTCCGAGGAACGGCTTTCCGGCGTAGAGCGCCAATTCATTCAAAACCGCCTCGAGGTAACCCCGGATGGCCGCCGAGTCTTTATCCGTATAGACTTTGAAATAGCAGAAATGACAACGCTTCCGGCAGAACGGGATGTGCAGGTAAATTCCCAGCGGAGTCCCCGCCCTTGGCGGACGGCCCATGGCGCCATAAACGTCGCTGACGCAGTCCGGTTTCCAGAAGGAGAAGGGCGGATAATTCGAGACAAAATAATTGCCGGCCGTCGTCTGTTTCTCGAGGGGCGGCGCTGGGGCAGGCCGCGCCGTCTGAGGAGTTGACGGGATCGTGCTTATCACTGGGATTGGAAATTTGAGATTGGAGATTTCAGATCGGACGACGCTGGAATTTGACTGTTGAGACTTGAGATTTCAGATCGGACAATCCTGGAGGTTCATTTTGCCTTCGAGCCGGGTTTGGCCCCAAACGCATAGACATTGCCGTCATCTGAACCGATGATGATTTTGCCATCGACCACCGCCGGCGAGCTGGTGACGGCCTGGCCAATCTCGTAACTCCAGATTTCCTTTCCGTCGGCCAGTGCCACCATGTATAAACGGCCGTCATCAGAGCCAAAGACCACCTTGCCGTCACAAACCACGGGCGAACTGTCCACTTTTCCGCGCGTGGCGAAGGTCCAGAGGCTTTTGCCATCCTCCCGCTTCACGCAATGCAGCCGTTTGTCCCGCCCGCCAAACACGACGCGGTCCTCGAAAACGGCGGGCGATGAAAAATAGGGGAACTCGCGGTCCTTGTAGCGCCAGACGATCTTGCCCTCGGCCACGTCGATGCAAAGAAACTCATTCTCGTACTGGCCGATGTACACCCGATCCCCGGTAAAGGCCCCGGAACCCGCAATATAAGCTCCCGCTTCGACCTCCTTGAGTTTCTGGCCGTCAGCCAGGGAAATGACATGGAGCAAAGCATCGCATCCGCCGAAAACCGTTTTGCCATGGGCCACCGCCGGCGAGCCGTTGATGTAATTGCCGGTTTCATAAACCCAGTTGGTTTTGCCCGTGGCAGCATCCACGCAATGCAGTTTGAAATCGTAACTGCCCGCCAGTATCCAGTTGGCCTCTCCGGTCGGTGATTTCACCCAGTTGGGCGAGCCCAGGATTTTGTCGCCGGTTTCGTACTTCCAGAGCAGCTTGCCTGTCCCGGCCTCCAGCGCGTACAGCGCCGCATCCGCCGATCCGACATAAACTCTGCCGCCCAGCCAAAGAGGCGAGGATTCCACCGAGGCGCCGGTTTTGTACGACCAAACCTTTTTGCCTGTGTCCAGGTCCAAGGCGTAAACCTGCCCATCATCCGAGCCAATATAGACGCGGCCATCGCCAACGGCGGCAGACGATTTGACCGGCTCTTCCGTCTTAAAGGTCCAAAGCAATACCAGGGCCTCAGACAGCCGCCCCTCAGCCACGCCCACCAGGCCGGGGCCGCCCCGGAACATGGGCCAACTCCCTGTAGTCCGCGCCGATGGCTTGGGCTGGTCTGCTGCCGAGGCGCCAGCCTGGGCAGCCAGAGCCATCAGCACCAACAGCCATAAATGTACTGCGTTCATCATCTGATTATGTTTGACGAAAAATCGGCGGTCAGAGCCCGCCAACCGTGTTTCGGAATTTCTAGCGGCGACAGTATCGTCCACCGGCCACGCTTTAGCAAACACAATAATACCTATACGTATTATCCTTATCCGCCAGAGTTGCGCTAAAGCTTTCAGGGCCTCGCTCGAGTGCTGCTTAGAACCGGCCGGGCAATTCGCGGCCAAGTTTTGCTGGCCCT
>CAYIIH010000489.1:0-4834 GCA_964363225.1 uncultured Verrucomicrobiota bacterium | reverse complement strand
GCACTACCTTGACACGGTAGGGGTCAGTGGTTCGAACCCACTATCGCGCACCATCGCCAATGTTTGCAAGGGTTTGCTCCACTTTTTGGCATCGAAAAAAGGCCGACCAACTACGGAACTAACAACAAGCCGGCTGTGTTTGCGGTGTCAGGGATGTAATCCGAAGGATGCTTCCATCTCGCCAGAAAAGTGACTGCCGGAGGAAGGCCCGGCTTAACCCGCCTCTATGCAGTAAGGGTAGCCGGAAAGAACCGCAGAGACGCGACGGACGCAGAGAAGATTGAGTTTGGCGTCGGCGGGAAACCATTCGCCATTCGGTGACCGAATCTGATCTGGCTCTTCTGCATTCCTCTCCGCGTCCATCGCGTCTCTGCGGTTCAATGGGCCGCGCTCGAATTGCATAGGGACAGTTTAGTCAACTCGGTGCGCGAGAGGCAGTTTCAGGTTTTCCTTTGGCTCTTGCTTTTCGGATGGCCGCGCTCTTCGGGGCTTGTCCTTCACGCTGAACGCGGGTATGGGGGGTTGAATTCTCTTGCTTCACCCGTGGCGCTCTCTAGGGTCGGATACCGGAGAAGCACTTCGATCAAACCTATTCGATTGGATGTAAAATGAAAATGAAATCATTCTTAAGTGCAGTGGTGCTCTTGGCCCAGCCTTTCCTGGCGGCGGCTCAAACCGTAACGTACGAAACCAACGTTCTTGTCCAAACAATCGCTGGTTCAGGCTTCTTTGGTTATCTGGATGGAAAGGGAACGCAAACAATGTTCAATGGTCCCGACGGACTGACCGCCGATAGCAAGGGGAATGTTTTCGTTTGGGATTCGCTCAACTACAGGATTCGGAGGATTTCTCCTGATGGTGATGTTATCACGTTTGCAGGATCGGGCAGACAGGGTTCTGCCGATGGCGTCGGAACTAACGCCTCATTTTACGGAGCAGGCGGCGGTTCTTTAAACCTTGTTGTGGACAAAAGTGACAATATCTACTTTCCGGATTGGGGTACCATTCGACAGATTTCTCCCCAAGGTGTAGTCACGACTTTTGCGGGAAGATTAGGTGCACAAGGGTACTTGGACGGACCTCGGACAAATGCGCAGTTTGGATACCTGGCTTGTGGCCTGGCCTTTGACCTTCAAGGAAACCTATTAGTGGCGGATGCAGGTAATCATCGAATCCGCAGAATCAGTGCAGATGGAATTGTGACAACCATTGCTGGGTCTGGCAATGGTGGCGCGCAAAATGGTAATGGCATTTTCACATCATTCGGCTACCCACGTGGAATAGCAGTTGATCCGGCCGGAAACATCTTTGTTGGTGACACGGGAAACTACCTGATTCGGAAAATTACGCCTGCCGGTGACGTTACGACATTTGCTGGCACAGTGGGACAATATGGCTACCAAGAAGGAATTGGAACTAACGCCATTTTGAGATTTCTGAATATTTTGGTGGCAGACGAATTGGGAAATCTTTATGTGCCAGACCAAAGCATTATTCGGAAAGTGACCCCCGAAGGCCGTGTGACCGCATTAGCTGGATCGTACACTAATCCTGGCTATGCTGACGGAGAAGGCTCAATGGCGAGGTTTGGTGTCCCCGCCATTGCCATTGACCAATCGGGAAATCTCTTCGCTGCTGATTATTCCAATCACCGCATCAGGAAGATTTCTTACGAACCGGTTCCCACCGCCGCCTTCAATATCGACATGTACGCTGGACTTTCAATATCGGGATTGATCGGCCGCTCTTATCGAATTGAGTATTCCGACAGCCTTTCAAATTCGCCCGCGTGGACCAGCGCAACAACAATCACCTTAACCAGCAGTCCTTTTGTGTGGTTCGATGGCGATTCAATAAACGCACCCAAGCGTTTTTACCGGGCGATTTTGTTGCCTTGATCTGCCCGCATGGGCTTGGGCATGGGGCAAAGCGGCTCGTTTGCTGGAGTGGCCACGGTGTTGGCTGGCGATGGCAAAGAGCGAAGCAGAAACGAAAAGGGTATCAGACATGGCGCATGCGGCTGAGATTTACGCTAGGAGACGGCACAACTCTGGCACTCCGCCCCCTTCCACCGTTGCTGGGGCCAAATCTATGCGTTCTTCGTTAGGGCGCATCCGCTTCGTCCAACAGCGAGGTAAGCAGCGCGCCCGGGCCGCTCCCTGCAAATTCCAACGTCTTCGACCGGGCGCGCTGCCTACCTCGCAGCTTTGTTAGGCCATTCAATAGTCACACTTAGTTTCCGCGACATACACGGATTCATGTGGGCTCAAGCGGTGCCGATCAAGGTTCTCTGCGATGTCCAAGAAGAGATCATACGACCGGATTTCGATCGCGCCCGAGTATCGATACTGATTCAGTTTCCGTCGCGCTTCTTGGGTAATCTCGCTTCGGCGACCGATGACAACATGGTAATGGAAGCGAATAAAGCTGTCGGGATCTTTCAGCAAATCACCCGTGTAGTTCGATGGCGGCCTCTTTGATTTCCGGAAACGAAGCAAGTCTTTCCTAACGCACCAATCTGACAGATCGCGCTGAATTGCGGGACGGTTCCGCTCAACGGAATCACGCCAGTCACCGATCTGTGAAACAGCGGAGCTCAATCTCTGGGTGGGCCGTCCGGCCTTAGTTATCACGCGGTCAAGGACTGGCTCTAACTCAACGAAGAACACTTCCCATGTGCCGGAATAGGAAAACGGAACAACGAAGTCTGCCTTGTACGCGATCCCAATAGGAAACTCATGCAGGACGAACATTGAATGTCCTCCTTGCTTGCAGAATGCCCAGAGCACAACCTCGGGGTTCTTCCGCAGGAAGGCCGCAACATCGCGCTCACCGTCGGATGCATTGAGGGCCGAATTGAGGTCGTCGACTAGCATAAGAGGCCTTGGCCTAGACCAAAGTGAGCGACGCCGGGCCGGTGACACAGGCCGACCAGCGACTTCCCGGCAAACTGAAGGCGTAAATCGGCGTTCGCTCGGCACTTGTTAGGCATTGGCAAAGTAATCATTGAGCCTACCCCAAATACTGAATCCGCACTGTCTGATTCTTCTTTGGTGCGTTTGTTCGACGCGCGCGACGCCAAGTGGCGTAAACCTGGTCCACTATCTGCGGCGCCAAAGGGGATGTCCGGGACCAAACCTCAAATCGGAATTTCAAATCAGGGTAATAAAGCGAACCGCCCAAAACGAATTCCGGGCCAAACGGAGAAGTCACGTCGCTCATAAGATGCCTAGCCATTAAGTGATTGAAGAGAATCCCGTGCTATGACCAACGGGCGGCCAGCATGGAAAGTCTTTCCTTCGTTCATAACAGGCTGAGTCCTATGCATTGTGGAATCGCAGGTCAAGGCAAAAGTCCGCTCGATCCGGTGCGCGCGGTGATGCGAACGCGGCACGATTCGATTCGCACCGGGCGGGCCTCTTGCGACTGGATTCGGCACTGGTTTAGGCCGCTTCCAGCACGATTTCAGGATGTGCCGCCGCCACGCGCAGCAACACCCGCGCGGCCCCGCTTGGCGTGCGCGTCCCTTGCTCCCAATGGTGCAAGGTGCGGACGCTGATGCCCAGCAATCTGGCAAACTTGCTCTGCGACAAACCAAGCTTCCGGCGTGTGGCGGCAATGCTCTGGTCCCAGGCGGCCCTCTGCTCTCGCTGGAACGCCTTTGCGTCCATGGCCCGGCGCGTGAAGCCGCCCTTGCCGCCGGGCCGCGACTCCCACACGCGGGCGGGCGTTATCTCGCCGCGCTCGGTTTGCTCTTTCGCGCGGACCATTTCAGGGATGCTTCTGTTGTGCGTCCAAAGCCTGATGCTGCGCCCGAGTGGCGCGAATCGCCTGCCACGTGCTGATGATTACTCCGAGCACAAGCACACTCGCAACTGCCGCCGCCGCCGCCGCCATGGCCTTGTTGCGGCGAACGAACTTCTGGAGCTTGTAGGCCGTGCTCGGCGGACGAGCAGTGATCGGCTCATTGCGCAAGTGACGGTCAATGTCCTTCGCCAACCCGTTGGCGGTCTCCTACAAGCGTCTGGCTAAGTTTGGTGCTCGGTCGCATTGGCTCCTTCTCCCGGATCGTCTTCCGCATCGCGTCGATGCCCGAGGCCATCAGTTCCTTCGCATCAAACGGAGTGCTGCCGGTCAGCAACTCGTAAAGCAACACGCCCAGGCTGTAGATGTCGCTGCGGGTATCAATGTCCACGCTGGTCATGACTGCTTGCTCGGGGCTCATGTAAGCGGGGGTGCCGATGAGCGCTTCAAACTGTGTGAAGAGGGTCTTGTCCGTCAGCCGCCCTGCGGTGGCTTTCGCGATTCCAAAATCAATCACCTTCGGCACGGCCACGCCGTCGTTGATGGTGACAAGGATGTTCGAGGGCTTGAGGTCGCGGTGGAGGATGGCTTTCTGATGCGCGTGCTGAATGGCCTGGCAGACCTTGATGAACAGGTCGAGCCGGTCGCGCGTGGAAAGGTTGGCTTTGTCACAATACTCGGTGATCTTGACGCCGCGCACCAGTTCCATGACGAAGTAGGGCCGGCCCGCGTCGGTCGCGCCGCCGTCGAGCACGCGGGCGATGTTCGGATGATCCATCATGGCCAGCGCCTGCCGCTCGGCCTCGAAGCGGGTGATGACGCTCTTGGTGTCCATGCCAAGCTTGATGACCTTGAGCGCCACGCGCCGACGGACGGGTTCCTCCTGCTCGGCCATGTACACGACCCCGCAGCCGCCTTCGCCGATTTTCTGAAGGAGTTTGTAACGGCCGATAACGGTGCCAGGCCCTTCCTCAGGCCGGACGTCAGCCAGAACGGTTTGGGCCTCCTGCGAACGCTCGCCCGTCTGCAG
>CAYIIH010000488.1:0-4976 GCA_964363225.1 uncultured Verrucomicrobiota bacterium | reverse complement strand
AAAAGTGATGATCACTTCACCTTCAATAGCTTGGCTCACGCCAAGCATTGGCCCTACGTTCCATTCCAGAGGGGTGTTCTCCCCTCTGCCCTCCCATCATGCCCGCCACCCGGATAGGTTACGGCCTCTCGACGATGAGATGAAACTGGTTGCCCATGAAGCAATAGACGTGGATTTGCCAGCCCTGTCTGCGTGCATTTTCCAGGCAGGCGATCTTGGCGCAGGATTGGCCGAGGGTTCCGAGGAAGCGTTGGTGCCGGCCGCCCCGGTTCATCACATGGTAAATGGCCCTTCGCTACTCGACTCTGAGCCTTCTGGCCCTGTCCGTCTCTGAAGGCCCCACCCAAAAGATGTCAGCGAACTGTTCCAATGTGCGGGACTGATTGCTCTACGCCCGGATACTGAACTCTCAGCTTGCGCGCCATGAGCGAAAAACTGGCAAAGGCAAGCCGTACCGGGACTGATCCCTGCTTTCCGCAGAATGCCGCCAACATGTCCGCGGGTCAATGCAACGGTGGAACCGACGTCAGAAAGTCCTCGAGATCGCGGTTGAAGCGCTTCGGTTCATCAGCGAATAGAGCGTGGCCGGCCTTTTCGTAAATTCGCATTCGAGCATTCGGAATTCGCCCAGCCAGGTCGCGATAGACGGTGATCCAGGGTTCGTCGCCGGTGACTGCGACCAAGGTTGGCTTGTCAAGTTTTTGCAGGATGGGCCGGTTGTCGGTTGTGAGACCGCCGAGGAACAGGGCCAGCGCCACGCTGGTGGGCGTCTTCAGAGAGGCGACAGTGACCTGATGGATGAACTCATCGTCGGGGTTAACGCGGAACATGCTTCGGATGATCGGCCCTGTCAACTCCTGGCGGCGCTTTTGAAGTTCGCCGGCAAATTTCAACATTCCGACAGCCAAATCTGACTTCAGGTCGATGCCGGCGTTTCCGTCCACGAGCACGAGCGCGGCCAGATTGCTGGTCCCGAACTGATCGACAAAGGAGACGAGTTCGGTAACGGCCAAGGACCAGCCGATCAAGACGACCGGAGCCAGTTGGAGTTCGTCGATGACGGCTTTAATATCGCGGGCGCGGGCGGCTGGGTAATGTCCTTCGGTTGTGATGCCGGATTGTCCTTGGGACCGTGGATCCATGGCGACAACGCGATGGCTTTTGGAGAAATGTGTGACTTGGTGCCGCCAGACTTCAGCCGGCATCGTCCAACCGGGCACGAACAAGAGTGAAGCCCCTTCTCCGCTGACCAGAGTGTGTAGCCGGACGCCGTCTTTGGTGGTAACAAAGTGGCTTCTGCCAAGGTCTGCCGCGGAGGTTTTCACAGAGGTGGTGGCAACGGTAAGAAAGCAGAGGAGTATTAGCAGCGGTTTCATAGGTGCGCCTATTTTAGCTTCAGGCTCGGTGATTGTAAAGCAGGGGTCAGTTCCTAGTTTCTACAACGTTGGCTTTGCCAGTGGGGGCGCTCTCGGTATACCGTCTCCCGCATGGCCCGCAAAATCCGCATCCAATACCCAGGCGCAATTTACCACCTCATCAATCGCAGCGACCGCCGCGAAGCCGTCTTCAAGGATGACGCCGACCGCTGCCGCTTCCTGGAAACCCTCACCCAAACCTGTGCCAAGACCGCGATTCACGCCTATTGCTTGATGGGCAATCATCTTCATCTGGTGGTCGAGACTCCCCAACCCAACCTCGTCGCCGGCATGAAGTGATTGCTGGGCACATAACGCCTCGCGTTTCAACCGGCGGCACAGACAACTTCGGGACGCGGCAAATCCTCGATAGAAAAGAACTTTCGCATTTTCATCCAGGGCCGAGACGCGGTAACATGGGGCACTGCCAAATAAGCTTAATACTGTATGAACTCTCTCAGCATGTTGATGGTCGGAGCTTCGGCTCTGCTGGCGTCCGCGGCGGACTCACGCGGCGAGATCAAAATTGTTGCCGAGCATAACGACAGCAACACCTTTTACAGTGAGATCGACGTGATTGACCGCGATGCGCCGGAAACCGAGATTGCGGAAGCACCGGCCATGGAAGTGCGCCGGGAAACCGTCGAAGCGGAGGGCGGAATGTACCAGGTGACCATCGACACGTCCGAAACGCCTGACCTGACGGAATGGGCGCACCAGGAGCTGGCACCGGTCGTCCGGGAGTGGTATCCGAAATTGGTCAACGAGGAACTGTGGAAGGAGCGCACCGGCCACTCCGTCCAGGAACTCGGCGACGAGTGGAAAAAAAGCCTTGAAGAAAAGCTGGCCGCGCAGGCTGATCCGTCCTCCGGATTCACCGTGAGCGAGAATGAAAGCCAAATCATCATCGTGAGTGACAAGCTGGAAGCGGCGATCCAAAAGCGCGGTTATGTGACGGGCGTGGCCGGGGGCAGCCTCCTGGACAAACAAACCGGCTTTCGCGATGCCGGATTCGGTCTGGATATTGTGGATTGGATTATGGAGCCGGGCAGCGATGAGGCTTACCGCGACCAACTGCCCGGCGACCTGGCCTACCAATTCAACAACGCCTATCATGGCAGAACCCCCAAGCGGTCGATGGAAGGCCCCCAAATCTGCACGCAAGCCAAGGTGCTTTCGCCGGTGGTGATCCGCGGGAAGGATTCTGTGGCCGTGAAAACCCAATATCAATATCACTTGGCGGCGCCCGGCAAAAAGACCGGATCGGTTTGGAACCAGACCATCGTCTTCCCAGCCGGCAAACGCTACTTCATTTCGAGCGACCAGATCACCACGGTCAACGCCGGCGAGGCACTGTTCCTGCGCATCGACATGCCCGGTCACATTAAACACAATCAGGGCGATGCCTTCAGCGAAGTCTATCTGAGTTACTTTGGGAAAATACCCGCCGGCGAGTTCCTGAAGGATTTTGCGCCGGATGAGAAATTCAACTATCGCCGCGACCGCGACAAAATTCCCCGGCGCTTCATCCGCGCGTATCATTTGCGCGATCTCAAGACCGGCCGTGAAGGTCCGTGGCTGGCTGGGATGACCCTGGAACCCTCCGTGGTTTACGAGGCCTGGTGCCACCAGCGCGGCTATGTTTGCCTGATCGAAGAATTCGGCGGCCGTCGCGTCAGGCCGGGGGAATCGTTCAGTGCAGCCTTCATCGTCGGTTACTTCGATTCGGTGGAGGAGATGGAATCGGTTTATGACCAGTTCGCCGGCCACACCCGCTTGCAGGTGGATGAACAGGGATGGAAGCTGGTCAAATCCGTTGAACCCGCTCCGTAAAGCCGGCGAATGCACACCAGTATGAGTTCTGCCCTTTGCCGTCTCTATGCAATAAGGGTAGCCGGAAAGAAACCGCAGAGACGCGATGGACGCAGAGAAGATTGAGTTTCGGGTCGGTCGGAAACCATTCACCATTCGGTGACCGAATCTGATTTGGCTCTTCTTCATTCCTCTCAGCGTCCATCGCGTCTCGGCGGTTCAAGTGGCCGCGCTCCTACTGCACAATCACGGCTTACGGAAGTTTTTTTCTTCCGCTGATGCACCAAAGGCTTTGGTAGGTGCGGATGAGAATCTCCCCATCCGAAACCGCCGGCGACGCCATCGTGGTTTCGCCGAGTGGATTCACGCTCAGAACCTCGAACTTGGGAATCGCCTTCAAGACGAACGTTTCGCCCGCTTGGTTAGCGGCGTAGATGTTTCCATCCGCCAGCACCAGGGACGACCACGAGGCCGATTTGCGGCTGGGGCCTTCCAGCCGTTCTTCCCAGACCAATTGGCCGGTTTGAAGCGCGTAGCACTCGGCCACACCCGGCTCGTTCAAGATATAAATGTGCCCGTCGTGAATCACGCCCGAGCCAATGCGTTGTTTGGTTTTCGGGTGATGCCAAAGCCGGTGTGTGGCGGTGACGTCACCCTGGCCGCCCGGCTTCACGGCCAAAGACGATCCCATAAAACCTCCCATCGCAACCACGACGCCATCGTCATAAAGAGGCGAGGTATAGACCAGCGGATTCAATCCCTGGCACGTCCACCATTCCCGGCCGGTTCTGGGGTCAAAAGCGCAAACGCGTCCGGGAAAGCTCATGATCAGTTCCTCGCGGCCGTTCGTCCGGATGACGATGGGGGTGCACCAGGAGCCGATCCAGGCGTTGCCGCTTTCGCCAGGTTTCTTCTCGCCATAATGGCCGCCCGGCTCGTCGGCTTGCCAAACCGTCTCGCCTGTCTTCTTGTCGAGGGCGATGAGAAAAGTCCGTTCGCCCGGTCCAAAGTTCAAGATGCACAAATTGTCATGGAGAATGGGCGAGGCGCCGTTGCCCCAGATGTGCGCCTGCCGCCCCAGGTCGCGATGCCAGAGTTCGCGGCCATCCATGTCGAAGCAATACAGCCCGGCCGAGGCAAATGAAGCCACCACCCGCTCCCCATCGGTCGCCGGTGAGGCTGAGCATTGGGGATTGGTTTCGTGCGTGGTTTCCTTTTCAGAATAGGTCGTGCCGGATTGCCAGAGCAGCTTGCCGTTAGCGCGATCGAAGCAGATCACCGTGCGCCGGCCCTCTTTCTCGATGGCTTGGGTGATGAACACGCGATTGCCCCAGACAATCGGTGAGGAATTGCCGCGCTCCGGCAGAGGAACACGCCAGCGGACATTGTTCGTGGCATTCCATCTGATGGGCAATCCTCTTTCTGCGGAAACCCCAGTTCCGTCCGGTCCACGCCAGGCCGGCCAGTTTTCAGCCGCGATTGACGCCGGGATGAGCAGGGCCGACAGCCAAAGCCAGCCTGGCCTGGCCAAGGCGAACCAGGCAGAGCAGCGAGCAGGCAATCTTGTCATAAACATGCGTTGCTTGGGTGCGTCCGGCCAATTCCGGCGGCGCAGCATCATTCTCCCAGCAAACGCCGGGAAAAGCCAGAAGAAGCCGCTCCATGAACCTTCGCTCCGTAGCGGTGTCTCGGCAGAACGCCGCAAACTTCTCTTTTGAAAAATGGCGGCGCTCTGCCGAGACGCCGCCC
>CAYIIH010000487.1:3774-5032 GCA_964363225.1 uncultured Verrucomicrobiota bacterium | reverse complement strand
ATGGTTCTGTGCAGGTGGCAGCCAAGGTCAACGAGGCTGCGGATGCCGATGATGCTTTGACTGATCTTGGCGCGGTTAATGATGCAGCCATCGGCCAAAATAGCGTGGTCAATTTCCGCGCCGTTGATCTTGGAGCCGGGCAGAAAGCGGGGCCGGGTGAAAATGGGCGAGCTCATGTCGAAGAAATTGAAGCGCGGCAATTCGGCGAGCAAATCGAGGTTGGCTTGGAAAAAAGAACCGATCGTTCCGATGTCCTCCCAGTACCCCTGAAAAATATAGGAAAAGAGGCGGTGAGTCTCGATGGCGCCGGGAATGATATCCTTGCCAAAATCGGCCAAGGTATTGTCCAACAACCGCAGCAAGACCTCACGGTTGAACACGTAAATGCCCATCGAAGCCAGGAAAAACTCCTGGTGCCCTTCAATCTCGAATTTGCCATACCATTCCGGGGGCAATTTGAGAGAATCAAGCACGGCAGGGTCCTTGGGCTTCTCGACGAACCGGGTAATGCGCCAATCGTCGGCAATCTGCATAATGCCCAGCGATTGCGCGGCAGAGCGCTCGACCGGGATGGTTGCTATCGTAACGTCGGCGCCCGATTCGATATGCTGGGCGATGACCTTGCGAAAATCCATCCGGTAAAGCTGGTCGCCGCTCAGCACCAGGGCGAAATCAAAGTCGTGGTTCAAAAAATGGACCAGATTCTTGCGGACGGCGTCGGCCGTGCCCTGATACCAGGAGGTGTCCGTAAAGGTCTGCTCCGCCGCCAGAATCTCGACGAAGCCGCCCGTGAAATGGTCGAACTTGAATGATTGCGAAATGTGCCGGTGCAGCGACGCCGAGTTGAATTGCGTCAGCAAATAAACTCGTCTTAGGCCGGAGTTGATACAGTTGGAAATGGGAATATCGACCAGACGATATTTGCCCGCCAAGGGTACGGCAGGTTTGGACCGGTCGCGCGTGAGCGGAAACAATCGCGTCCCTTGCCCGCCCCCCAAAATAATCGAGAGCACATTGCTCGTGTTCACCGACATGCGCTTGGCATAAGCCATAAACTAAATCCTTTCTTACGAACCTTTTTTCCTCTTATAACCGGGGTATGGACCAAAGAGCAAGCCGCATCCTGCTCCATCATGCAACTGATTCCGATTCAAGTTGAATGTTACGCGGGCTGCAAGGCCGACGAAACGCCGCGGCGATTCTGCCGGGAGGACCGCTGGATCGAGATCGAAGAGGTCTTGGACCGGTGGTATCAGGG
>CAYIIH010000487.1:0-3674 GCA_964363225.1 uncultured Verrucomicrobiota bacterium | reverse complement strand
AGGCCTGGCGTTCAAGATTCCTGCAGCGCCCGCAATTCGCTGTCGGTGTGCCGCAACCGGATGGCCAGCGCGCGCGCCAGCCGGGCAAACATCTTTACTCCCACCAGCGGGTAGGCCTTGGAAATCTCATCAAAGCGGGCGCGCGAGATCACGAACAGGTCTGTGGCGGTGGTGGCCATGGCGTCCGCCGACCGCACGCCGCGGTCGAGGAAGGCCATGTCGCCGAAAAAGTTCCCCCGGGCAAAAGTGGCGAGGTTCAGCTTCTTTCCACTCTCCAGCGGCAGCAGGATGCGCACGATGCCGCGCCGGATCAGATACAGCTCATCTCCGGCCTCGCCTTTCCTGAAAATCGTTTGCCCTGCCTGGAAGGACCGTTCGATGACGCAGGTCTTCAGGGCGGTGAGAGTATCGTCCGATTCAAACTCGCGCAGCAGTTCGATCTCCGGCAGTTCGAGCGGTATTTCCTGCCCCGTTTGCAGCAGGCGCTCTTCCTCCAGAATCCGATCCTCCGTCCATTCCAGCGCGGCATCAAGCGAATCGAATATCTTGATGTTCTGCGTGGGCTTCACGAGGCCGACCTGGTCGAAGTAAGTCTCGAGGTCCTGGCCGGTCGGCAAGCTCGCCGGCAGATTGCTGAAAATCAGATGCCCGCCACGCTCCGTCAGCATCGCCTCGATCTGCTCGAGCATGTGCGCCGCCGTGAAATCGACGGACTGGACCCGGCGCATGTCCAGAATGACGTAGCGGCTCATCTTCAAGTCCGGCTCCAATTCCGTGAACAACTGGTCGGTCGTGCCAAAGAAAAGGCTCCCTTGCAGCTCGCACACCGTGGTGAGCGTTCCGTACTGCTTGAGGATTTCCTGCTCCGCCGGCAGCCGGTGTTGTTTCGAGGAGATTTGGTTCCCGTACATCTTGCGCCGAATGACCGAGCCGCGAATCTGCTCCCGGATGAACAGGAGGATCGCCAGGGCCAGGCCGGCGCCGGCCGCGGCGATCAGATTAAAGCGGACGGCCACGACGATGACCGCCAGGATGACAAAGAAATCGAGCACCGTGGACTTCTGCTTCAAGAGATGGAAGCTGCTCCGGTCGAACATCCGAAACGCCACCACGATCAGAATGCCTGCCAGGGCCGCTATCGGCACCCAGGCGATCAGCTTGCTGAAGAGGAGGAACGCCGCCAGGACAAAGACGCCTTCCAGGACGCTGGAGAGCCGTGTTTTGCCTCCGCTATTCACATTGACCAGCGTGGCGCCCATGGTGCCGGCGCCCGGCATGCCGCCCATCAGCGCCGAGGCGACATTCCCGATCCCTTGTCCCACCAACTCCCGATTCGAGTTGTGCCGGGAGCGGGTCAAGGCATCGACCACGACGCACGTTTTTAGAGTGTCAATCGACAGCAATACCGACAGAGTCAAGGCCGGCATGAGCAGAGCGCCCAAGTCCCCCAGGCGCAGCCCAGCTAACGAGTTCCACCGCTCCACCATGGCGGCGAAGACGGATCCCACGCCGCCGCCCACTTGCCCAACCACCAGTTTGTTGTGCTCCAAATGCAGCAAGTCGGGCCAAATCATCCCCAGACCAAAATAAGTCAGGAGACCTCCCAGCAATCCCAGAATCGTCGCCGGCACCGCCTTCGTCACTTTGGGCCCTGCCAGCATCCCCAGGATCGTTACGCTCCCGACAATAATCGCCGGCCATTTCCAGAGTTCGGACGAGAGCAGTCCTTCCCAGACGGACATTTTTTTGCCATAAATGGCCCAATAGAAATATCCCTCGGGCGAAAGCAGCTCTTCCAAGGTGGGCAGCTCTTTGGGCAGTCCGAAGAATTTCGGAATCTGGCTGAGAAAGATCAACACGCCCACGCCGCTCAGGTAGCCGGACACCACCGGGTAGGGGATATACTTGATGAGCCTCCCGCCTCCGATGCTGCCGTACACGAATTGCAGCCCGCCCGAAGACACCGCCACCAAGGTCATGAGCAGCACGACCTGCTGCGGCGAGATGGGACCGGAGGTGCCTCGGGTGCCGGCGACCAGGTCCGCGGCCAAAGCAGCCATCACCATCGCCGCCGGGGCGCACGGAGCTGAGATCAGGCGGGGAGCGCCGCCAAACACCGGCGCCAGGAGCCCTATGGCAATCGCGCCGAGGATTCCGGCCATGGCCCCTTGCGCGATATAATCGGCTCCAAGCACGGTGTAGATGGCCACTCCGTAGGCGATGGACGAGGGCAGAGCCACGAGCATCGACGCGAACCCGCCCCAGATCTCGCCAGCCAAGTGGCCGGTTTCGGAAGGATTCGGTTTGCTCTTGTCGAAAGGCATCTAAAGTCCGGGCTTTGACGCCGGTCTCCCGGCGAAGATGATCAGTGGTTTTTCCGCTAAATTTCAGGGCTCGACGGAGTCTCGCCCTGCCGTTATTTGCCTGCGGCCCCACCGCGCTGGGGAGCGGCAGGTCCCACTCTGGCTTTTAGCAAGCCTATTTGCCGACCAGGGCGGTAAATTCTGTCTCGTCCAAAGCCCGCAAGGATTCGGTGCGGACGTTGCCCGCCGTGGCCAGCGAGGTGATCAACTGGAGCACCTTTGCCTCCTGGTCCGCACTCAGGATCATGACCCCATCGTAGGCGCCCACCGTCCAGTACTGGGCCTCGACTTTGACGCCGGCTTTCTCGGCGGCCTTGCGGAAGGCCTGGGCGCGGCGGGTCGATTTTTTGATCGCGCGCGCTCCTTGCTCGGTGAATCGGACGAGACTGACATATCTTGCCATAGCTAACCTTTCGTTTTTGCTACACTCGGCAGTTTGTGACCACTGCGCAGCAGGGAGAAATCGAGCCAGATACTAACATTATCCGGATGAAAGAAAAGCTCTTTATGGTTTCAACTGCAGGGCCCAATCGTGACCGTCCGGGGCTGTGAACTCGCGCAGCGTGCCGCCGCCCACATTGAACGTTTCGCCAAACGCACCTGCACGCGGATTGAACCAGCGGGCGGCGAGCGGACCCCCGAGTTGCCGCAAATCCAGCGTGGCGTTGCCGCCAGCAGGCAAATACGCCGCCAACTGGTCTGTCGACGCCGCCAAGTAAGCGGTTCCACTCTTGAGTCGCTCCGGTGCCGGCTCCAATTCCCAAAACGGCACCTTCGCGAAGAACGCGCGCAGTGGTTTCACAAATTCCTGGCCCGGACTGTGCCCCGCGAGCGCGTTAATTCCTTTGTGGCTGTGGAAGGTCACGTGTCCACCGCCAAGCACCGTGACCCAAAAGTTCATGCGATGGTGCGCGGCGTCCGCGTCGCGTCCAGGGTAGCCTTCCTCCTTGTCGTCAGCCGCACGGCTGCCCATCGGTTCGTCGTTCACGAGCGGCAGCCGGGCATGGCGAGCCGGCAGCAGCACTTCGTCATAGACTCGCGTCCACCAGTTGCGTCCGCGCGACGGGTGAAAGTTGTGCAGCCGATACCAGGGCTTGGCGGCAAAGCGCGGCAGTTCGCCCGCGGAGGCCGTCACCAAGTGTGCCCGGTCCCGCGCCCAGATGAAGTCGCCGACCTTTTCCACGAAGGCTTGTTGCTCGGGGCCGTAGTATTCATTGGCGATTTCGTAGTAGAGGTTGGGCCGGTCACGGCAGCGATCGAGCACGAACTGGACGTAACGCTGCTTGACTTCGTCCCACGCGAGCGGCCCGC
>CAYIIH010000486.1:0-5037 GCA_964363225.1 uncultured Verrucomicrobiota bacterium | reverse complement strand
TGAAGAACCCCGGCTTCACCGCCGTGGCCGTGCTCACGCTCGCGCTCGGCATCGGGGCAACGACCGCCATTGTCAGCGTCGTCAAGACCGCCGTGTTCGATCCGCTGCCGGTGCCGTATCCGGGTCGGCTCCTGCAACTCGGAGTCGTGGACAAGGAACGGCGCTGGTCGCCGCGCATCAATCGACTCGCGCTGCGCGACGCGCTCCAGCAAACGAACCTGTTCGCCCGTCTGGCCGCGTACGAGTTCGACGGGCTGACGTTGCCGGGTGAGGAGTTTCCCCGTCCAGTATCGGGCGTGTGGGTGACGTCGGATTTCTTCGGCTTGTGGAACCTGCGGCCATTGCTGGGACGCACGTTTACCGCTGACGAAGGTCAACCGGGCAAAGACGACGTCCTCGTGTTCAGTTATCAGCTATGGCAACGCGAGTTCGGCGGCGATCCAGCCATCGTTGGTCGCACGGTTCGCTTTCGCGAACGGCCCATGACCGTGGTGGGAGTGATGCCGCCGCACTTTTCCTTCCCGAGGGCCGGCTTTGAGTACTGGCGGCCCGTCCAGGTTCCCGATCCTGCCTCGGACGATATCTTGAACAACACCGGGCTCATTGCGGAAATGCGGTCTGGCATCGAGACCGCCCAGGTGCAGGCGTTTCTTGATGTGATCACCAAGCGGCAAGCGCAGGAGTTCACGCGAGGGATGGTCTTTGCCTCCTTTCAATCCCGTGAGTTGCGTGAAATGTTCAGCAAGCCGGAAGTGCGCCGCACACTCGGTCTGTTACTGGGCGCCATCGCGTTCGTGCTGTTCATTGCCGCCGCCAATGTTGCGAATCTCCAACTGGCGCGCACGGAGACCCGCCAGCAGGAATTGGCGGTGCGCGTCGCGTTGGGGGCCGGCCGTGCCCGCGTATTCCGCCAGTTGTTAACGGAGAGTTTGGTGCTCGCCGTTCTCGGCGGCGCGGCGGGCCTTGCCGTCACCGCTTTCGGTCTCGAACTCCTGCCGAAGCTCATTTCAGCGGACCTGCCGCGCCTCAAGCCCATCGCGCTCAACGCGGGCGTCCTGGGCATCGCGTCCGGGGTGACACTCGCTACCGGCCTGCTCTTCGGCCTCGCGCCGGCGTGGCAAGGCCGGCGATCCGACTTGAGCGAAGTGCTGAAGCTGGGCGCTGCCACCAGCACGGGTGATCGACGGTGCGGGTGGTTCAGCCGGACGTTGATCGTGGGCCAGGTCGCGCTGGCCCTCGTGCTGCTGGCGGACGCGGGTTTGATGGTGCGCAGCGTGATCGGCCTGCTGCGGGTGAATCCGGGCTACGACCCCCATTACGCCGTCCATATTAATGCGTGGGGCCTTAACGTCGGGCCTGACAACACCCTCGCCGCGAGGTTCGCCCGGTTTGCCGACGCGCAGCAACGCATCGCGGCCATTCCAGGCGTGATCGCCACCGGCTACTCATTCAAGGATCATGGCGAAACGGAAATCTCGACGGCTCCAGGCTCGCTGCCCACCCGGTTGAAGATAGAGTGGATTGCCGTCGAACAGGCCGACCCGTTGCGCGTCTTGCGCGTGCCGTTGAAGCAGGGACGTTGGCTCGATCGCAGCGACGTGGGAGAAGGCATCCCTAGTGTGCTGGTCAATGAAACGGCGGCCCGACGGCTCTGGCCCGGCGAAGGGGCGGTTGGAAAACGCTTCTGGCCACAACACAACACAAATGACTCTCACCTCACATGGGTACGCAGCCGCGGCTTGGATACATCCATGATTGGTCGCCCCTACGAAGTCGTCGGCGTTGTGGGTGACACGGTTGAGTACGCCGGCAAGGAGGTGGTGGCCGCTCGCTACCCCGAGGGGCCGCAACCGATAATCTACCGCGCGCTGGAAAACGTGCAGCCCATCGAGATCGCGGAGAGTTGCCTGTTCGTTCGGACTGCCGTCAATCCTGGCACCCTCTACAAGCCGATAGTTCACGCAATCAATGCCACCGGCGCTAATGCAGGGATGCCGATGTTCTTCGACCTGCAGGAGGTGTTGCGGGCCGGAATGGCAGGCCATCGGACGGTGATGCTTTATCTATGCATTTTTGCCAGCGTGGGTCTGTTCCTGGCCGCCATTGGCCTGTATGGCGTGCTGGCCTACAGCGTGGCGCGGCGCACACGCGAGATCGGCATTCGGATGGCGCTGGGCGCACCGATCGTCGACGTGATGCGGCTGATCCTGGGCCAAGGTCTGGTGCTTGTGGCGGTGGGCGGGGTGATCGGGATAATTACCGCGCTCGCTACCGGTCGAGTCTTGCGTGCGTACCTCTTCGGCGTCAGCAGCACCGATCCCGTGACCTTCATTGCGGTCGCGTTGTTGCTTGCGGTCGTGGCCTTGTTTGCCTGCTGGCTGCCGGCGCGAAGGGCGACACGAGTAAATCCGATAGATGCGTTGCGTTATGAATGATCTCAAATTCGCCTGCCGCCAACTGCGGAAGAATCCCGGCTTCACCGCCGTGGCTGTGCTCACGCTCGCGCTCGGCATCGGGGCAACCACGGCCATCTACAGCGCCGTGCAAGCGACCATCCTTGATCCTCTGCCCGTGAAGGATGCGGACCGGTTGATGAGCATCGAGAGTTTCAACGCCGAGAAGGGGTATTCCAACGCGGGGATCAGCCCGATCACCATCGCGGAGTTGCGGCAGCATGCGGAGGTCTTTGGCGATCTCGCGGTCTTTGACTCCATGCTGGTGAAATATCGTGGCGGAGAGTTTACCGAAATGGTGCGGGGCTCGGCGGTGTCGGCCAACTTCTTTGCGCTGTGGCGTGTCCAACCGATCCTGGGCCGAACTTTCGCCAAAGATGAAGAACGTTCGCACGAGAACAAAGTCGTGATTCTGAGCCACTCGTTCTGGCGCACACGCCTGGGCGGCGATCCTCAAATCATGGGCAAGACTATTGAACTCGAACCTGAAATCGAGTCTTCGTATCAGCGCTACACCGTGATCGGCGTCATGCCCAGCCACTTCGTTTTTCCGGAGGAGGACGTGTATTACTGGGTTCCGAAAGCCGATCCTCCGGCGAATTGGTATGGCCGCAACTACGATGTCTTCTTCCGCCTCTCGAATGGATCAACACCGGCGCAGGCCCAAGCATTCCTCGATGCGATGTCGGCCCGCCACGCGACGGACAGCCCTGCCGAGAACGAAGGCTGGAAAATGCGGCTGCGTCCCGTCAGCACCCTGTTCGCCGACGAAGCGACGCGGCAGAAGCTTTGGACGCTCTTCGCAGTCATCGGCCTCGTCTGGCTGATCGCCTGCGCCAACGTGGCTAATCTGCTCCTCGCCCGCGCCGAAGCGCGCCAGCATGAGATGGCCATGCGCGCCGCGCTGGGCGCTGGACGGGGGCGTCTCATTCGGCAATTGCTGACGGAGAGTTTTCTGCTGGCGATGGCCGGCGGTCTGTGCGGCCTCGTGTTGACGCATTGGGGCATCAAGGCATTGAACGCGTTCCTGGGTGGAATTCGGCTAAAAGCATTGGCCCTGGACGGGGCGGTGTTTTCATCCGCCTTGGCTCTTTCGGTCATCACGGGCTTGGTCTTTGGTCTGGCTCCCGCCTGGCGCGCGTCAAGACCGTGTCTGATCGAGACGCTTAAGCAAAGCGGCGCGTCTTCTACGCAAGCGGCGGGCGGACGGTGGTTGTTGCGCGGACTCATCGTGGCTGAGGTCGCGTTTGCGGTCGTGATCCTGGCCGGTGCCGGGCTGATGATTCGCAGCGTCATTCACGTGTTGCGGGTGGACGTCGGCTACACCCCCCGGAACCTATTGATGGCGGTGGCTGTTCCTTCCTCGGAGAACATGGCCGATGCACAAACTTACGCCGCGTTCATCCGTCGGCTCGGAAACAATTACGCTGGATTGCCTGGAGTCCAATCTGTCGGCAGCAGGACCGTGGGCAGCCGGCGGAAATACATCGCCGAAGGAGATGATCGCCCGATCGAAGTCCGGCACGAAGGTTCCGGTCTGGAGGAGAGAAACCTGTTCGCGGCTTTGCGCGCTCCCTTGGTCGAAGGGCGATTCCTGGATCGCTCCGACGTGGAACGGAGCACCGTCGTGGTCAATCGCACGCTCGCCCGGACTTTCTGGCCGGGCGAAAAAGCGGTTGGCAAACGCTTGCGCCTCGCGCCCGGACAGGAGCGTTCTTTAGATATTCGAACACAGGAGCGAGTTCTTGAAGTCGTCGGTGTGGTCGGCGACGTGAGACTCGACGATCACGAAACCGATCCGCGACCCACCCTGTACCGGCCATGCGAGGAATACTATCGGAATCTCCATTATGACCGGTTCTACCTGCGAACTGCGCTCGATCCCGCTTCTCTGATCCGGCCCATCCACGTCGCAATCAACCAGGCCGATCCGGGCGTACTCGACCGGACGATTCAAAACGTGGCCGAAGAGCTTTATCGCTCCACACAAGGACGGCGTTTCTTCACGCTTTACCTGGCGCTCTACGCGGCGGTGGGCCTCGCCCTGGCGACCATCGGCCTTTATGGCCTGATGGCATACAGCGTCGAGCGGCGGACGCGGGAGTTTGGCATTCGCCTGGCGCTCGGTTCAACGCCCGAGGCGGTCTTGATGTTTGTGATGAAGGATGGAATCAGGCTGGCGCTGGTTGGTCTGACCTTCGGATTGGCAGGGGCGCTTGTGGGCACCCGACTCCTTCAAAGTCAACTTTATGGAGTGACGCCGCGCGACCCGGCAACGCTGGCAATTCTCGTCATCGTGCTATTGCTCGCAGCGGCCACGGCCAGCTTCATCCCCGCGCGCCGGGCGACCAAGGTCAATCCAATGGAGGCGCTGCGTTGTGAGTGAAACAAATGCGGAATTCTGAGTGCGGAGTGCGGAATGAGAAGCGACTGACGACCGACCAATTACTAATCACCATTCACCAATCACCTGCGCCATGAACGACCTCCGCTACGCCTTCCGCCAATTGCTGAAAAATCCTGGCTTCAGCGCCGTGGCCGTGCTCACGCTCGCGCTGGGGATCGGGGCGACGACGGCCATCTT
>CAYIIH010000485.1:0-5066 GCA_964363225.1 uncultured Verrucomicrobiota bacterium | reverse complement strand
GGCAGGGAGGTCGATTCCGCAGTTGTATTCGGTGGTGGAGGTGTAATATTTCATGGGTGTATTTGGTAAGGGGTGTCCAACAGGACACCGGTTAAGGTTTGATTCGTTAACGCGGGGAGTGCTGGTAACACTCCCCGCCCAATGGCCCGATGATCGCACAAAACCCAAAGGGCTTGAGTGGGAGTATCAAGGTCGGTGCAGCCAACAGCCGCCGCGCCAGGCTGTTGGGCCGTTGTAAGTTTTCGTTCATCCCAGTTGCATTTCGAGGTCACGCTCCGGCGGCTGTGGCAGACCTCTCACGTTGGGCGGTCGGCGAACATGACACAGTCATCTGAAAGCGGCCGCGAATTCCCGAGGAGCCCGCCATGTATCAACCTCAAGTGATTCTCGTCTCTCTAATTCTGGCCGTGCTCACGGCTCCAGCGGCAGGCCATGGCCAGGGGCACCAAGAGCAGCCCCGGCCCCGTCCGATCCTGTTATCGACGGACATCGGGGCTGACATGGACGACCAGTGGGTTCTGGCCCACCTGGTCCTCAGCGGGGAGTTCGACCTTCGCGGCGTGGTGAGCACTCATACCGGAAGCCATCCCGTGCTGGCGGCGCCGGCAGCGGCAAGCTCCGCGCGCGTGGCCAAAGAGGTCCTGGATCACCTGCCGCTCCCCAAACACCCAAAGGTGATTGCCGGCTCCAGCGATCCCCTGCGTGCCAAAGCCGAGCCTCGCCTTGGCCAGGGGGTGGATTTCATCCTGAGGGAATCCCGCGGCTTCAACCGAACCCGGCCTCTGACCGTTCTGGTCATCGGCGCGGCTACCGATGTTGCGTCCGCTCTGCTGGCCGACCCTACCTTGGCGGAACGGATCGAGATCATCGCGATGGCCTTCAGCAAATGGCCGGAAGGGGACGACCTGTTCAACGTCAAGAATGACGTGAAGGCCTGGCAGGTGCTCCTCGAATCTCCCGCGCCCATCGTGGTCGCGGACGCGGCCGTCGCGCTGGATCATTTGCGCATGACCCGGGAACGCGTCCGGACCCTGTTCGAGGAGCGGGGCAAGCCCGGCCGCTACTTGGCAGGCCTGCTCGTTGGCTGGCTGGAGCGCCAGGAGAATCTGATTCAGATGGTAACGGGGGACCGGAACACCTGGCCAGTTTGGGACGAGGCAACCGTGGCTTACTTGCTCGGTCTGACCAAGACCGAAGTCCATCCCCGGCCGCGGCTGCGGGATGACTTGAAGTTTGAGCACCCGCCTGCTGGACAATCCTCGGGCCCAACCGTGAGGTGGGTGACTTGGATTAATGCCGAGAAGCTCTGGGAGGACTTTGGCCGCAAGCTGGACCGGGCTCTCCGGGAGCAAGGGACGCAATGAGGAACAGGAGTCCGGAAGCGGGGGCACCCAATGAGGACCCGACGAGAGCTGGGCCGTTCGAGGGCACCTGAATCATCTCAGAACCAACATGGTGAAAAGCAGACACATCGCGGATGTCGAAGCCGTGCTCGCCCGACGGCGTGACAATGGCGGAAACTACTGGGCCAGTGCGGATGGGCGCCTCGCTGTTGGCGCTCCCTTCAGCACGCTCACTTCACTGCTGATCCTTCACGAACTGGGCGTGGTCCGCACTCACGAGGCAGTCAACGGCGGGCTCCAACTTATCCTCCAAGCGTGGCGAGAGGACGGTCGGTTTCGGCTGGCGCCCAGCGGCGCGCTGTACCCCTGCGGCACGGCGGACGCGGCGAGAGTGCTGTGTCGTTTCGGTTATGTGCGCGACCGCAGACTTCAACAGACGTTCGCTCACCTGCTGGAGACTCAGCACCATGACGGCGGCTGGCGCTGCCGTAAGTTCTCCTTCGGGCGAGGGCCGGAAACTGAGTTCTCCAATCCCGGCGTCACGCTGCTGGCGTTGGACGCGTTTCGCTTCACGGAGCATCTCAACCGGAACCCAGGTCTTGATCGTGCGGTCGAATCGCTGCTGGAGCACTGGGTGGTGAGACGTCCCATGGGGCCTTGTCATTTCGGCATCGGCACGCTGTTCATGCAAGTGGAGTACCCGTTCCTGCGGTACAATCTTTTCTCCTACGTGTACGTCTTGTCGTTTTATGACCGCGCGAAGCACGACGCCCGCTACTTGGAAGCCCTGCGCACCCTCGAATCCAAGCTTGATGAACGGGGCCGCGTCGTGGTCGAGCGTCCACACCGCAACTTGACCGGCCTCTCGTTCTGCGCGAAGGGACGTCCATCCGACCTGGCCACCGCACGCTACCGAGAGGTTCGGGAGAACTTGGAAAGATGACACTCGGATCAACGGTGTCCAGAGTGTCGGTCCGGGCGAGCGCAGCGGAGCGAAGTGAGATCCAGCGCGCCAGCGCGAGTGCTTCGGGCCGGTTCGCCACGCTGGATCTTAAAAGCAAGCGTTGGGTGAATTCTTTTTTAAAAGCTCTTCATTATTTTAGGCACGGTCTTCCCGCTGGTACTTTGATGTGAGAACGCGCGCCGCGATTCCAGTGAAGTCCAAGGTGACTCTTTGGCCTGATGAACTACGAGCGTTGGCTTCATCCAACGCCTGTTGATAATCCGGATCGTCCTGTTCAGCCAGGTGGCGCAAAAAAGCCGCCAGGCGGAATCGCTCGTCGGGTGTGAGTCCGATCACGCTCTGTTTCAACTCTTCCAGGCTCATGTCTGCAAATTACTTCCTGAAGCCAGTGTGACAAGGGAAACCCTGCCCGGTTTTTGATCACTCGACTTGCCTTCACTATTCGGGCGGACATACTGAGCAGACGCAAGTCACGACATCAAAGATGAACAAAATCGGCATTGCCATCATCGGCTGCGGCGGCATCACGCTGCAGAATCACCTTCCGGGACTCGCCCTTTGCCCGGACACCAAGGTCGTCGCTCTCTGCGACACCGATTCGGCCACGCTCGAACGGGCGCGCCAACAGACCGGTGTCACCATCACTTCCACGAACTACGAGGAGACCGTCCGGCGTGACGATGTTCAGGCCGTCATCATTGCGACGCCGAATTTCACTCACGCGCCCATCGCGCTGGCCGCCATCGCGCACGGCAAGCATCTGCTCTGCGAAAAGCCGCTCGCGTTGAACTATCCAGATGCCAGGGCCATGGCGGAGGCCGCTGACAAAGCCGGCGTCCGGCACATGACCGCCTTCACGTATCGTTTTGTGCCGGCCTTTCGCTACCTGGCGCATTTGGTGAACACCGGCGCCATTGGCCGGCCGTTTCACTTTCACATTCAGCGTTTCCAGGATTGGGGCACGCGCGCCTTGGGCTGGCGGCAAGTGGCGAGGCTGGCGGGCAGCGGCGAGCTGGGCGACATGCTGTCGCACCGCATTGATTACGCGCACGTCCTCATGGGTCAAATCCAACAGTTGGTCGCTGATCTGCAGCGGTTTCATGATGTGCGCGACGGCCTGGTTTCGGACCTGGAAGACTGGGTGGCGGTGATCGCCCGGTTTGCCAGCGGCGCGACCGGCGTGCTGGAAAGCACCAAAGTGGCGACGGGCCGGGGCGAGAGCGCGCGCAGCCGCGATTATTGCGAGATCAATGGCAGCGAAGCCACGCTCGTCTATTATTTGGGCCAAAAACAAGAACTCGAAATCGGCCGCCGTGGTCAAAGCGGTCTGGAAACACTCCCGGTGCCGAGAGAGTTTCTGAAGTGGCCCGGCTCACCGCGCGATCCAACCCAAGGCGATCCGCTCTTCAACTTTCGTTACGATCAGAACTTCGAGTTTATCGACGCCATCCTCAGCCGGCGCCCCTGCGTCCCCTCCTTCTTCGACGGCGCCAGAGTGCAGGCGGTCATGGATGCCGCCAAGGTTTCGGCGGTTGAAAAGCGATGGGTTGATTTGCCTGAACACCAGGAAGACCATTTATGAACAAAATCGCAGTGGTAACGGGCGCAGGCAGCGGCGTAGGACAAGCGGTCGCCCTGGCCCTGGCCCAACAGGATTGGAAACTGGCTTTGCTGGGCCGGAGAGAAAGCGCTTTGCAGGAAACAGCGCTGCTTGCCGGCAAGTATTCCTCGGAGCCTTGCCTGGTTTGCCCTTGCGACATCGGTCAGGCCGAGGCCGTCGAAAAAGTGGCCCAACGGATTTTGGAGAAGTTTGGAGCCGTGGAAGTGCTGGTCAACGCCGCCGGCACCAACACTCCGAAGCGCAGCCTGGAGGTCTTGTCGCTGGCAGAGTACCACCGGCTGCTCGACACGAATCTGAACGGCGCTTATTACTGCACACAGGCTTTTCTTCCGGTCATGCGCCGGCAGAAGTCTGGGACCATCGTCAACATCGTTTCCGATGCCGGCAAACAAGCCAGCCCCAAGGCCGGTCCCGCTTACGTCATGTCCAAGTTCGGTCTGGCCGGCTTGACGCAATCGATCAATGCCGAGGAACGCGCCCAGGGCATTCGCGCCTGCGCCGTTTTCTCCGGCGATATTGACACGCCGATTCTGAATTTGCGGCCCAATCCGCCGCCGCCGGAAGCGCGCCAGAGTATGTTGCGATCTGAAGATGTCGCGCAATGCGTGTTGCTGGCGATCAATCTTCCATCGCGCGCCCTCGTCGAAGAGATTGTCATCCGGCCAAGGTAACCAATCGAACCGCATTTGAGCTGGGAGCCAAGACGGCCATGATGACGGATGCTATTGCCCGCTCTCAGAAGCTCGTGGCGCAATATCCCAACAACGAGCTGGCGCGCTTCAGCCTGGGCAAGGCTTACTACGATGACGGCCAGTATGCTCCGGCCAAAGAGCAACTCAATGTGGCTTTGGCCCGCAAACCGGACTGGATGGTCGTGCAAATCTTGATTGGCAAATGCGAGTTGTCCTTGGGCGACCGCGCCGCCGCCCGATCTGCTTTCGAGCGGGCTCGACAGTTGGCTCTCGAACAACATCACGAGGGACCATTGGCCGAAATGGAGCAATTGCTGGGCGAGCTGTCCGAACCGTAGCGCGGGCGAAGTGGAGTCCTTGAATTTCAAAACTTGTTGTCTTACCATATCTGGCGCGCTGGCAGCCGGTGCTTGCATTCCAGGTTCTTTTTCACGCATGATGGGCCG
>CAYIIH010000484.1:0-5070 GCA_964363225.1 uncultured Verrucomicrobiota bacterium | reverse complement strand
AATAACTCCAAGCTGTTCTGGCACAATGTATTATTTGTTAAATGCCGGTCACTAACTACAGAATCTGTCCTGCTTTGCTCGCCCCGCGACAGACCCACTTTATTTATGGCCAAGTGCGGAATCTCAAACGACCTCCAGAGCCGGCACGTTTGCTTGTCGAACGTCTCCGGCGCCCAGATCCAGGAGCCAACTCCGTTGGTGGCGTCCAGAATGGAATGAGGGGGGGTGCCCGGTCCGACCCCCGGTGCCGCAATGTCGTCGCCGGTGCGCGCTGGGATCGCAGTGTAAGCCAACAGGCACACGACCAGGAGCAAACGGGCCGCGTGCGCTTCCAGTGGAACACTATCACGTGCAGGCGCCTTCGCCAATCTCACGTCGGCAGCGCCGATTTCCTCCTTGCGGCACAGGCTCCTGGAGGCTTACTCTCCTCCTCACCGTGAATAAGCAAATTCCTGCCAGTTAATGAACTGAGTAAGAACTGCCAAATCTCGAAAAGCCGTATGAAAAATCTTATCCTTGGAGCAGTTTATTTTGTAGCCTTGTACACTCAGGCAGCTCCGTATCTGCCGGACCAACTCGAACTCCGCACAACCATCAACCTGGCTGGTGACCTGGGCATCTCAGGCAACAGCATGTTTAACCCCCGCTTTTTCGACCGTAATATCTACGCCAATCAAATCAATACCCCGGCCTTTGGACGTTATCCCTCCGGCTCCAGTACCCCTTCATTGGCCGTTGATAACAGCAGCATCCCCCTGGACCACCGCATGGTGGCCCCCTTCCGCGGCCCTAATAGCTCGATCTACATGCTCGCCGCCGGCGGCGCCAACAACACCACCTTCTCACGCTACGATTTTGATGGGCAGAATCGAGTGGACGTCGAGGTTCCAGGCGGCGGCCAGGCGGCGGAGAGTTTTGATTGGGTCGATAACAATACGATCATTTACACCACTTACAATCCATCCGCGAACCGCAAGCGGCTCTCTTTGGCCCAGGTGGTCGCCGAGCCATTCTCCGTGACTGCCGACACCCGCTGGAATGCCAACGGCTTCGTCACCACCAGCGCCAGCACACGCCTTCGCAATGTGCGGGTGGGCGATCTCTACAGCGGCTATGCCTATTACGGGGACGCCGGACAGAATAATGATCCCAAGTTCTATGCGATCAACCTGGCTACCGGCGCCGAAACACTCCTGGGCAGCGCGGGCACATTGACTGGCAGCGGCAGCTTCGGTCTATGGACGGTTGTGGAGCGGGGTGGTTATCTTTATGTGCAGACGACCGACAACGGCATCCAGGTTTACAGCCTGACCAGCGCCACCACGCTCGGTTCCCTCGCCACGACCTATACGAAAGAGCGCCTGGATGAGCTTACCGGCTACACAGGGCAGTACTGGGGCTTTGATCTCTCTCCGGATGGCAAGAAACTTTTATTGGGAGCGGCTCAGGGCATCGTCTATGAATTGGCCCCAATCCCGCCACTGCGGCTCCGCACCACCATCAATTTGGCGGGTGACCTGGGTATCTCAGGCAGCAGCATGTATAACCCCCGTCTTTTCGACGGCGATATCTACGTGAACCAAATCAATACCCCGGCCTTTGGACGTTATCCCTCCGGCTCCAGTACCCCTTCATTGGCCGTTGATAACAGCAGCATCCCCCTGGACCACCGCATGGTGGCCCCCTTCCGCGGCCCTAATAGCTCGATCTACATGCTCGCCGCCGGCGGCGCCAACAACACCACCTTCTCACGCTACGATTTTGATGGGCAGAATCGAGTGGACGTCGAGGTTCCAGGCGGCGGCCAGGCGGCGGAGAGTTTTGATTGGGTCGATAACAATACGATCATTTACACCACTTACAATCCATCCGCGAACCGCAAGCGGCTCTCTTTGGCCCAGGTGGTCGCCGAGCCATTCTCCGTGACTGCCGACACCCGCTGGAATGCCAACGGCTTCATCACGACTAGCGCCAGCACCCGCATTCGCAATGTGCGGGTGGGCGATCTCTACGGCGGCTATGCCTATTACGGGGACGCCGGACAGAATAATAATCCCAAGTTCTATGCGATCAATCTGGCCACCGGCGCCGAAACACTCCTGGGCAGCGCAGGCACATTGACGGGCAGCGGCAGCTTCGGTCTATGGACGGTGGTGGAGCGGGGCGGTTATCTTTATGTGCACACGACCGACAACGGCATCCAGGTTTACAGCCTGACCAGCGCCACCACGCTCGGTTCCCTCTCCACTACCTTCACTAAAGAGGACTTGGACACCGCCACCGGTTACACAGGTCAGTACTGGGGTTTTGATGTCTCCACTGATCGAAAGACCCTGTTATTAGGCGGAGCCCAGGGCTTGGTCTTTGAACTGGCCGTTCAAGGCGAGGAGCCTTTGCTCCTGGGCATCTCCCGCTCTGGAACTGATGTCGTCCTTTCCTGGCCCGCGCCGATCACTGCTGCGGTTATTCAAGCCGCGTCCAGCCTTTCGCCGCCAAACTTCGCCGACCTGAACCCACAACCGTCCGTAACGATCAGCCAGAACCTGAACCAGGCAACCATTCCCATCGGCGCAGCGAACGTCTTCTATCGTTTGCGCAAGTAACCTTTCGTGTCATGAATAATGTGCCAAAGCTAGGAACCGACGTCTTGATCGAGCTTCGCTAGAAATCCTCCCATGAGGTGCCGCTTGTTGTAGCGAAAAAGGGTCTCCACCAACCGCTGATGCACACGCCCGCGCATCTGTGCGTAGAGCACACAGAGCCAGCGATAGTACACTTCCATGCTCTTCATGTTCTGCGTGAAATTGACCCGCAGGAGGGCGTCGATCTGTTCGTCAGCGCGGTCATCGAAAAAGCGGCTCAGGTCAGCCTCGGGCCCGCCCAGGACAGGTCGATACCGTTGGAGAAAGACATACCCGCCGGGCAAGGAACGGAGAAATTGAAAGCGCTCCACGTCTTCAGCCAGCGTGGTGTCGAAGCCGTACATGCAGACAAATTCCACGTTGTCGCGCGGGGTGACTTGCAGCAGTTGGTAGCGGTGGCGCACGAAGTCCAGAAACCGGCTGTTGTTCAAGCTGAAGTAGTAATTGCGCCGGGTGAACCGGACATTGGAGCAACGGATGCGGCGGAGCAGGGCGGCCTTTTCCGCCGTGACCAGCCGGAGGTCGAGCGTCTGGTTGAAATTCACCTGCAAGTCACGCCGCAGCATTTCCTCCAGCAGTTCCATCGCTGCGGGGTGCGAAAGAATGTTGTCGTCCAGCAAAATGAGTTTTTGGCGTCCTTGGAGCAGACTGTCAAAATCACTCACCCGGCGCGGCTTGCCTTCTTTGATCGGCACGATGCAGAACGGGCAATGCAGGGGACAACCCCGCGTGAGAAAGCCAATCGCCCGATCGCCCAGTTCCGGATAAAGCGAATAATCCGGCGGCAAATTCTCGATCTCGGACGGGAGCCGCAACTGAACATCCACGCCGGAGCCGCCCACCTGCAAGTCCTGACCGTAACGCCGGCGCAGGCGCTCGATAAGGCGGACCGATTGCGGGAAGGCAAAGACGCAACTGGCGAAAACCGCGTCGGCCCGGACAATTTTCACATTTGGTCGCACCAGAACCACTCGCCGGCCCTGGTTCTTGAAATGACGGCTCAGTTTCATCAGCGCCAGATTGGGCAACTGGCTGTCCACATCGATGAGCAAAACGGTGCCGGGCGGCAAGCGTACCGGCGCGGGCTTTGGCGGACGCGGCAGGGGATAAGGGATCGGCAACCGTTTCGATAGAGCTGTGTCCGGAAAGACAGCGCGCAGCCGTTCCGGCACAGAGAGAATGAATTGGACGTTCGGAAAGAGTGTATCCAGCAGGCAAATGAAAAGCGGCAGATGTTCGGACGAACACCAATTTTCGAATCCATTCAAGACCATTACTCCCGACTGATCAAACGGGTCGGGGACCTTTGCCGAAGCATCCAAAACGTGTCGCGAGGCGTCCAACACGACGACGGCGAGCGCGCGTTGCCAAGCGGCCAAAGACTGCCAGGCCCGTCGGAAGTCATAGCGCTTGGCGAGCCAGGCTGTCGGCTCGATTTCGAGCAGCGAACTTAATTCGCGGTTCAGCCGCGTGATGAACGCCTGCGAGCGTCCACGCTCATACAACACGCTCTTGAGGTGCAGACGTTCCAAGAAGGCCGCGGCGTCCGTCAGCCGCGCTTGCGGATCAAACAATGAAGCAAACCGTCTCAACCGATGGTGGGGATCGCTGAAGTGAAGCGAATCGGTGTTGGCATGGGCGAGCACTTGGCGGCCGTACGCCAGAAAGAGCCAGCCTGAGTTCCCGCTCCCCAAGTGCGGTTTGCCGAAGGCGGGTTCGGTGTGCAGATGCCGCGCGTCGCCTTTCTGTATTGGCGCCATAGAGCCGTCCAAGAGAATTTGCCAGCCGCTGCCTTTGCGAGGAGGTTGGAATAGCCCGCACTCCTGCGGCGCATGGCGAACCAAAACGAATTCCACGCGCACTGGGCCTGCGCCCTCTGAAACGATGGAAAGCAGGAGACGCTGCAGTTGAGGCGCTTGTCGCGTTCCGGAACAGGCCAGGGCGAAGAGGGCGAAGAGTTCCAGGTTTTCAGCATGCGGCGGCAGCAACGTCCACTTCCGAATGGAATTCCGGTCGGCCGCGAAATTCAGACCGCCACAACTCACGTTTTTCGTGTGGTCGATGAAAATACGTTCCAAGTGCATGTGCGTGGATCGCTGTCTCCAGACATTTCAAGGCATCGGCCGTTCAACGGCAAGCAGGAACGGGGTTCTTGACTTTTTGACACACACCTTCCACTCCCCTGTCCATGAACCCGGTAGGGCGGAGCTGCCGCTCCGCACTGAAATCTGCGACCTGCATCCTTGCCGCCCAAGTGCTTAAAGGATCGTACCGGGGTCGCACCCATCAGCGCGGGACGGTTCCGCCAGTTGACTAAATCGCAAGCGTAGGCGCAGGTAATGACCCATTGGTTACCCCGAAAGTAGGAGCAAGTCGTTGTGTACCAACACCCGTTATTTTCATGCGAAGTGGTGGCCCGAAGGGCTGG
>CAYIIH010000483.1:0-5085 GCA_964363225.1 uncultured Verrucomicrobiota bacterium | reverse complement strand
GGTCCTGCCCCCCCGCCCCCCCCGCGCGCGCCCCCCCCCCCCCCCCCCTCCGCCGGTTCATGGAGCGGCCTTTTCGTTACTTTATCAGCTTCGATATTTCGCGAAAGCGGGGGTGTTGGCTGGAGACGGTCATTTCCATGATCGCCGCTTCGGTGGTGGTGACAATTGCGCCGGCGTCTCGCAGCCGCTCCAAGGCCGCCTCACGGTCGATGTCGTGACGCGATCCGATGGCATCAAGCGCCAGAAAAGGCTGTAACCCCATCGACAGGGCGTCGCAAGCCGTCTGGCCAATGCAGACGTGAGTTTCAATGCCGACCAGCAACAATTGGCTGCGCTCGTGGGACAGCAGCGCCTGCCGGATCGTTTCGTCCTGGCAACTGCTGAAGGTCACCTTCTCGTAATACTGGCACTCGCCCAGCACCTTGCGCAAAAGATCAACCGTGCGCCCCAATCCCTTGGGATACTGCTCCGTGACAATGATCGGCACGTCCAGCAACTGGGCCGCTTCGATCATGATTCGACTGCGTTCAAGAATCCGTTCCCACCCTGGAATATGCGCCTTAAAAGCTTCCTGCAAATCGATGACCATCAGAAGGCATTTATCGGCGGAGAGAAGCTTTTCATGTCGCATAGCGTTCTTCTTACCTCAGATCAGGCCAAGCGTAACATCGCTCACTCAGGGTGCCGCACGCAACCGGTAAAAGCGGCGGGGATAGTCCGGAGCAGGGGCGTCCAGCCATTCAGCTTGGGCATTGGTGATGAACAAGGTGATCACGGATTCCCAGTCCGCTAAATTCGTGCTGGCTTCAACCGTGTAAGATCGGTTCGACTCTGCTTGAAAGGAGAAGCGAAACTGGCCTTCAGCAGATAACAGCGGCGTCAGCAAAACCGGCGGTTTCATGGCCGCCTGCAGAAAGGGAAAGACGCCAATGTCCGCCCGTGTCCCGTCCGGGTCCAAAGCGGCCGACGGATCGCCGGCGTCGATGCAGGGCGAACCGGGCTGCAGATGAAAGTCGCTCGTCGCATTTACGAACCGCGGGTCGCCGACAATGTTGCCCGTGCCCGGCCAGGGCTGGGACAGGACGCAGTAGCCGATGGAAAAATTCGTTGCACCAAAATCAGTATGCACCGCCTCGACTCCCCGCAAGATGGAATTCGTGATGCGATAATCGATGTACGGTCCGGGCGCATTGGCTTTCCAGCCGGCATTGACGGCGTTGGTAATGGCGACAATCGTGCTGCTGTCAATGAACACGCGCGTCGTCGAGCCGCTGCTCCATTTGGCCGAAACCGCCACCGTGCAGTCAGTGATGAGACAGCGCCGGAGCGAAGTGGCGCCGTTGAAAACGCTGATGCCCTTGGCGTCCTCCTTCAGATTCTGCCAATCCCGGATAATGCAATTCTCCACGGTGATGGTCGATCCGAGCGTGTCGATTCCATCATCATCCCCCGCCGCGATGACACAGCCGGTCAAAGTGATGTTTTGGCCCGCTTTTTGGTTGTGCAGGTAGATGCCGTCGCAATCGTCCGGCCCGGACATTTCGTAAATGCAGGAGTTGGTGCAAAGCAGAGAGGTGCCGTCAATTTCCGGCCCCATGCGAGATCGCGCCAGGTGGCAATCGTTAAAGACCAAATCGCAACCCGTGGCCGTCATGATTTTGCCGATGGTTGCGCCGCCCGCGGTGTGGTCGGAAATAGTGCAACTCTCGAAGGTGAGCTTGGAGTTGGTGGCCTTGATAGCCGGGCCGGTTCCAGTGTGGCCTTCACCCGGAGAGCGGCTGGCCCGGGTGATCGTGGTGAATCGGTAGAGCGAAGGTTGGGCGTTGACATGGCGGATTTGGCCCCAGTTCAAGCCGGCGCTGGCACAGGTGATCGTCACCGGCTGGTTTTCGGTGCCTTGCGAAAGAAGGGCGCCGCGCACTTCCAGGTCGGCGGCAGTCGTGCCCGAGGCCACGCCCGTCACCAGCACCAGTGTATCGGGCAACAGCGTCAAGGTGTGGCCGGCGGGCACAATGACGTCATTGGTCACGCGCACCACGCCGCTCCAGGTCGTGCTTGAGCCGGACAACGTACCGCCCACCGCCACAGGAGTGACATTCGCCAGACTGGTCAACGGGCGGCTGGCTTGCAGTTGTCCAACGGTCGCACTCAAGTGAAAGTCCCCTCCGCCGTTAACGGTCACCAGCGCGCTTCCCATCCCATTGCGCAGCCGCACGCGGTTTGTCGATAGAACGACGTTCGGCAAGTCCACGCTCAACGCCGCTTCTCCGTCCCAGAACGACACGTCGCGTTCATTGAGGGAGTTCCTGATCTCAACTCGAACCAGCACCGGAAGCGACGGCAGATAGCCTGCTTGGACCATGAGTCGGACGCTTTGGCCTGCGGCCAAGGCCGAAGTTGCAGCCAAGGCGGGCGGGCTTATGACGGCGACATCATCACCCGTGGCAGACCACTCGACCACAGCCATGCAGAGCGCCATAAGAACGGCGAACCGGCCAGATCGCTGCGCGCGTTTCAGCAATAAATCAAGGGCAACGGAGAGCGCGCCAAAACCCGCAGGGCCGTTGACAAAGTCGATCAACACGCCATGGCGGCGAGCGGCCAGAACGTAGCGCAGGTTTCCAACCTGCTGTATCGCCGATTTCCAATCGGCAGCGCGGCGGAAGTCAGCGCGCGCGTTTGGACTCGCGGCGTCCGCAGGCTGGAAGCCCTGCGACACAGCAGGTTGAGAAACCTGCGCTACGACTTTGCCAACAACCCTGCCAAAACCCGGCTGGCCTCCTTGTTTGCTGTGGCCTTTGAAATGCATGTTGCGCTATAAAAGTCTGTGGACCCGTCACGGCGTCATTCGGCGGAAATTGATTCTGCGGACGTATCCGTAATCATTTTCCACAATGAGCAGATTCCCATGCCGGTCCGTGGTTACGCTGCGGACTTTGCTGACCTTGAAGCCAGAGGTGTGAAACCAGTCGCCATCGCCGGTGTGATTGTTGCCGGCGGCTCCGTTGAGCCAGAGATGAATGATCCCCGCCGGGTCCACGTACCAAATCCGGCTGCCGTCATGTTCGCTCACAAAGTAGCCGCCGTTGGGCAGAAACCAGATCGCCCGCGGCCGGTTCAAGCCGGTTTGCAGCGCAGAGAAACCGTCGCCGCCGCCCGAGGCCGCCCCATTGCCCGCGATGGTTGTCAAAATGCCCTCGGAGGACATGCGATAAACTCGATAGGCATCGCGGTCGGTGATGTAAAGATTACCGGTGGCCTCGTCACCGAGGATATTGCCCAAATCTCGAAAGGTATTCGGCAGCGTCACCACGCCTCCGGCAGGCGTCCACTTTTTCAGTTTCGTTCCGGCAGCAAAATAAATGACCGACTCATCGCTCTTCACCCAAAGCCCGCGGCCTTCCGTAATGGGAGCGGTGGTGGTGAAAACCGTAGTCATGATGCCGTTGGTCGCAATGCGGCGGATTTTGCCGTTGTAAGTGTCCATGACGTACAAGGTGCCGTCTTCCAGCAACCAGCCGCCGTTGGGATAGTTCAATTGGAGTGTGGTGGCCGGAGCCGGGCCGTCGCCATTGAAACCGCGGATTTGGTTGCCGGCATAAGTGTGAATCGTGCCGGCCGGAGTGATTTTCAAAACCGAAGAGCTGCCTTCGTCCACCAGAAGGATATTATCGGCGGCGTCCGCGAAGGCGATATGGGGGCGGGAAAGATTCGCGTTAGTGGCCGGCCCACCTTCGTATTTCGGAAGCCAGTTGTTTTGTTTGTCGGTACTGTACTGGCCCTTACCAGCGATGGTTTCCAGGCGGCCATAAGAGTAAAGGAGGTTCGTGTAATGCTGTGGCGAGTTGGTGGAAATGTCCACCGCCAGCAGGCGGAAGAACAAATTGCTCGAGACCAGCGTGACGCGGGCCTGGCCAACGGAGTTCGTGGTAAAGAAATTCTCCTGCGGCGACCAGGGTCCACCCGGAGCCGGAGCAGTTTGAACGGAGCAAACACCGATGCTGAAGGCATTGCTCCAGGACAAAGCGCCATCGCGTTCGAGCGCGCTGAGGCGAAAATCAGCGGATGTTCCTTGCGCCGTAACCAGCGGGGAGCAAGCAATTCCAAGCCCTGTCACCCAAACCAAGCGGAGCCTTGCACAATTCATAAATCAACGCTGCAAAAATTGCAGAAATAACCGGCTATTGAAAGCATCTTCTGCACCAGCTCCGGCCTTCGATGCTCATGGTTTCCTGCTCCGTTGCCCTTTCAATCAGCGAGTTCACTCGGGCAGCGCCTGGGCGCCAACCCCGCGCGCCGGGCTCTGCGGTGTCAAGCGCAAGTCGCCGTGGGCCGCATCCCGAAACAAGGGATCCTTTCCGTGGACTCCGTCGGTTTCGTCCACTGGCAGCCTGGGCTGGCTGCGCGCGGGGTTGTCCAGGCAATACCACCAATTGCGGGCAAACTGAAACGTGCCCGGCGCTGTGCCGGGTCCGATGTTCACTCCGCCTTCGGCCCATGTGCTGGAGTGAAAGGCGATGATGTTGTCAGTGAACTTCCCGTTCCGCGCCGGGACGAAACCGGGCTCGCGAGTTTCCTGCAAAATTCTCAACGCCCAACGTTGGGGGCGATAAATCGTGTTGAAGCACACCGTGGCTCCATCCACGCCCACAAATGCCACCGGCGCGCCGCTGCCAATGAAGATGTTGCCCTCCACGCGGATGTCCTTGGCCTCGCAAAGTTCCGCGCCGTCCTGGAGGGGCGGTCGGAAATAGGTCCGCCCCGTGCTGCCGCCGATGTTCACGGCGCGCCCACCGGCGTTTTCAAAACGGTTGTGGCGAATCACCATCCGGCTGGTGCCGCCTTTGCACTGCACGCCCGTGCCGCCGCTGGCCTCGGTGTGGCGGAAGAGGTTGCTTTCGATCACGCCGCGATGGCAGCCCACCATGTCGATGCCGGAACCGCCTCCCGTTCCCCAGCGTTCGAGGGCGCAGCCTTCGACGCGGAAATCCACCACGCCCGACAGCTTTATGCCGTCCTGGTTGCCGCGCGCCAGCGCCAATGCATGAAGCGTTCCGGGGCCGACAAGCCAGCAGGGGAGGCACT
>CAYIIH010000482.1:0-5086 GCA_964363225.1 uncultured Verrucomicrobiota bacterium | reverse complement strand
GCAAGCCAACTGAGCGCCGCGTGCCATGCGGAGCCGCGCCAGTTTCGGCGCAGCACACCCGCGGTCAAAAGCAATCCAGGAAATACCACCAGCCCAAGGCAGGGACGATATGCCACAGCGGCCAATCCATGCGCCAAACCGGCAGCACAACCGAAGAGCCAGGTCCTGCGCCGGGTGGCAGCATCCGCACTTAATAGCGCCAGTGCCACCGCGGCAGGCAGCAGTGCGGCGGGAATGAGATTATAGGAAGGAGTTGAAATTGTCAGAGGGAATGCGCCGGCCCATAGACACAGTCCCGCAATGACGGCGGCGACAGCGCCTATTTCACGCCGCAACCACACAACGACAGGAATCATGCTGGCGGCGTAGAGCGCCAGTCCGGCCAGACGCAAAGCAAAAAGCGGTATCGTCGGCCAAATTAGAAAAAGAGGCCAGAGAAGAAGATCAAAGCCAGTTACCGTTGTCCACCATTCATCACGATATGGCCTATCGCCCAATACATACCGCAGCGATGGCACAACATAATAACCTTCGTCAGAAAGATCGGCGCCAAACTGGGCTCTCCATGCCGCTAGGCACAGGGGAGCAATCAGCCAGAGTGCAATCCAAACCAAACTCCAACGGCCGATGGCGTGGCAGGATGGGGAATCTAAGGCAGGGGAAGCCGGCAGACGTTCGCTCATGTGAATGCCACTCCTAGCAGTCCGTTGAGAAACTTAGGTTCACGCCCGCAAACCACCTCAATAGCCATACCTTTGTGAAGAACTGATACTGATAGAAAATTGCTTTTGACGCTCCGCGGGTGATGAGAAATTGCTTTTCCATGAGGTTCATTTTCGGCGAGTTTGCGCCTGTGCGGCCGTGAAGCAAGCTCCGTTTTCGGCTTTTCTTGCCAGGTGCGCCAAGGCCGCTGGCATTTTCCCGGTCAGGCGCTGCCTGGCACGTGGGTGCCGGGGATCAATGGGCTGCCTCTGGCCGTTGCGGGGCACACCCCGCCGGCACGCTGGCGGAAGCGTCGGCGAATCGGAGCGGGTTCGGGGGCTTGTCCTCAGTCGGTGAGGACGTTTTCGTAGTCGGGCATAGGGTCCACGTCGTCGCAAGGTTCGAGAGTCCACGGCCCGGCGGCGGTGTCCGGCGGGGCGCGGGCGGGGGCCAATAGCGGCGTGCCACTCCAGAGGCCGAGGTGCCGGAGGATTTTTTCCACCACTTCGCTCTGGTCAATCACGGCAATGACCCGCATCGGTTTTTGGCACTTCGGGCAGATCAGGGGGGCGGTGTGCCAGACTTGCAGGATCAGGTGCGCCATTTCTTGGAGGGCAGTTTCGCCGGCGGCGGCGGGGTGAGCCAAATGACGAATGACGACGGGGGAGTGACGAATCGGGAAAGCGACGGCGCCTTGGCTGATCGTCTTTGGCGGTCTGGCTTCGACGTTCGCACTTCGCACTTCGCACTTCCAATGGTGCTGGGTGATGGCGGCCACGGCAAGGCCAGGGCCGCATCTTCGTCTGCATTCTCGGGCATTACACCTGGACTTTTGACGATCCGCTTTTCCGCCTGTTGGTCTTTCGCGGCATGATGTGGGCCGCCGGCCAGCCGATGGATCGCTTGTCCGAACTGATCGGCGTCGGTGCGCGGATCGGCCATTGAAATCAGGAGTTCAACGTCACGCCTCAGTCATGGGGGGACTGTTCACCCGCCGTGACTGATGGATTACAGTTCAAAGGTTCTCCAGTTGGGCTTGGGCGTCGGCATCGCCTTGTTTGGTGGCCAGGCGGAACCAATGGGCGGCCTGCTCCAGGTTTTGGGGCATGCCATAACCGTGCTGGTGCATGATGCCCAGATTATACTGCGCAATGGCGTCGCCTTGCTCGGCCGCGCGGCGATAGCAATCGGCGGCGGCGGTCAAATCCATAGCCACGCCCTGGCCATGCTGGTAGAGCCAGCCCAGATTATTTTGCGCCGAAGCCTCACCTTGCTGAGCCGCCCGGCCATACCAGGTGACCGCCTCGGTCAGATCCGCTTTCAAGCCGTAACCATGCTGGTACATCCAGCCGAGATTGTTCTGGGCGGTGGGATTTCCCTGCTCGGCGGCTTGGCGAAACCATTTGACGGCTTCGGCGTTGTTCTTGGGCACCCCTTGCCCTTTGCGGAACATGACGCCGATCTGGTTTTGAGCTGCCGCATCGTTATGGTCGGCGGCTCGCCGCAGCCAGTGGAGCGCCGCTGAAAAATCGGGTTTGTCCAATTGGCCGTGCAGAAACATTTGGCCCAGGTTGTATTGGGCTCCGACATGGCCCAGCTCGCCGGCAATTCGATACCACTTGGCGGCTTCGGGAAAGTTCGGCGGCAGACCCTAAACGTAAACGATAAACGGGTCAGTTCTAAACGGGTCAGTTCTTGATAATGGCTACTCCCGACTTCCGCCAACGCCGACTTCATCATCGCAGGCTACGTTGATCCGCCGTCGCCTCGCTATGGCGTGACAAGCCCGCGCGAGCCGCTTCGCGACGAAAGCCCGGCCTGCGGCGCGTGGCACTCTCCCGTCATGGTCCGCAAGTTGAGAGTCGAGTATCCCGGCGCGATCCATCATCCGCTTGCGCTGAGAGAGCTTCCAGCGCGACCAGCGTCATGAACTCCGAAAGCTTTCACGAGCAGGTCGCGGCGACCGGCGCGAGCCGATCTTCAAGGACGAGGCGGATCGCCAGTCCCGCGAGTGCGGGATTGAAACCCTCGCCGAGGCTGGCGCCAGGATCGGCTGGCTTCACGCTTCGCTTGATTTCAAATAGAAGATCGCAGATTACAGATTGACCGGGAGGTCACCTGCACGGCATGGTCGCGCTCCCCATTTTCATTTGCCCATCAAGCGCAGCCTTTGTTTGATGGCGGTTTCCAAACCCGTCATCACCGCGCGGCTCACTATTTCAATTCTTCGCCCGCTGCAATTTGTCCCGGTTGAAGAAAAGTTTTAATCAATTCGCCCTCGCCGCAGACCGTCATGCCGGAAAAGTTCTTGAACCATTTTCCTTCCGGCACTTCGGGTTCGGCATAGAGCCAGTCGGCCAACAATCCAAGTTGATCGGCGGAAATGTTGCGACGACAGACCCGATCAACCAAGTGCGCCAGAAGTTGCGGTGGAAGATGGTGGCGGCGGATGCGCGGCATGGCTATTCGCCGTAAAAACCGCGGGTGATTTCAGCCTTCAACTTTTCAACTTCGGCGGGGTCGTCTGAATCAGCCATTCGTTGAGCGAGTTCGGATAACTTTTTCCCCGGAAGTTGGCGCGCGCGCGCCAGTTCAAAAGCGAATTGAATCACTCGCGATTGTTCCGCGCGCGGCAGGTGCTTGATTTCTTCAATCACATTGGTCGCCGTCATGTTGAAACAATAGCAAAAGCCTGACACGCGCGCAAATTCAGTGTTCACCCGGACATCGCCCGCGAATTCGACATCCATCCCGGCACAAAGTTGGAGTGGGCCAAGGGAGGCGAGGGCGTCATCACCCTCAAGCCGTTGCTCCGGCGCGGGGAGTTGGCGCGTCAACTCCTGGGCGCGGGCCGGCGCTGGCTTCGGGCCGGGGCGGACCCCATCGGCGACTTGATTCGCGAGCGGGAACAGGATGATCAACTCGACTGGGCCGACGAACGGCGATGACTCATCTCCTGGACACATCGGCGTTGCTGGCGCATTACCTCGCAGAACCCGGCGCGGAGCGGGTGCAGGCATTGTTCGAGGACGATGCGGTCGTGGCCGGGGCTTCCATCCTCTCGCAATTTCAAGAGGGCTGGCTTGCGGTGAAAGCGGGTTCCGGGTTAGCTTTTGCTCATGTTCAGACCGTGCATCGATCTTCACGAGGGCAAAGTGAAGCAGATCGTCGGCGGGTCGCTCAGCGATGATCCGGCGCAGCTCCGGACCCATTTTGTTTCGGAGCGTTCGAGCGCCTGGTACGCCAGGCTGTATCAGAGCGATGGTTTGCGCGGCGGCCACGTCATCATGCTTGGACCTGGCAACGAGGCCGCCGCCCGTGAAGCCTTGGCCGCCTATCCGGGCGGCCTGCAAGTCGGCGGGGGCATCCATCTCGACAATGCCGTTGGCTACCTCGAAGCCGGCGCGTCACACGTCATTGTCACTTCCTGGGTTTTTCGCGAAGGCCGGTTGGATGAAGGCCGCCTCAAGGCCTTGGTCACGGCTGTTGGAAAACAGCGGCTGGTCCTTGACTTGAGCTGCCGTCAACGCGTCGGCAAGTACTTTGTCGTTACGGACCGTTGGCAAAAGTTCACCGAGCTGGCGATCTCCCGCGAAACCTTGGAACGGCTGGCCGTTTATTGTGATGAATTCTTGGTGCATGCAGTCGATGTGGAAGGCTTGTGTCAGGGGATTGATGGCCGGCTGGTGGAGTTGCTGGCGCAATGCTCGCCGCTGCCTGCTACATACGCGGGGGGCGCCTGTTCGCTGGCGGACCTGGAGGAGGTGACGCGGATTGGCCAGGGCCGGATTGATCTGACGATTGGCTCCGCCCTCGACATTTTCGGCGGGACGGGCGTGCGCTATGCCGAGGCCGTTGCGTTCAATCGTAGATTGACCGAACTCACGGCGCGAATTCCACCAGCTTCGGCTCCGGGATTGGGAGGATGAACCGGCCCCCGCACCGCTGGTACTCGGTTTCGCGCCGGATGATTTCGGAGGCGAAATTCCAGGCCAGAAGCAGGGCGTAGTCCGGCTGGTCGCGCAGCAGCCATTCGGGCGGACGGATCGGGACCCACGAGCCGGGCGCGACTTTGCCTTGTTTGAACGGCGTGTTGTCGATGATGTAATCCAGGTCGTCCGCGTTCAGACCGCAAGTGTTCAGGAGGGTGTTTCCTTTGGCCGAGGCACCGTAGCCAATGATCCGTTTGCCCGGTGCTTTCAACCCGCGAATCAAGGCCGGCAAAGCTGTTTGAATGTGCCGCACCCGGCCGGCAAACGGCTGCCAGGCGGCCGGCTCGGCTAGTTGCAGGCGTGTTTCACGGTCAAGAAACTCTTGCACACTGTCATGCGCGGCCAGGCTGGCCGCGCGCCATGCCAGCCCCGAGGAGATGCGGGTGCTGCGC
>CAYIIH010000481.1:0-5089 GCA_964363225.1 uncultured Verrucomicrobiota bacterium | reverse complement strand
TGGAGCCAATGGTCGGGATTGAACCGACGACCTACGGTTTACGAAACCGTTGCTCTACCGCTGAGCTACATTGGCTTAATCAGCACGTTGCCAGCCTATTTACGCACATTACCCCAAGAGTCAAGTCTTGACTCAGCCAATTGTCAAAACTCAGCCCTGCAAGGCAGCTCGCGTTCGTTTCACCAAATCGTTGTCCGGACTGCCAGAGCCTTTCAGATTAAAAACCGAAGCGGCCAGAAAGCGGTCACGCCACGTCTCGGAAACGCTGTAAAAATCCTCCAAAACCGCCGAGCTGAATTTGTAATCATGCGCGTCGTGTCCCTTCTGGAACAGCAGGCGGCGCGCGGCGTCCATGAAAGTTTTAGGCGAGGCTTCATCCTGCAGATAGGTCAGCACTTTGGCCGCCGCCGCCGTCCGATCACGGCTGATTTCAGCCAGGATTTCCTCCAGAGCGGCCGGTCCTTTGGCGTTGAGTGCAGCCGGCTCAAATTGATCAATTTGGACCGCTTTGCCTCCGCTCAATCGTGCCCGGAAGAGCGGCAGAAAAGCGGCATTTTGCAGCAGCAGCATCCGCCGCGTCTCATCATGCCCGCTGGTTTGAAAAGCAAAGTGCAGCGCGTTGGTGCAGGTCACCGCGTGCAAGGCCACGATGCCAGGCTGTTGCATCAGCAATTCCATGGCGCCGGCAAAGAGTGCATCCCATATCGACTGAGCCGAGACGCCGCGATTCAGAAGTCCAACCGCTTTGACGCACGTTTCCTGGTCGGAACCGTTGCGCAGCACTGCCACCATTTCATGGGTGGCCGCTGGATTGGCTTTGCCGCCCAGCCAATCGGAACGTATCCGGGCGGACAATTCCTGATTGCGTTTCCAAGGCCGGTCGGGAGGCGCATCTCGGCGGGCCGGGTTTTCACCTTCATGCTCCAAAAGCGCATAAGCCAGCGAGCGCAAAACAGGCTCGGCATGCTGCCAGCCGATGCATTGCAGGGTCCGCCAACTGTTGGCCACATAAATGGCCTTATGCCCGATGTCTCGAAAATCACGGGCGCCATAACGGCAAAAAATCTCAAACACCTCCTGGGCGCCGGCGGTCCGGGCCAGACTTGCCACCGCGGCGTCCGCCGCCGCCACATCCCAGTTGTCCATGGCCTGCCCCAAGGCCTGCCGGGCCAGATGGGCTGAAGGAAGCGCGGATTCATCCACCGGTCCCATGCACCAGTCGCCTTCGCGCGCATCTTGCGCCTGCGAACCCTTAAAATGGTCCAAGGCCCAAAAAAGGGGCAGCCATCTGTCCGAGTCCGGAGCGGAGAGGCTGGCCAGGTGCGCCGAGTTGACCACCAGCACGGCATGGAATTTAAAACCGACCGGGCGCGGCTGGATATTGCGGACGCCGGCCAGGAGCAGCGCCGCCAGAAGTTCGCGGTAGCTGAGTCCGCGCTTGAGGCGCGCCGCGACTTCCTCCAATAATCGGTCCCGAGGCGTCTCTTCCAAGAGCCGGACCAAAGGTTCGATTTCCGGATGCAACCGCACCATCTTGGCCTCCAGCCTGGCCTCGGCGGCGGTCACCGCAGGAAGCCGCGCCAAAAAGCCGAGCTCACCGGCTCCGAGCAGCGCCCCAGTGGACGCGGCTGCCCTTATGAATTGCCTTCGCGATTTCACAGTGTTCATGAGCGCCTCTCGATAAATCTCGTTGAGTTGATCGTGTTCAGGAACTGCGCCTACTATTCACCCAAGCCGGCACAGACGCAAGAATTCTCCGTACGCGACAGGAGTATCCCCATTCGTCAACCACTCAGGCAAGAACCGCGAGCCAGCGGATGGACCTTGGTTTCCACGCGGAAGCCCTCGTTCTCGGCAGTCAGAATTCTTACCTCCGAATTCGGCAGTTGCTTCTGCATCGCCTGGGCAATGCGTTCGGCTTTTTGAAAAGTGAGGCAGATGATGGCCGAACCGGCGCCGCTCAACCAGCCGCCAATCGCACCGGCTTTCTCTCCGGCCCGGATCACGCGTGGCAGTTGCGGTATCATCGTCTCCCGATACGGCTGATGCACCCGATCATCAAACAGCCCGCGCAAATCTTCCAGAGCGCCGCTGGCAAAAGCGGCGCTGATCAACGCCGCCCGGTTGAGGCTGTGCAGCGTGTCTGCTTTGGAATATCCATCCGGCATCAAAGCGCGAGCTTTGCCCGTGCTGAGCGGAAAGGCCGGAATCAGCGTCACGAATCGGGCGCGCGGGCTGACCGGGAACCGCAGACATCGGACCTTCTTTCCGACCATTCCAGAGACAGTAAACCCGCCAAAAACCGCCGGTGAAGCATTATCGGGATGGTGCTCCAGAGCCGTGGCCAAGTCCAGGAGCTGTTGCAGGTTCCAGCGGGTTCGCGTTAGTTCATTCAGCGCCGCAAGGATGCTCAACCGCACGGTCGCGCTGGCCCCCAAGCCCCTGGCGATGGGAATGTCGCCGCTCAGGGAAACCTCCATGCCAAAAGAAGGCCGGCGGGTCTGCTGGAAAAACAGTTTTGCAGCCTCAGCCACCATGGCGGCAGCTTGGCCATCGTCGCCCTCCGGCAGCGCCGAAACGATCCTGACGCCCTGCCCCGCCGTGCGAGTCACGACGATGCGATTGTAGAGGTTAAGCGCCAGGCCAAGGGTGTCGAACCCGGAGCCCAGATTGGACGTCGAGGCCGGGACTGTGACGGCAACAGATTCGGTTTTCATAAGCGTCGAGACTTCGCCGGACTTTGGCAGATGGGGCCGGTTTTGTCCAAAACGCTCTCAGTACGGCCATCTGGCGAGGATTTTCAGGATTTTTCAGGCGGTGGGGTTCTGCCGGCGGCCGCGGCGCGCGGCGTTGACGTTCGCGGCTCGACACACTCGCAGGGGTGGCTTATGCTGACTCCGTGATCAAACGAAAAGGCACTTCAGCTTCGTGCCCCGAAGCGGCTGCAGTCCACTGGGCGCGACGATTGGCCGCGCGCGTTGAAGCCATCGTCCGCAAACACCCTGAGGCCGACCCGGACAACATCCGCCTGACCTTAATCGCGCTCGAACTGACACCTGAGGAGCGCCTGCAAAGGAGCCTGCGCCGTGGCCGAGGTTTTGCCACTTTCCGAAACTGAGCTGCGCCTGCTGGCGTCGCTCGTCCGCCACCAAGTCCAGTTCATGGTCGTAGGGCTTTCCGCGGCGGCGTTGCAGGGGGCACCCGTGGTCACGCAGGACGTTGACCTCTGGTTCGAGCACCTGGGCGATCCAAGACTGTCCGAGGCCCTGCGCGAAGTGGGGGCGGCTTATGTTCCTCCGTTTGGCCTGAACCCGCCAATGCTGGCAAGTCGCGGCAGCGAACCTTTTGACGTGGTCTTGAGGATGGACGGTTTGGGCTCCTTTGGCGATGAATTCCGGCACGCGATTGAAGTCCAAGTAGGCGGCTTGCGTTTGAAGGTGCTGCCGCTGGCCCGCATCCTCGCCAGCAAAGAGGCGGCCAATCGCCCGAAGGACCGGTTGGTCCTCCCGGTCTTGCGGGATGCGCTCATCGGGCGAACTGCAAGCTTAAGAAAAACCAGTCGAACGCGCCATAGGCAGGCTCGCCGGACTGTGGGAAAACGCCGCTGAACCTGTTCCGGCCAGGATGTCCTTGACGGCTTCCCCATGCACATCGGTCCTTCTGATCGGCTGGTCTTGGGCGGAGGTTTCATTTTGGCACACTCTTTGATGTTCGATGCCTGCGGGTCGTTTGTGCATCGAAGCGGGCTGAAGCCCGCGCACCCGTCGCATCGCTCCTCGCGCCCTTGGCATCGTTCCGGCCGAGAACGGAGTCGCTGGGCACGAACACCACCTACACCGGCACGAGTTCGATTCTGACCTTGCGCCCCAAGGCCCGCGCGGCTTTGCCCAGGGTAGTAAGCGTGAGCGAGGTGTTGGAAGCGTCCAGCAACCGATCCAGCGCCGCGCGGCTGGTCTTCATCCGCGCGGCCATTTCGGACTTGCTCAAGGCCTGTTCTTCGGCCAGACGACCGAGTTGCAGGGCCAGGGCGCGCTTCATGGCGCGGGCCTCGACCGCTTCCAAAACCCCGTCCTCGCGCAGGAGATCCCGCAGGTCGGAACCACGATGTTTGTTCTTACTCATAGCGTTGCTCGTATTGGCGTTTGCGTCGCCGGGCCAGGTCAAGTTCCTGCGCCGGTGTCTGCCGCGTCTTCTTGATGAAGCCGTGGAGCGGGCGATCGGTTTTCATCCGCAGGCCAGTGTATCACAAATGATACGGCCGTCAACGTGTGGAATTTCTTCCGTAGCGTGAAAAACTTGTTTCCCAATCCATCGAAGCCTGGCAGCGGCTCAGCCGCACGGCGGGCGGTGCCAGTGAGGATGACGATGCCAACGGACGCCCGAAGGGCCGTGTGGCTTTGAGCCGCTCCACCTTCGTCAAGCTTCCGGGTCTGCCGGGGGTCGCTGAGAAAATCTTTGGACATCCTGGAGAATCTTTGGACAATTGCCGGGTGAAACAATCGATTGTGACTTTGGATATGGAGGGGGTGCTGACTCCCGAAATCTGGATTGCGGTGTCTGAGAAGACCGGCATCAAAGAGCTTCGGCTCACGACGCGCGATGTGCCGGATTACGACGTGTTGATGAAAGGACGCCTAAAAATCCTGAGCGAACACAACTTGAAACTGCCCGACATTCAGGCCGTGATTGCCACCCTGCGGCCTCTGGAGGGCGCCCTCGAGTTCTTGCGAGAGCTTCGCTCCTTGATTCAGGTCATCATCCTCTCGGACACCTTTGAAGAATTTGCCCAACCCCTCTTGCGGCAACTGGAATGGCCGGCGCTTCTTTGTCACAAGCTGGAGGTGGTGGATGGCCGAATCATCAATTACAGGTTGCGAATCAGCGATCAGAAGCAGAAAGCCGTCGCCGCGTTCAAAAGCATGAATTACCGGGTGATCGCGGCGGGCGATTCCTTCAACGACACAGCCATGCTCCTGGAGGCGCATGTGGGCTTCCTATTCCGCGCTCCGGACGGCATTCAAAAGCAATTCCCGCAATTTCCGGCCGTCGAAACGTATCCGGATTTATTGAGCCGGATCAAAGAATCTCT
>CAYIIH010000480.1:0-5092 GCA_964363225.1 uncultured Verrucomicrobiota bacterium | reverse complement strand
GGCGGTCAGTTTCCCGGATCTTTTCCAGTCTGACCACCCCATGTTATCTTTTTGCAGCTTCACAGTGACGGTCATTGACAATCAGCCACCCGCAATCACTTGCCCGGCCAACCTCACGGTCAACACTGCTCCTGGTGTCTGCGAAGCCGTGGTGACTTTTGCCGCTACTGCCTCCGACAACTGCCCAGGAGTAACGATCAGCTACAGCCAGAATCCAGGCACCATCTTCCCGAAAGGCACGACCGTGGTGATGGCCAATGCCACGGACGCGGCCGGCAATACTGCATCTTGCTCGTTCACTGTAACGGTCATTGATGCGGAACCGCCGAAGATTGGCGTCCAAGCGTCGAGTCAAACGGTCGAATGCGACGGCGCGGGCAATGTGGCTGCACTGAATGTTTGGTTGGCCAGCAACGGGGGAGCCCAGGCCAGTGATGCCTGCGGCACCGTGAAATGGTCGAACAACTTCACAAGCCTCTCCGACCTGTGCGGCGCGACGGGCTCTGCGACGGTGACGTTCACCGCCACCGACGAGTGCGGCAACACTTCCACCACAACCGCGACGTTCGTGATTGTGGACACAACCGCGCCCGTGCTGACGAGCAACGTTCGCGATATCCTGCCGAAGGAAACGCCGATCACCTTCACGGTGACGAGCCAGGACATCTGCGGGAATGTGACGATTAGCCTCGCGGCCAAACGCGAAAAGAAAGTGAAGGATGACGAGGACGATTCCGATAAGGATGACAAATCGGATTCCAAGAAGGATGGCAAGTCCGATGACGAGGCTGATGACGAGTCTGATTCCGAGGATGATGACAAGTCCGATACGGATGCGATCCGAATCACTGGCAATCAGGTGACGATTGTGAAGTCCGGCGGAGTGGGCACGATTATCACAATCACCGCGACTGGGATTGACGATTGCGGGAACAAAACGGTGACGCAGTTCGTCGTCAAGGTGGTCCGGCGGGGGAATGAGGGCGTGGGCAATGGCGAGGACGAGAACACGCCTGGGCATGACAACAACGGCGGTAATGATGATCCCCAGTTCTCACCGGGCAACCCCGGAGCGAAGAATAAGAAATAAAGCGATAGCAGAATTGCCATTGTTTGATCTTGCGCAAGCAACGGGTGTCCTTCCCAGGCGCCCGTTGTTTGATCTTTTCACTCCCGCGTCGCGAACGGATGTGGTTGAATGAGTCGCTCAGTTAGTTGTTGAGATGCGAAAAACTCTCTCGTTGTGCCTCGTGATTGGCGCCCTGTCGGTGATTGGGATCGGCATCCTGATTCCAAGGTCCGATCGCACGCGTGGAAGTGATTCCGCGAGCGCTAACACCAAGGCTCAATCTGCGGTCAACCTCGGCGACTCGGAGACTCAGCCGATTTTGCCTTCAAGCCGGAAGATCGCTCCGCGCGCTCCTCGATCGGACACGGCATTCCCTCAAGGCCTACCGGAAACTGCCCTCCCAGTTTCCCCGCACGAAGAATTGTTGACGCTTATGCAAGCCGCCCGGACACGGCCGGACTTTGAACAACTTTCCTCCGCCTTTAAGGGCAAGCTGAGTGAGTTGAGTGTGTCCGAACGCGCCGACATCTTGGAGAAAGTCGGGAAGATCGTCGCTGAGCGTGACCTTGACCAGGGCTTGAAGTTTCTCCAGGGGCTCGAAGAATTCAGGGACCGGCATCATTTTGTGAAGGCGGTCGTTGAAGCGGTTGCTCAACGCGACACGCTCCGAGCTGCCGAGTGGGCCGTGCGCCTGCCGGATCCGCATTTGGCGCAAAGCGCTTACAATATGATCGGCATGAAGTCGAGCCAGTCGGATTTGGAAGCTTCCTTGGCTTGGGCGCAGGGTGTATCAGACGCCACGTTGCGTTTGAGTGCTTTGGAAGGGGTGACCTGGACTTGGGCGCAGAAAGACCCAAAGGCGGCTTACGATTGGGCAGCGCAGCTTCCGGAATCGGAGATTCGAGACAAAGTGTTTGTCAAGCTCGCCAAGATGATCTCGATCCAAGACCCACGGCGCGGTTCGGAATGGGCGATTCAGTTTCCGGAAGGACCGGGCCGCCAGGAAGCGCTGGATTACGCGGTCTTCCAATGGGCGGCCAAGGACTTGAAAACGGCCGCTGAATGGTCGGTGGCGATTCAAGATCCGCAATCGCGCGAAAACAGTCTGGTGGCAGTGGCTCGATCCTGGTCCAACAGCGATCCGCAAAGAGCCAGCGCCTGGGCCGCGCAGCTTCCAGAAGGGCAGGCGCGGATGTCGGCGCTGACCACGACGGCTCGGAAGTGGGCCGAAGCTGACCCAGCGGGCGCCGCACAATGGATCGACCAACTGGCTCCGGCTCCCACGCGCGAGGAAGTCTTCAAGAATGTGACGAGTGCTTTAGCGAACGCGCATCCGTCCGCGGCAGAGGTTTGGCTGAATAGTGTTTTGGATCCGAACTTGCGGAAAGCCGGCGAACAGATCGTCTCCTTAAGACAAACACAGTCACGCTCCGGGGCCGGTCTTCCAGCGAAGCCGTAACACTGCCAACGCCAGCAGGCATAGGGCCGTATTCTCGACCAGCTTCGCGCAAATCAGGATGTCCCCGGATCCGCAACCGCAGTCGAACCGGATGGAGCAGAAGGCAAGAGTTCCAGCGCGATAAATCTCCAATGCTCTGAGTACGACAATCGACGTAAGGCTCGCGAGCATGAGAAGTATCAGAAGCGCGGTTCCCCGGAGTGCGATCCCCGCCAGCAGGAGCGCGCCGCAGAAGACTTCAAACCACGGAAGAACAGCGGCGACGACGTTTTTAAACCTAAAGGGCTGTGGACCATTTCAAATTGCCTCACAAGCCGTACTTCCTGGCTGTCCCCAACCTCGATGAACCAGCCATTGTTGAGCGGCTTTGGCTGGGAGGCCCGGGGGAACCCTGATTCCGTTTCATGCAGTACGTTTGGAATTATGGGAAGCGTACTGCCCTGTCTTAGAATCCAGTTGGCAACCTCGACAGGAATCTGGTTCGACCTGGCCAGGTTGATGGCCTCTGTGCCGATCCTGAGCTCGGTCGGGGGTTTTGTCCGCCTCCTGCCGGGCCCAGGCGGTCTGCTGACCTGGTCCTGTGTGGTACGCAGCGGGGCTGGCTCTGGCCGCTGCCCGACCTGCCGCAGGTATTCTAAGAACTGCGGCGTGAGTTCCTGCATCTTTCTTCTGTCTGAGTGGCATAGGCTGCAAACGAGAATACCATTTGCGCCCGTGGTCGGGCCTCCCGCAGCGTGCTCGATGACATGATGGACGGTGGCGTCAGCAAACGCGGCGGGCACCCTGCAACACTGGCACACCCCTTTATCACGGATCCAGATCCACTCCTTGTCAAGCGCGTCAAAGGCCCGCTTCCCGCCACGCGGGATGACCTTTATGGCTGGATACATTCTTTCGAGAAAGAAAGCATGACGGCGCCGAATGACGTCGGCCGTGTCCGAACCGGATCCTCCGAGCAGCGCGACAAAACGCTCCTAGCAGGGCGACGTTTCGTGCGCCGTTCTGTGCCGCTGACGCGCTTCAGCCACCTCCTCCCGGAAAGCAATGAAGGCCGACACGATGTTCCCGCGCCAGTCCGGGGTGTGATCTCCACAGAGCAGGGAGTCAACGAGCACCGCGAGATGAAACGCCATTTGATGCGTTACGGGCATCCCCGCCAGTAGCATCTCGAAGCCCGGGAGCTTGGGGATTGCGTCGAGCATCTTAACCACTCGCAGCACTGCTGGATCATCGGCCTTCAGTTTGAAGTTGCCCATGTAGAAGTCGTTGATCTTTTTCCCCTTTAGGTCAACGAAGTCGGTGGCCGACTCTGACCGTTCGCGGACCATTATCGTCATGGCGAGCCCCGCGAAGAACTTCCGCCTCTCTGCGAGGCCGTCCACGTAATGGTCGCTGTCGTCGCCGATGTTCAGGGTTCTACCGTGCGGGAGAATCTGAAAGAAGGGCTTCGGGTTACTCTCCGAGTGTTCGGGCTTCCCGGCATGGCGAATCACGAACGTCGTGAAGTCACCGGGCCACGCATCTCGTTTCTCCTGCGCCGTAAGCGGTGTCCCGGCCTGCAGCCGGACAAAGAGGAAGCGCACCTCATCCTCGTCCTGCGTATGCATTTCGACGACCTGTAGTTCTATTCCCAGAAGGCGGTCGCGATCCTCCGCGGCCAGTTCGTCGAACGTCTTCCCGGCCCACCCCGAGCCAGCGGCGATGAGGGTGGGTGTGACCGTCGTTGGTGCCCCGTTTTCCGCGTCAGGCAGGGGGAATCGATTCTTCAGGTAGTCCGTAATGGAGATGAGGCGTTGCTGCCCATCTACGAGGCAGGCGGTTTCGTTCACGACCCCGGGTGTGTAGCTGGACGTCTGCTGAATGTGAACGTAGAAGAGCGGGATTTGGTAGCCGCGAAGGAGGGAGTCAACCAGCGCCTGCTTCTGAGGACGCCTCCACTTCGTGCCGCGTTGGTACTCTGGGCTAACGGGCAGCTTACGGTCCTGATACAGGTTCGCTAGTTCCTGTAACGTCCGCGTCTTTAGTTCAGATTTCATGGCGTCTCGGAAAGCCGGCTTTAGGAAAGGGATCCTCACTTTTGACACTGGTTTCAGGCGCTTTCCTGTTCAGCGGCTCGATCCCGGTCAATGCCTCCAAGACATTGGCGGTGTCGCAGGCCAACAGCGAGACGACGGGCAGACGGAGGCCGGGGAAGACGCGGCTGTGGAGCACGCCTTCCGCGTCCGGCAGTTGCGGGCGGTATTCGTCGTCTTCCAGGCAGAATCATTCCAGGCGCGCATCGGCCACCAGCCGGACCAGGTATTCGCGCACGCCGTTGCGGCAGTAGGCCCGCTGTTTGTCCCGCAGGTCATTCGAGGCGGAACTGGCCGCGACCTCGCCAATCGGTTCCAGTGGGACGGACCCTGTTCTCATACCGCAAAGAGGCTGTTCAACTCGACTGTGAAGCCCGGGACCGCCGCGCTGGTCAGCGATCCGCCCGGCCCGTGGACGGCGTGCTCGGCAAATTGCTCGCCTTGCGGCTGGCGGTGGACTTCGATCTGTTTCTCCGGTCCCAGCACCAGCCA
>CAYIIH010000479.1:0-5094 GCA_964363225.1 uncultured Verrucomicrobiota bacterium | reverse complement strand
GCGCCGCCGGGTTGGCCACGTCAATCACCTGCAAGCCGGCATCCCCATCCGCCACGTAGGCGTAGCCGCCCGCCACTGCCACGCCAAAGGCATTCCCGCTGGCGTCATAGCCGCCCACGCGCGCCGGCGCTGCCGGGTTGCGCACGTCAATCACCTGCAAGCCGGCCCAATCATCGGCCACGTAGGCGTAGCCGCCCGCCACCGCCACGCCATAGGCCCGTCCGCTGGTGTCATAGCCGCCGACGCGCACCGGTGCGGCTGGGTTGTCCACATCGAAAACCGCCAACCCCCGTAGCCGAGGGCTACATAGGCGTAGTTCCCCACCACTTTGACATCGTAGGCGCTGCCACGGGAGAACTTTGGCCATTCGCCGTGGAGGACTGGCGTGAGGCGCGACGGCGTGGCGGGCGCGACGGCGCAGGCCAGCGCCAGCCCCAACGAGACAAGGGAGGTGCGAATGGCCGGAATGGCCAGTCCGGCATAGATGGACTGCATTTTCATAGAGGTTTCATAACCGCGTTTTCATTTCCGGTAGCCGCAACGGCGTCACTATTGGCTCCACCGCGCCAACCGTCAAGGAGTTCCGGCGGTCCTGGAAAGGGGTCGGACCATACCGAGTATTGACAAATTGGAGTCGTCGCCTGCGATTTGTGCATGGCACGCGAGTTACGCATCGAGTATCCTGGAGCGATTTATCACATGATGAATCGGGGAGACCATCGCGAGGACATTTTCAGAGATGACGAGGACCGGCGGCGGTTTTGGGGAACCTTGGGCGAAGCCTGCGTCAAGACCGATGGGCGCGTGCATGCCTATTGTCTGATCCCGAATACCTCAAGGCACTCGGACAGCGGCCAGAATGGTTGGCGGTGGAGCGTCTGCTGGAGGAACTGGGCTTGGGCGCAGACACCGAGGCGGGGCGGCAGGAGTTGACCCGGCATCTGGAAGCGCGTCGCTGGGAGGAGGAGGACGTGGAAGCCAGTCGGCGGATACGGCGCGGAAAGTCGGCCTGGCAATTCGGTCTGGCAATTGAGTTTGATTAAACGCAAACAATGGCTATCGTTGCCGGCATGGGTCACGTCGAAGCCATTCATCAAAATGTTGACGCCGCAACCGCGACGATGAAGCTGGGTGAAGCGGTGTCGCCCTTCAAAGCGGAGGCATGGCGACACTTGCCCCCCCGCGAGCGGTTGCGCCGCAGTTGGCAGATGCGTTCGCGTCTGCCAGACTTGAAGGCTGTGCATGATCGCAAACTTTTTCCAAAGCCTTGACCGGAACGGGGTCGAGTATCTGCTCATCAGCGGCCAGGCCGCGGTGCTTTATGGCGCGGCGACATTTTCCGAGGATATTGACCTCTGGATCAACCCGACTGAAGAAAACCGCGCTCGCTTCATCGTGGCCTTGCGTGAGGGTCAGGCGTGTTACTACAAGCTCACCCCGCCCTTCACGGTCGAACAGCTCCAGCAGGGCCACGGTTTTCATTTCATCCTGCCCGGCGGCGATTCGGGTGAGATATTCCTGGATGTGATGGGCCATCCGCCGCGCGCGGGTTCATTCGCCGGCTCATTGGCCACGGCACGTCGGATGGAAACCGAGTGGGGCGCGATCCGCACCATCGGCATCAAACCGCTCGTTGAACTGAAGAAGACACAGCGGCTGGAAGACTACCCAATCATCAGCAAGCTCGCGCTCGCCTGGTTTGACCAGCCGGAGTGTGCAAGAAAGCCCGCCGACTTTCTTTGGGCGCTGCAAAACATTTATACGCTCCCGGAGCTGGCGGTTTTTTTCACGGAACATCCCGCCGCTGTCGGCGTTGCCACCGGACAGTTCAACCACGAGGTCGGCGAGTTTGGCCGGCTATTGCTTGCCGACGGCGAGGTGCCGGAACCCGTTGAGCGTCGCGTCGGAGAGATGTTCCAATCTCGAATCTCCGCGCTGCAACTGGCTGACCGCCAGTATTGGCGCCACATCATCCGCAGGCTGAAAGAACTGCGCGGGGCTGGTAAACTGATGCCCGAAGGCGGAAATGTTTCTGCGATGATATGAATGAGCGATTCCTCAAGCTGGCCGCAGACATCGAACCTGCACCAGGCGGGCAATCAGAAAAAGACCATACCTATCGAAGAATGGGGCGTTGTTGCCTGCGATTTGTCCATGACATGCAAGTTACGCATCGAGTACCCTGGAGCGATTTATCACGTGATGAATCGGGGAGACCATCGCGAGGACGTTTTCAGAGATGACGAGGATTGGCGGCGGTTTTTGGGAACCTTGGGCGAAGCCTGCGTCAAGACCGATTGGCGCGTGCATGCCTACTGTCTGATGGCCTGAACGGCGCAGCGATTACAGACGGGCAGTGCCAATACCTTGCGGAACCGTTTGCATTTAATGCGAGGTATGGTCTGACTTTTGATACTGCATACGCCTCACGGAGTCCATGACGATGGGAAACGCGCCTCACGCCGGCAAACCGTCTGTGGCCAGCCCGTTTCCGCTCGTCACCACGGCGAACGGCGATCAGAATGCGACGCAGACACCAAACAAAGGATTGAAATGACAACACGAGAGATTTCCAATCCCAACCGCGGCGCGCCATGCCTTGGTGAAATGCTCGGCTGGATCAGGCACATTGTCGGGTTCGGCACGCGGCGACCTGGCTATCCACAAAGCCTTCAAGTCGAGCAATGGCTTGAGGCAACTTTCCGCGAGTTTGGCCTGGCGGAAGTCCGGCGCGAGCCGGTGCCCGTGAACTATTGGGAGCCGGTGACCACGGCGTTGGAGTTTCCCAAGGACGCGGTGGAGCTTCCGTGTTTTCCGATTCCTTACACCGGTTGGACTTCGGCTGCGGGCCTCGAGGCGCCGACCTCGTTCGTCGGTGAAGGAAGTTCCGAAGATTTCCAACATGTGGACCTCCATGGGCGCATCGCCGTCGCCGACATGCGATTCGCCGACCTGCCCGGCGCCGCGCTCAAGAAGAACGCGCGTTTCATCCGCGATGCGGGCCAGTCAATCCCCGATGGGCCACTGCACGTGGCCAACTGGTTCATTCGAAATTTCCAGACCTACTTCGAAGCGCAACGACGCGGCGCCGTCGGTTTCATCGGCCTGCTCGTGGATTCCCCGACCGACGGCTGCGATTTCTACGTGCCCTACGATGGCTACCTGAAGGGGCTGCCGGCCCTGTGGGTGGGTCGGGAATACGCGGCACGGATGCGCGCATTTGCTCAAGCCGGCCAAAGCGCGCGACTCGTGAGCGTGGGGAAGAATCATCTCGTGAATTCGCACAACGTCGTGGGCGTCGTGCCGGGGCGCGGCAACAACCGGGGTGTGGACAACGAAAACATCATCGTCACCTGCCATCACGACGCGCCTTTCGCCTCGGCGGTCGAAGATGCCTCGGGATTGGCGGTGCTGCTCGCGCTGGCGAAGGAGTTCGCCGCAGCGCGCAGCGAGACGAAACAACTGTGCCGCGATCTCGTCTTTGTCGCTTCGTCCGGACATTTTCACGGGGGCATTGGCAATCGGGTGTTGGTTGAACGGCATGCCGACCGTTTTTTGAGACGAACGGTTGCGGCGTTCGGAGTGGAGCACATCGCCGAAGAGGCGCAGAGCGACGGCCGCGGCGGTTATCGCCTCACGGGCCAGCCCGAGGTGCGGGCCTTGTTCTTCGATGGAAGCAGCCAGTTCGCCGGCGTCCTCGAGGAGGAAGCAGAGCGTTGCCGGCTCGACCGGTTGATTTGCGCCGACGCTTACGGCTTCGGGCCGGAACCGCCGTGCGACAGTGCTCCTTTTTTCACTGCGGGCATTCCCTCGGCATGCCACATCTCGGGGCCGCTTTACCTCTTTGACCCGCATGACACGATTGACAAGGTGCGCGCGCGTGACTTGGTCCCGGTGGCGCGATTCTTTGCCAACGCCGTCCACCGGATGGATGCGATTCCCGCGGCGGAGCTTTCCGAGGGCATGAAGCGGCCCCGCGGGCTGCCACCCGCGCCGCCGCCGCCGTGGTTTCGTCCGCCCACGCCGCACTGAATAGGGGGGCAGACCCCTGACTCAGATGGACATAGATTCAGAGAGAGTTTGGGCAACTGAAGAACCGGGAACTTGAACAAGAGGCAACCAAGTGACCCGAATTCCGGTTTGGATTCCGCCTGCCAATGGCGTTGACATGAGTGGGTAAGCCTGTATCTTACCCGGGATGCGAACCATCGTTTCAACCAAGGGCCAAATCGTAATACCTGTTGAATTGCGAGCGGAAGACGCGATTTGTCCGGGTGACAGTTTCGAAATCGAAAAGGTGCGGTCCGCTGAGTATCTGATCCGCCGCGTTCAGGAAGCGCCCAATAAAGGTCTTACCGACTGGCTTCTCTCCTGCCCCGTCAAAGGCTGCTTCCAGCCCGTGCCTTCGGAAAACACCGATGCGCTGTGAAGCATCTGGTGGATGCCAACGTCCTCAGTGAAGTCACCCGACCGCTCCCGGACCCGCGCGTGATTCGGTGGCTTCGCGACCACGAGGCTGAAGTCGTGGTGAACCCCATTGTCCTGGGTGAAATTGAATACGGAATTCTCCTGCTCGCCCCGGGCCGCCAACGCCGCCTGCTGCAGCAGTGGTTCACGCAGCGGGTGAAGAGTCTCGTGGTCCTCGATTTCGACGCCGCGACCGCCAGTGCATGGGCACAGTTCCTGGCTCGCTTGAAGCAAAAAGCAACACCGATGCCCATCAAGGATAGCCTGATCGCGGCCACCGCGTTGCGCCACGGATTGGCAGTTGTCACTCGCAACACGACGGATTTCGCCAAGGCGGGCGTGCCACTGGTCAACCCATTCGATGCTGAGGACTACAGTTAGCCCTTAACGAAGCAGGGGGCAAACTATAGCTTGGGCGGTCGTAGCTGCCTTTGTTTCCGGCTCGTGGATCCGGGAATCGAGTTTGCTGCAAGCGGCCTTCTGCGTTCCCGCGCACCATGGAGGGAGATTTGCGAAGCTTGAAACGACGTCCAGGCCAAGCTATGGTTTGACCAGTGCCCTAATGGCTGACCCCTGACTCCAGAACTCCTGACATAGAGGAGCGAGATCGGTCGTAATTCCGGGCAT
>CAYIIH010000478.1:0-5107 GCA_964363225.1 uncultured Verrucomicrobiota bacterium | reverse complement strand
GATATATCATATTGCAGCGCAATATATTATGAGTTTTATGCCAGGCACTAATTACATTGTGTGGGCAACGTTTAATTCGGACGATCCGCAGGTGGATCCATTTGATCGGCTTCCGAATACCCGCTCGGGCATTTGCACCGCCCTCGGTTTGGGCGGCGCAATCTTCAACGAAACCTTGGTCGTGCTCGTCTGGAACCATGCCGATTCCGGCTCACCGCCCCTTCACCGGTCAACCGTCGCCGATGCCGAGGATTATCCGCACTTTCGCCCTCGCGCTGATGCTGATGCGTCGTGGGGCCTTTCCGAACCGCTGCCGCCCAATCCGGACGCGCTTCAACCGCAGCCCGAAGTCGTCATGCCGGAGACGCCCAGCCGAGGATTGCGGCTTCCCTTCCGCGTCGTGTCAGCCTAGATTCCACTCCGATGAATGCACCGGTGACCATCAACGACCTGAGCCACGAGGACATCCGCGCTTGGCTGAAGCGGGCACTGCACGGCCAAGAGCCGTTGCCGCGCCTCACTCCGGACGAATCTCCATATCTTGGCGTTCTGCGACTGGAAAGGGATTTGAAGCCGGCGGCTCGCGATTCTTTGAGGGACGGCTGCCTCCAACTGGTTCGTGAGTTCTGTGCCGACGGAAGCGGAGAAGCATCCTACTTGGAGGAATTCCTCTCCCTTGTTTCGGCCTTCAAAAACCCTGAAGCGGTGGAAATGCTCGCCAAACTGGCCACTAGGTTTCCGGAGTTGCCAGATCTTTCCCCTGAAGTCCGGCTCGCCGTATTGGCGGCACTGGTTGACACGCCGCCGCCCCGGGATATGGCCTTCTGGGAGACGATGCTGGCGCAGGACCCGGAGAAGTATGCTGGCTTGGCTCTCTCCGGCGTGCTGGCGACCAATCCCGAACAAGCCGTCGCGATGCTTCCCCGCCTTCCCGATAGTGAACGCTTGGGGCAGGCTGCCGCTTTGAAGCTTGATCTCACTTGGGACAATCTTCCTGCGAAAGAGCGATTTCAATTCGTCCAGGATATCCAGGCAATTCTCCCCCGGTGTGGCCGACGCTTCGCGGCTCCAGTGCAGGCATGGACGGATGTAAAGAAACAAATTCGCACTACCGCAGCGAATCCAAGTCTGTTCGCTGGGATAACCAAGATTCTCGGCGGAGAATCTTCCGCAAGAACGCGCAGTTCAAGACTCTGTGTTTGCTCCCCTGCATGAGCCATGAGCCAGGAACCAGCCAAAGCCGCCTTCATCACGTTCTACTCCTTCAAAGGGGGCGTCGGGCGCAGCATGGCGTTGATCAACACCGCCGGCATCCTTGCCGGGCGGCGCGGTTTCCGCGTGCTCGTCCTCGATCTCGACCTGGAGGCACCTGGGCTTTCCTATCTCGACCCGGAGTTGCCCGATGTGTCGCCAGCACAGGCCCAGCGGCAACTCCCCCTGCAACCCGGCTTCGTGGATTTGCTCAGCGATGCCAAAGAACGCGGACAGGAGGCCCACTTGTTCACGCTTTCCGGGACCGAGCTTGAAGCGCGCTACACCCAAAAAATAAAGATTCCGGATAGCCTGCGCAAGTTTCCGGACGGCTCCCTTCGTATCATGCCGGCCGGTCTGTTCGATCGCAGTTACGCACAGCGCCTTGATGCCTTGAACCTCAGTGCGCTTTATCGCGAAGGGCTGGGCGAGCCCCTGATCCGCGCTTTCAAGAAGAAGTTCGAAGATGCTGGTCTATACGACTACGTGCTTGTGGATAGCAGGACGGGGATCTCAGAAGGAGCTGGCATCTGCACTCGAGATCTGGCGGATCACGTCATGATTCTCAGCGGCCTGAATCGCCAAAATGTGGAAGGCACCTGCGAATTTCTCAGGGAGTTCCGAGCCGCGACGGACGGCAAGAAGACATTCCAGATCGTCCTTAGCCCGATGCCTAATGGAGAGGACAAATTGTTGGACGATCGGCGGAATGCGGCAGAGAAAGCCTTTCAGGAAGCTTGGGGTGCCGAAGTGGATCTTTCCTTGGAAATTCCCTACCACCCGCAACTCGCTCTTACTGAGGAGCCGCACATCTTCAGAAGCCGACGGGGATACTTGTTCGAGGCCTATCGCACCATCGAGCGGCGCATGCTCACAGCACTCGGTCATGACGCCTCGACGTTGATGACGACGATCGACGGATTGATCGAACAGGAGGATTATTCAGCAGTTTTGCGCGGACTTCGACGCGTGGTTCGCTTGACGAATGGGAGATTGGCATTTTCTCGACTTGCCCTCGATTTGTCGAAGGATGATCGTCTAGCTCTCCGAGGTAGAACCGACGGCGAGCCGAGGCAGAAGAAAGTCACGCTGGACAAGATCCTCGCTAATGAGAATGGGCACAGGGCCGTCGAGTTTTTGGTGGAGAATCTTCCTTTAGAAGAAAGGGGATGGCCTGCGAGAGCATTGCTTTTGCGGTTACAAGAATGTGCAGTTGATTTGGCTGACAGACTCCACCAGCGCATTGTCGCGGATGCGCCAAACGACGCCGACAACCTCTGCTTCTACGCGGTTTTCCTGGAGAATCGGCGCGGGGACATGGACGGTGCGGAGGCATATTACAAGCGAGCCATCGAGGCCAACCCAAAGGACGCTGATAACCTCAGTAGTTACGCACTTTTCTTGGAGAGCCGGCGTGGGGATATCGACGGTGCGGAGGCGAATTACAAGCGAGCCATCGAGGCCAACCCAAAGGCTGCCGACAACCTTTGGTTTTACGCGGATTTCCTCGAGAATCGACGCGGGGATATGGAGGGTGCGGAGGCGTATTACAAGCGCGCCATCGAGGCCGACCCAAAGGACGCTGACAACCTCGGCAGTTACGCGGATTTCCTGGAGAATCGACGCGGGGATATGGAGGATGCGGAGGCGTATTACAAGCGCGCCATCGAGGCCGACCCAAAGGACGCTGACAGCCTCGGGAGTTACGCGGTCTTCTTGGAGAACCGCCGTGGGGATATGGACGGTGCGGAAGCGTATTACAAGCGCGCCATCGAGGCCGACCCAAAGGAGGCTGACAACCTCAGCCATTACGCCGATTTCCTGGAGAAACGGCGTAGGGACATGGTCGCCGCCGAGGGGATTTACAGGCGGGCGATTGAAACCAACCCGAAGCACACAGGCGCTCTTGGCAACTACGGCCAATACCTCGCGGGACTCGGACGCTTGTTGGATGGGGAGAGAATGCTTCTTTCCGCCTTTGAACATCTCGACGCGGTCGAGAGTGCTGACACGGCTGAAGTGTGCTTTTCCCTCTGGCTCGTCTTACGGATGCAGGACCATGATGCGGAACTCTGGGAACGCCATTTCAAGTTCCTAATTCAACAAGGCTTCAAGCGATATCCGTGGAGCTTCGACCATATGCTCGAACAGGCGAAAAAGAAGTTTGCAGCAGAGGAGTTCGAGTACGCGAATGCCCTCGCCTTGGCTTTTCTGGACGAAAGCAAAGTCCCGGAGCTTGAGCGGTATGAACGTTGGCGGAAGCTGGAGCCGCTGGATCCCAAGGGCCAGAAACAACTGGCCTCATCTTGAGGCTTGGCCGGGCATCGCTGCGGGCTCGACGAGCATCAACTGCTGCCCGGCGCCGATCTGCACGAGGGTATCGCCCGTCGCATCCGGCTTTGCGACAAAGTGCTGCTCTGCGCTTCCAACGTGTCGCTCACCAATTGGTGGGCGGACGGCGCCAGCAACCGCGCGTTCCAGAAAGAGGCGCAAATGATGAAAGAACGTGGCAAGAAGGTGCTCGCGCTGATCCCGCTCAACCTGGACGGCTTCCTGTTCAGCGCGGACTACCGGAGCGCCAAGAAGGCGGAAATTCAGAGCTGCGTCGCCGCCAACTTCGTCGGCTGGGAGACAGACAAAGCGCGGTTTGATCGGGAACTGAAAAAGCTGATCCGCGCGTTGTGGACAGATGAAGGCGGACGCGAGAAACCGCCGCCAGTGAAGCTGTGATTCATCGCACGAGCGAACTGCCCGGCAGCAATTTGTTTAACGACGTCCACGCCGCCTGGCCAGACTCCGTCGAGCCCTGGAATCCACTCCGGCAAGTCACGGCTCGACGGAGTCTCGCCCTACGTCCCAAGGCAGGGCGTGGGCAGCGAAGAATCCTCGCGGCGCGCGAGGATTTTCTGGCGTGGTGCAGGAGCGCCGACATTTTTGTCGGCCCGAATCACGCGCCAGCGCTAAAGCCGACAAGAATGTCGGGGCTCCTTTGCTTGCGGCTTCGCCGCGCTGTGCTCTTTTGCGGCCATTTCAACCGCCGTTTTCAGGTTCAAACCCCGAGCATTCCTGTTCCGAGCCGCTGTCATCGGGCTTTTTGCCTCAAGGTTGAGGCTGAAGTGGTCCAAGGACGCGGCTTGGAGCTTCACAGGCGCGGCTGTTTTGCCTGAAGTTCGAGGCAAAAAAGCTCAACGCCGGCGCTTTTGTCCGCAGTGACGACGCTTTTTGCCCCGGCGATGAGGTTTCCCAGCCCCGATTCTGCGGTTCCGAGGCTCAACGACGCGGCTGTTTTGCCCGCACAGGCCGCAGCAAAAAGCGTCAACGCCGGGCCTTTTAGCCCCGTTGACGCGGCTTTTGCCCGAATGGCGGGCCTTTTAGCCCCGTTGACGCGGCTTTTGCCCGAATGGCGGGCCTTTTTGCCCGGATGGCGGGCCTTTTTGCCCGGATGATGAGGCCCCAAGCCCCGACTTTGCGGCTCCGATGCTCAAAAACGAGGCTCAAAGCCCCGAAGATGCGGCTTTGAGCCTCGTCAGAAAGCCAATATACCCGGATTATCCTGTTGGATAAGGAGTTACAAGGCTCTTGATCCGACTATTGGGCAGGTGGAGGTTCCTATGCCGACGGTTGCATTTTGCGCGCAAATCGTTGGCCCAGCGCGCCTGATTCATCGTCCAAACGCGCCCCTTTGCCGGCAATTCTGGCGCGCTGATAGTCCGAATCCGCGAAGTCGGGGTAGCTGCGGGGCACGCGGTGAACGATCGAAAGGCAAGGGAGACCCTCGGCGGAAAGGCTGAATTCTAAAGGCTCAGACATCCTGACTTGTAGCGGGAAGTGGAATAGGTTGGTGGAAGTAGGATGA
>CAYIIH010000477.1:0-5119 GCA_964363225.1 uncultured Verrucomicrobiota bacterium | reverse complement strand
ATTCAGCGCCAGGATGTTCGTCTGGAACGCGATCTCGTCAATCGTCTTGACGATCTTGGCGATGTCGGCACTCGAGGTCTTGATGTCATCCATCGCTCCTACCAAAGCCGTCATGTCCTGCACGCCCACGTCGCCGGCCTTGCGCGCGTCGCTTCCCAAGGCCTTGACCTGGCCCGCCGTTTCCGCGTTGCGCTGGGTCATGCTCGACATTTCCTCGAGCGAAGAACTCGTTTCTTCGAGGGCAGCGGCTTGTTCGCTCGCGCCTTCCGCCAACGTCTGGCTGGCGGCGGAGACTTGCGAGGCGGAGGCTGCCACCTGATTGGAGCCGCCGCTCAACTCCAGCGCGATCTGCTTGATCCCCTGCGTGACGCGGGAGGAAACCCACCAGCCAATCACGGCGACGACACACACCAGAACCCCCACCCCCACGCCGGTTGAGGCAGTGGCAAATCGAATGGCCGAACTGACCTCCGTCTCGCTGGCCGCCAACACCTGCTGCAGATCCTTTTCCTTGGCGGAGTTGTTGCCGGACGCCAGGGAAACAACCTTGTCAACCGCGGTCCTTTGCCTCGTGTACTCAGTGGCCAGCTTGCTCGTGAGAATTTCCTTTGCCGCGGCTTTGTCGCCTTTGGCGATGGCCGGCAGGAATTCCTTGTCAAGCGTTTCAAAGAACCGTACCGCTGGCTCGTGGGCTTCCACTACGATGGCCTTCTTGAGTTCCGCATCGGTGAGGTCTTTGATCCAAAACGAATGCCGGTTGTCGTAATCCTTCCTGAGCTGCGCCATTTGCGCCGAAAGTCTTTGAATTTCCGTGCTGTCCGCCGCGGCGGAAAGCTGGCAGGCCACCAGGAAGGGTTCGAGAATGTAAACCGGTGGAGGCAGCACATCGGCGATCACGTCCTTGCCCTGGATGAGACTGCGGTAAATCTCCCCGTTGATCCGGGCCTTGCTTTCCGCAGCGCGAATCTTGCTCGAGGTGCTGCGAAGCATGTAAATCGAATATCCGGCCAGTGCCATCATGCCGACGAGGCTGAGGGATAGTAGCAAAATCAGCTTGTTCGATATTTTGCCTGAGGGCCGTTTTCTTGAGGTGCTTTCTAGGCTCTTCATAATTGCATTCAGGATTGCCCACTCGTTTTGTGTGCTTCAATTGGCTGGCGCTGGCGTGGCGACGCGGGATAACACAGCGGCGGTCGCGGACACCGCGCCGGAAACCTTTTGGACGAGGATGGCCGCTTCTGTGGAGATGACCTTGTCAATATCGAGCAGGGCTTTGACGGTGCCCTTGATCTTGGCCATGCCGAGGAGGTAGGCGGTGTCCAGGCTCGCGCCGAAATCCGGCGTCTCCTCAATGTCCGGCGCGGCGATGTGGGCGACTTCCTCGACGCCGTCCACCACCAGGCCCATGAGCGCCTTGGTGTGGCTGGCGAGTTCCACCTGCACGACGACGATGCAGGTGCGTTCGGTGGACTCGGCCTCGTCCAGGCCGAACTTGAGCCGCAGGTTCACCACCGGGACGATTTTGCCGCGCAGATTGATGACGCCCTTGACGTAATCGGGCATCTGCGGCACGGCGGTGATGGCCGTGAGCCGGATGATTTCGCGGATCTTGAGCACCGCGATACCGTAGGACTCGGCGCCAAGGCGGAAGGTGAGGTATTTGCCGGCCAGCGCTTGCACGCTGGCGGGTTCGAGGGTGTTGGATTGTGCTGTCATAATTCGGTGGGTTGGTCTGGTGACTCCCAAACGTCCGGGTTAAGCGGCGGCGTTCTTCATGGTGGTGGCGAGCACGCCGTAGGCGGTGGCCCAGGCTTCCTTCACTTCGGGGGTGAATTGAACGAGGGTGACTTGTTGGGAGGTCATAATGTTATCTGTCTGTTGGGGTGGCTGTTTTCATGGGTGGTGCTTTCAGTTCACGCTTTGAAATGGCGCCGGTTAAAAGTTCTTGAAGTCCCCTTCCAGGGGAATCTGCGCGGCCTTGCGGTCCTTGTTGACGGCGCGGGAAACCGCCTGGCCATGGTCGCGCTGAGGCGCGCCGTTGCCGGGCGCCGGGGCGGGTTTGGATTGGCGAACGGCGGCGGGTTTGGTGCGGACAGCCCGGGCCGCCGGCACAACCGTGCGTTCCGTGCTGTGAGCACTCGCAGCGCCGCCCACCAGTTGCTGCAAACTCGCGACGGCGTCCTTGAGCGCCTCGGCCTGCGTGTTGAGTTCCTCGCTGGCGCTGGCGCTTTCCTCGGCGCTGGCGGCGTTGCTCTGCGTGACTTTGTCCATCTGGGTCACGGCCGTGTTCACCTGCGTGATGCCCTGGCTCTGCTCCTGCGACGCCGAGGCGATCTCGGCCACCAACTGGTCGAGCTGGCGCACCTTGGTTTGAATCTCGCCGAAGCTCTTGGCCACGTCGGCGCTGATGAGCGCTCCTTGCTGGCTCTTTTTCACGCTGTCCTCGATCTTCACCGCCGTTTCCTTCGCGGCGGCGGCACAACGTTGGGCGAGGTTGCGCACTTCATCGGCCACGACGGCGAATCCGGCTCCGGCCTCACCGGCACGGGCCGCCTCGACGGCGGCATTGAGGGCGAGGATGTTGGTCTGGAAGGCGATTTCGTCGATGTTCTTAAGAATCTTGGTGATGTTCTCGCTGGCGTTTTTGATCGAGTCCATCGCGGCGAGAAGGGTCTTCATCTGCTCGGCGCCGGCGTCGGCGGAGTCACGGGCCTGGACGGCGGTCGTCTTGGCGTTCTGTGCGTTGTCCGCGTTGCGCTTGGTCATGCTGGACATTTCTTCGAGCGAGGCGCTGGTTTCCTGCAGGCTGGCGGCCTGTTCGCTCGCGCCTTCGGCCAGCGTCTGGCTGGCGGCGGAGATTTCGCCAGCTTCACTGGCGGTCTGCTGGCTGGCGGCTTCGATTCTGGCGATGGCTTGGCCGAGCGGACGGTTCACAAAGCGCACATTGAAAATGTAGAAGCCGAACACCACAACGCCGAGAAGGATGAGGCTGACCATGGCCATGCGCTTCATCGTGGCAGCGACCACGGCGTCGTTGGTGAGTGGCGCTTTAAGAACGAACGCCCCTTTGATGTCCCCCAGCTTCAGGTTTTCCATCGGGAAACCGAGCAAATCCAGCCCGTTGTGAGTCGGGCTGGTGGCGGGGTCGCCGTGGCAACTGAGGCAGCTTCGAGTCAGGCGGACAGGTTGGGCCAGCACGAGTTCGTTCTTTTCCTTGTCGTGCAAAAAGAATTGGGTTTGGCTGGCGGCAAAGGCCTTGAAGGCGGCGTCGAACTGCGCGCCGTTGTTGTTCTTCGGGTTCCGGGCGGCGAGGTCGGGACGGGACGGGGTTAAAAATTCGTAGCCCAGGCCTTTGGCGGATTTCGCCGCGGCCTGCCAGGCCGCGACGATTGGAATCGTGTTATACAAGTCCGTCTCGCGGTAGGTTTCCTTCAAGGACTGGCCGCCGCTGTTCCGCTTGGCGGCAGCGACGAGCCCGGCGGTGTCGAAAGACTTGCTCTCGTGCATGCGATCCATGTTTTCGGCCACGGTGTTGGCCTGTTGGAGCACGACGCTCATCTGGTCGCGAAGGGCGGTGACGCGGTTGGTTTTGGAGAGTGAATAGACGGTGAGGGCCGCACCGATGGCCGTCACAAGGACGGCAGCGGCAGCGGCGAGGATGATTTTTGTGCTTAGTTTCATAACCTGAGGAGGGAGTGACTGCGGTTTGTGGTTTCTTGGTTTGTTTGGGCTGATACTCATCAACGCAATCGAGAGTGTCTGAAAAACCAGTGCCGTTCTCGGTCCCGGTATTCAACTGTCGAATACGATTTGGCCAGGACAGTATGACCATCCGTGGGAGGTATCGGCTGGCTTTTGTTATTCCTTTAGCAAAAACGGTGTGAATTTTAGATGCGTCGATGGCTGGTGCGCAAAATCCGTCGGCCGCATCGTCGGCGCAGAAACAACCGGCCAGACCGGCGGAGGCAGAACCTCGAAGCCGTCATCTGCCTGGCTGGCGCCTTAAGAACACTACGCGCCGCCGCCCGGTGAATCCAAAACCTCGCGCACTTTGTGCAGCAACGCTGCGGTCGTGAACGGTTTTTGCAGAAACATGATTCCCGGCTCAAGGAGCCCGTGATGTGCCAAGCCATTGTCTGTATAGCCCGAAATGAAGAGCACTTTCACATGGGATCGCATGGCGCTCAAGCGCGTGGCCAGTTCCGGCCCGCCGATCTTTGGCATGATGACATCAGTCACCAGCAGATGAATCGTCTTTTCCGCGTGTTCCTTGGCCGTGGCCAGTGCTTCCGATCCGCTGGCTGCCTCCAACACGTCGTAACCATGCTGGCGCAGGATGCGCAGGCCGAATTGGCGGACGAGAGGATCATCTTCCACAAAGAGCACAGTTTCCTTGCCCCCCGGAGGGTTTCTACTCTTGTCGTGCAACGACAAGGCCGCGGCGTTTTCCTCAACGCTGGGCAGGCAGATCCTGAATTCTGCTCCCTGGCCGGGTTCACTCGAAACCCGAATGATCCCCCCGCTTTGTGTCACAATGCCGTAAACCGTGGAGAGTCCCAGCCCTGTGCCTTTGCCCTGTTCTTTGGTGGTGAAAAACGGCTCGAAGATGTGAGATAAAACTTCGGCATTCACGCCGCAACCGGTGTCGCATACCTCCAGCAACACGTAGGAGCCGGCCGGGAGAGGCAAATTCCCGTCCTGATCAGCCTCTGGCCCTTCAAGGTTGGCTGTCCGGATCGTCAGCCTGCCGCCGTGGGGCATGGCATCGCGAGCGTTCACGGCCAGGTTCACGATCACTTGCTCGATCTGACCGGGATCGATCCTGACGCAACCCAAAGCCGGGCTGAGAACCGTGCTCAACTCGATATCCTCACCGATCAAACGCCTGAGCAATTTCTCCGTGCCCTTAACGATTTCGTTCAGATCAAGCACCTTGGGAGTGAGGATTTGCCGCCGACTAAAGGTCAGGAGTTGACGCGTTAATGAGGTCGCTCGCAGTCCGGCATTCAAAATCTGTTCCACATCCTCGCGCAAAGGACTCGTCGGATCGAGGCGTATTAACAATTGTGGGTATCCTGTTGACTCCACCTGCCACAACCAGTAGTGTATTGGCGTGGCG
>CAYIIH010000476.1:0-5127 GCA_964363225.1 uncultured Verrucomicrobiota bacterium | reverse complement strand
TTTTGTTGCGGGGCGGCCCCTCCGTACGGTGGTTGGGCCCGGGCCTCGAGGGCCACGGCGCCGGGGGTGGGCAATTTCGCGTTGAGAGTTGAGAGTTGAAGGTTGAGAGTTGAGGATTGGGTGGCGCGGCTGGTCGCTTTTTCCACGTTGGCCGCGTAATCGCCGGTCTCGCAATAGGCGACTTCGCTTTCGCCCGTTTCGGCCGGCACCATGAATTCGTGGGAGAATTTGCCTCCCATCACCCCGGTATCGGCTTCGACGGGCATGGCTCTGAGTCCGCACCGCAGGAAAATGCGCACGTAGGCGTCGTACATTTTCTGGTAGCTCCGCTGCGCCGCCTCATCGCTGGCGTCGAAGCTATAGGCGTCTTTCATGACGAATTCCTTGGCCCGCATGAGACCGAAGCGCGGCCGGAGTTCATCCCGGAACTTGGTTTGAATCTGATAAAAATTCTTCGGCATTTGCCGGTAAGAGTTGATTTCACCCGCCACCAGCGTGGTGATCACTTCCTCGTGGGTCGGACCGAGAATCCATTCCCTCTTGGCGTGGTCGAGTGCCCGGAAAAGGAATTCGCCGAAGGTCACATAGCGGCCGCTCTTTTGCCAGATATCGGGGGGCTGAAGGGCCGGCATGAGCACCTCGAGCGCGCCGGCGCGGTTCATTTCCTCCCGGACGATCGTTTCGATCTTCCGCAGCACGCGCACTCCAAGCGGCAGGAAGGTGTAAAGGCCGCCGGTCAGCTTGCGGATCAATCCGGCGCGCAGGAGCAATTGATGCGATGAAATCTCCGCGTCGGCCGGAGTTTCTTTAAGAGTGGGAATAAAGGTTTGCGTCCAGAGCATAAACAGAGACGGTATTACAATGGCCGTTGAAAGCCGAAGGAAATCCGAAGCCCGAAATTCACTTTACGGTATTGACCAACGGCGCCAATCCTTGAATGCGCACTTCGAGGCAGTCGCCCGATTCGATCGGTCCCACGCCGCTGGGTGTGCCAGTGAGAATGATGTCCCCCGGCAGAAGGGTCATGTTAATGGAGATGAAACTGACCAGTTGGTAGCAGTTGAAAATGAGCTGGCTGGTGTTCGAATTCTGCCGAAGTTGCCCATTTTGAAAGAGTTGTATGGTTAGATCGTGCGGGTCAATCTTGGTCTCCACGTAGGGCCCCAGGGGAGTGAAGCTGTCGAACGACTTGCACCGCGCCCACTGGCTCTCCGAATTCTGGATGGTGCGATCGCTGATGTCCTCGGCCGCCGTGTAGCCGAAGATGTAACGGGCCGCCGCCGCCGGTGTGACATTGCGCATGCGCCGCCCAATCACGATGGCTAATTCCGCCTCATAATCGGTGCGATGCTGCGGAAAAGGCACTTCGATTTTGCCGCCATCTGGTATCAAGGAGGTCGGCGCTTTCAGCCAGAAAAGCGGTTCCTTGGGCAAAGGCTTGCCCGATTCCCGCGCATGATCCGCGTAGTTCAAGCCGACGGCAATAACTTTGGAGGGCATTACCGGCGTCAGGGTTTTGACTCCTCTCAAAGGAACCGCCTTCTTTTCGTAGGAAGGAGAGCCAAATACGTCTCCTTGCAGTCGGAAAAGTTCGCCATCCACGACTTTTGCGTAGAAGATCTCGTCACCCTTCTGGAATCGGCCAATCGCTGCCATAAGTTCGACTATTCTTGTAACAAAACGCCGAATCCTATCGCAAGCTGAAAGTCTGTTCTTTTTTGTCGTGTGCGAGTTTCATTCTCGGTATATTGAACAAAAATGAAGATTTGGCTGAACCGATTCGCTTTCTGTGGCCTTTGGCTGGGAGCTTTGTTGCTCCTGGGCGTCCCGACGGCTTTCCCCAAGGAAGCAGAGTCGCTGCTCTGGCGGTCGCAGGAGAACAAAGTCGATGCCGAGATTCGGTCCTGGGACTTGCAGAAGTTGCTGGGCGAGATTTCGGCTGCCACCGGTTGGCAGGTCTTCCTTGAACCTGACACCCAACACACGGTTTCGGCAACCTTCAAGGACCTGCGCCCGGGCGACGCCCTCCGTCTTTTGTTGGGCGATCTGAATTTTGCCTTGCTGCCCCAGTCGAACGCTCCCGCCAAGTTCTTCATTTACCGCACATCGCTGCTGGAAGCGACGCAACTCATTGCCGCCGCACAGGATGTGAAGCCTCCGCCGCGTCCGTCGGACCTCATACCCAACGAACTGATCGTGACCCTGAAGCCCAATGCCAAAGAAACCATTGACGACATAGCGCGCAAGCTGGGGGCGAAAGTGGTGGGTCGAGCCGATGATCTCAAAGCTTACCGGCTGCAATTTGAAGATGAAGCTGCGACCCAATCCGCGCGCGAGGCACTGGAAGCCTATGACAGCGTTGAGGATGTGGACAGCAATTTCACGGTGCATGGCCCAACACGGACGGAAAAACTGGCCTTGAGCTCTCCCATGCCTTTCTCTCTGCGACCGAAAGTCAGCACTGACGCCAGCCGCATTGTTGTCGGTTTGATTGACACTGCCGTGCAATCGCTCGGTCCGCAAATGAATGAGTTCATGCTTTCGCCGCTCCGCGTGGCTGGCGAGCCGGCCAGCGATGTCCAGCAACTGTCTCACGGCACCTCCATGGCCGAGACTATCCTGCAGGGTTTGTCCATGGCATCCCGCGATTCGGAAGGTTCTCCCGTGCGCATCTTGCCCGTGGATGTTTATGGCACCCAGCCTAATACGACGACTTTTGACGTGGGCAAAGGCGTGTATGCGGCCATTAATGGCGGAGCGACCATCATCAACCTGAGTTTGGGTGGCGATGGCGAGAGCCCTTTTCTGAACAGCATTATTCAGAACGCGCACAAGCAAGGCGTGCTTTTCTTCGGTGCCGCCGGCAATGAGCCTTCGACCATCCCGGTCTATCCGGCGGCCTACCCGGACGTCGTGGCGGTGACGGCGGGAGATAAAAAAGGGAATATCGCGCCTTATGCCAATCGCGGCAGCTTCGTCGATGTGGTGGCGCCCGGAGTCAGCCTTGTGCAGTTCATGAACCAATCTTTCCTGGTGAGCGGCACCTCCGCTGCAACCGCTTATGTCAGCGGCACCGCCTCGGCTCAGCGGGCTGCCGGCAAATCGGCCTCAGAAGCCGAAGAGTTCATCCGCCAAGCCCTCGCCGTCAAACCGCCGGCCAAGAAATAGCCGCCGTCGGTTTGCGGCTGTGCGCCCCCCTGTTCCCATCCTAAACCCGAAAGCATTCAGCCTCAGGCATCAGCCAGCGGGTCAACTTGGATCTCGACTGTTCCAAACCGCCATCCGCTTCGACGAAACTTTTATGCATATGCATCAAAGTTTCGTCGCAGGGCCAGCGCGGTGGGAATCGTCCGAAATCCAGCGGATCATTCTTGACGCTCGCGCTCTACCTTCGCAGAAATGTAGCGCGTTTCAGGAATAATGAACTTCTTTATCTCCACCACAACGTTCTTTGGTTTGAACTCCTGCAGCAGCATCGCGGTCATATCGACTGCCAGCGTTTCCAGCAGCTTCCAGCTCCGGCCCTCGCCGAACCGCAACAGGCGCTGCGTCACGGCATAATAATCAATGGTTTGCGACAGATCATCGCTGGCCGCCGCCGCTGAAAAATCGGCGCTCATTTCGATGGTCAGGAGCAGTCGCTGCGGCACCGCCCGTTCCTCCTCTGGAACGCCTACTCGATAGAGCACCGCCAGGTCGCAGATGGTTATGCGGTCCATGGCACGGAACTCTGCTGTTGGACGACGGCCGATAAGAGCGTTCGTGTTGGTTGATTGAGCGGCAAGTCCAATGCCTCTGAGACGGGCACCCAGCGATAGGCCTGTGCTTCGCTATTGAGTCTGACTTGCGGTTCCCCGGCGCACCGGCAGAGGTAATTCAACAAGACGAAATGCGCATCGCGATAAAACTCCCGCGAATGGATGCAGTCCTGGGCCAGCACAAATTCAATGCCGGTGATCTCAAGATCGGTCTCCTCCTTGATTTCGCGTCGCACGGCGTCCACGGAGTTTTCACCAAACCGGATTTTGCCGCCGGGAATGCCCCAGAGATTGGACCATTTTTGAGTACGAACCATGAGCACTTCATTCGCCGCATTAAAAATCAAGGCCCCCACCGTAACCACTGGATGGCTTTCGGCGGAAGCGCCGCGGACCGCCGACTGCGGTTGCAAGGCCCAGGCATTTTGCTCCAGGAAACCGCGCAGTTCGCCCAGGTGTTCCACGATCAGGTCGGGCTCGCTGGCGCGCAATTGATCGAGCTGATTATAACCGGTCAGGACGGCGCAGGAGAGAATGCCGCCGTGCCGGGCCGTTTCGATGTCATGCTGCATGTCTCCGATGAACAGCGTTTCCATCGGCTCCAGCTTGTTCTCGGCCAGCACTTCGATGATCTTGGCGCGTTTGTCCAGCACGCCCAAGTAGTTTCGGTCAAAGAATTGCTCAAAACCAATGGCCGCCGCTTGCCGCGTGAAATGATCGCGACGCACCGTGCTCAACACGAACGTCCGCGCGCCGTGCTGCCGGCAATAGGTCAAAAACTCCCGCGCGTGCGGCAGTTCGCACACTGAGTCCTGGACTTGCATAAAATGCCCGTGAAACCACTCTTCCAACAGGGGCAAAGCAATATGCGGCGTGTACCGGTCGTAGAAGCGCTTGAACGGCAGACAAAACTCCGCGCGAAACCGGTCCAGCGTCATTTCCGCCAGGCCCGCCCGCCTAAAAACATAATTGGTCGCCTTCCACACCGCCGGCAAATCGTCCACCAGCGTCCCTGACCAATCGAAGATAACGTTCCGAATCATGTCCGCAGTGTAATCCTCCCTCCCAGCCCTGCAAATGAAATGGGCAAGAACCGACCCGCGTGCGCTCGGTGGCTACCCGCGTGACGCGGGTGCTGCCCACCCGTGCATTGCGACCTTGAACCAGAGCGCGGGTAGCGCAGCCGTCCTCGGCGGCGAGTTCCGGCGGCGCTGCTGCGGCGCCCAAATATCGGGGCGGAGCGGCGTGTCTGTTTGGCGCGCCTTCGGACGTTTCCGTGCCCTTTCCAGCCAGCGTGTGATCGTCAGGCTCGATTTTACACGTCGTAATAGAGGAAGAATTCGTAGGGATGCGGACGGAGGCGCAAGGC
>CAYIIH010000475.1:0-5147 GCA_964363225.1 uncultured Verrucomicrobiota bacterium | reverse complement strand
CACGTGTTGGACCCCGGCTGGACAACGTATTCCAAGCGCGTTCTGTACTCCACCTGCGATGTGACGGCGCACTTGAAGGACGGTCGCAACGCCGTCGGCATCATGCTAGGCAACGGCTGGTACAACCCACTGCCCTTGCGAATGTGGGGTTGGCTGAACCTGCGCCAGCACCTCACCATCGGCAGCCCGCGGGTCGTCATGCAATTGGCCATTGACTATGCCGACGGCACCTCACAGACGGTCGTGACCGATACCACGTGGAAAACAAGCCGTGGGCCGATCCTCCGCAACAGCGTCTATCTCGGTGAGGTCTATGATGCTTTTCGCGAACAACTCGGATGGGATGAGCCGAATTTCCCGGACTCGAATTGGGAAACCGCCGTGGCGGCCACCGAACCCCTTGGGGTTTTGCGCGCGCAAGGCGCTCCTTCAATCCGCGTCACGCGGGTGCTGCGGCCCGTGCTACGCACCCAACCCAAGCCGGGGACTTACATTTTCGATTTCGGACAGAACTTTGCCGGTTGGGTCACGCTCCGGGTGCAAGGCCCGGCGGGCACGACCGTGCGGTTGCGTTATGGCGAGTTGCTGTACCCGGACGGCACGTTGAATGCCATGACCTCGGTGCCGGGCCAGATCAAAGGCGGCGGGCCGGACTATGTATATCAGGGAACCGGCGCCCCGAAAACCGCCTGGCAGAGCGACGTCTATATCCTCAAAGGCGGGACGGAGGAAACCTACACCCCGCGGTTTACCTTTCATGGGTTCCGATACGTGGAAGTCACCGGCTACCCCGGTGAGCCGCCGCTGACTGCCTTGGAGGGTTTGCGCTTGAACAGCGCCGTCGAACGCGCCGGCTCGTTCGCTTGTTCCAACGAGCGATTCAACCAGATCCAACGGCTGATCGAATGGACCTTCCTTGCCAACCTGTTCAGCGTCCAATCCGATTGCCCGCACCGCGAAAAGTTCGGATACGGCGGGGACATCGCCGCCACCAGCGAAACCTTCTTGCTCAACTTCGACATGGCTGCCTTCTATGAAAAAACGGTCCGCGACTACGCGGACGCCGTCCGTCCCAATGGTGGAATGACGGAGACGGCGCCGTTCGTCGGCATTGCGGACGGAGGCTTTGGGGGAGGCTCAGGGCCGGTGGGCTGGGGCACCGCGTTTCCCCACCTCCAGTGGCAGCTTTACCAATACTACGGCGACCGCCGGACCTTGGAAGAACACTATCCGCTCACTCGAACCTGGATTGAGTTTCTCCGCGCCCGCGCGAAGGACCACATCCTGGACAATGGCCTCAGCGATCACGAGAGCCTGGCGCCCAAGGCCCAGGCACTGACCGGGACGGCCTTCTACTATTACCACGTCCACTTGCTCTCGCGCATCGCCCGCGTGTTGGGGAAGACCCAGGATGCGGAGCAGTACGCCGCCCTGGCCGGCGAGATCAAGCAAGCCTTCAACCGCCGCTTCCTGAAACCAGGCACGGGAGCCTACGACACCGCCACCCAGGTGTGCCAGGCCTTCGGGCTCTTTTTTGATTTGGCGCCGCCCGAGGAAAAGCAAAATGCCCTGAATGTCCTGGTTCGCGACATCCTCGAATGGCACCGCGGTCACCTGACCACGGGCATCTTCGGCACGCGCTTCCTGCCGCTGGTGTTGTCCGATGGCGGCCGGCCGGACGTGGCCTATACCGTCGCCAACCAAAAGGACTTTCCCGGCTGGGGCCACATGCTCGAGCGGGGAGCGACCACGATTTGGGAACACTGGGAGTTCAGCGACAACACTTTCTCCCATAATCATCCGGCGTTCGGCTCTATTGGGGAGTGGTTCTTCAAAGCGCTGGCGGGCATTCAGCCCGACCCGGAAATGGTCGGGTGCGATCGTCTCATCATCCGGCCTGCCTGCGCCGCCTGCCTGTGGGCCAGACAGGCGCTCATCTCTGGCGGCGCGGCAGGCAGGCCCCAACCGGCGCCGGACCTGACCTGGGCCAGATGCGAATACCAAAGCATCCGCGGCCCAGTGGCCAGCGAATGGCGCGTCGAGGAGGGCAAGATCACGTTGAACGTCGTGATTCCGCCCAATGCCACCGCCACGGTGTTTGTGCCGACGCGCGACCCCGAGGCGATCCTGGAAAGCGGACAGCCGGCGGTGCAATCCCCGGGGCTGCGGCTCTTGCGCCGTGAACAAGGCGTAGCCGTCTTCCAGGTCGGGTCGGGACGATATAGTTTCACCGCCCCCATTCCAAAGTAATCGAACCGACGCAGCATGAAGAAAGGAAACTGTATGAAAACGAGACTTCTCCCCACCATGGCGCTTCTGGCTGTGATGTCATCGGTGGCTCTGTCCGGGGCCACACTGGCCGTGCGCGAGCTCCGCTGTGAATACCGCGTCGATCCCGTCGGCCTGGGCGTGGTCGAACCGCGCTTGAGCTGGACGCTCGCTTCCGATCAGCGCGGGCAGAAACAGACTGCTTACCAAATCCTGGTCGCCACCTCGCCCGAGCTGCTGGCCAGGAACGAAGGCGACCTCTGGGACACCGGCAAGGTGAATTCCGATCAGACCGTGCAGGTGGTCTATGACGGCAAGCCGCTGCGCTCCCGCGTGCGCGCCTGGTGGAAAGTGCAAGTGTGGGACAAGGACGGCGGCGGCTCCGGTTGGAGCGCTCCCGCCCACTGGAGCATGGGTTTGCTGGACAAAGCCGACTGGCAGGCCAAATGGATCGCGGACCCCGTCAGCGTGACGAACGTTCTCCTGAGCGGCCCGCGCAATGGCTACCACAGTCAGTTCGCCACCAACGCGAATGTCCCCAAATGGATCGCGCTCGACCTTGGCCAACCGCAGAACTTCGACGCGGTGCGGCTCTTCCCGGCGCGTCCCTACGATTGGCAGCCGGACACGCCCGGCTTTCTGTTCCCAGTGCGCTTCCGGATCGAGGCTGCTCAAAAATCTGATTTTTCCGATGCCCGCCTCCTGCTGAACCGCACCGAGCGCGACGAGCCCAATCCCGGCACGAACGCGCCGGTCTATCAATTTCCCTCGACCACGGCGCAGTACGTGCGCCTGACCGTCACCAGCCTGCGGGCGCGTGATCCCGATCATTACGGCCTGGCCCTCGCGGAAATGCAGGTGTTGCGCCTGCCCGCCGCGCCGGAAGAACGGAGCGCGGCGCAAGCAGGCAGCGAGAAGAACCTCGCCCAAGGCGCCCCGGTATCGGCCTTGGATTCAATTGAAACCGGGGCGTGGGCCAAGGCCAATCTCACCGACGGCGCGCTGGTGACGTTGCAGCCCGGCGGTGCATCCGACGCCTTGCCTGCCACAATGGTGCGAAAATCCTTTCGCGTGGGAGAAACAGTCAAGCGCGCGACCGTCTATGCGAGCGCCTGCGGACTTTATGAACTGCGCCTCAACGGCCAACGAGTGGGCGACCAGTTGCTCGCGCCGGAATGGACCAGCTACCGCAAGCGCATTCAATATCAGACCTTCGACGTGACGGAGCGATTGCGTCCGGGCGAAAATGTGCTGGCCGCATCGTTCGGTGAAGGTTGGTATGCCGGCCGTTTGATGGCCGTGGGCCGCAACGCCTACGGTTCGTATCCACGATTTCTGCTGCAACTGGAGATCGAACTGGCTGACGGCCCGCCTGCGCCGCAAAGCAGAGCGTCGCGGCAGGCCGGCCGGACGCAACGCGTCGTCACAGATGATTCCTGGCGCAGCACGACCGATGGCCCGGTCCGATCCTCCGGCATCTACGACGGCGAAGCCTATGATGCGCGCAAGGAACACGCCGGCTGGGACGCGCCCGGGTTCAGCGACAGCCATTGGAATCAGGTCAAGGCCTTCGAACTCGGCGAGGCTCAACTCGTCTGGCCGCGCAACGAACCGATTCGCGTGGTGCGCGAGCTGCCGCCGATTGCACTCACCGAGCCCAAGCCCGGCGTGTATGTTTTTGACCTCGGCCAAAACATGGTCGGCTGGTGCCGCATTCACGCGCGCGGCTCGGCTGGCCAGCCCATCACCATCCGCCACGCCGAGATGCTGAAGGACGATGGCACACTCTATACTGCCAACCTGCGCGGCGCCCTCCAGACGGATCGTTACATCCCGCGCGCGGATGGCGAAGTGACCTTCGAACCGCACTTCACCTACCACGGCTTCCGGTATGTGGAGTTGACCGGGCTGGCGCATCCGCCTGCCACTAACGCCGTGATCGGCCGTGTTTTCCACTCCACCTCACCCGAGGTCGGCAGTTTCGAGTGCTCCGATCCTTCCCTCAACCAACTCATGCGCAATATCGTCTGGACGCAGCGTGGCAACTTGATGAGCACACCCAACGATTGTCCGCAGCGCGACGAGCGGTTCGGTTGGATGGGCGACATTCAAGCCTTCTCCCAGACCGCCATTTTCAACATGGACGTGGCCGCCTTCTTCACGAAGTTCGCGCAGGACATCCGCGACGACCAGGCCGACGATGGCCGCTATCCCGATTTCGCGCCGCATCCGGGCGATCCGAATCAGAGCTCCTCTGGCGTGCCGGCCTGGGGCGACGCGGGCACGATCGTCCCGTGGCGCGCGTATCAGAACTACGCCGACGCGCGGCTGATCGAGGACCACTTCGACTCCGCCCGCCGCTGGGTGGACTACATCCACAAGACCAACCCCGACCTGGTTTGGGCCAAGGGCCGCCACAATGACTACAACGACTGGCTCAACGGCGACTGGGTCAAGCTCCAGCACGCGGCGGGCGTGGTCGTCACGGAACACGGTCCGGTGCCGGTCTCGTGGACACTCAACCCGAACGGCCTGCCTGCCGCGCCAGGAAAGCGAAGCGCCGCGCTGGACTTTGCATTCGATGTGCCAGCCGGAGTTCAGGCGAAACTCTCGCTTCCTCGCATGGACGAGACCGCTGAAATTCGCCTGGATGACCGGCAAGTTGATCCCACCACGCTCACCATCCGCGGCCGCTGGATGGAACTGGAAGTCGGCCTGGGCAAGCATGTGGGACGAGTGTCAGCCCCAAAGGCGAAAGCCTCGCCATAGTAGGAGCCAAAAAACGGCGATTCAAAACATTCAAAACCACCGTTTACGCGGATGAACCCTCCGCGACTCGCCTCCCGCAGCGTTTTGACGACCGCGCGCACCCCGCCGGG
>CAYIIH010000474.1:0-5153 GCA_964363225.1 uncultured Verrucomicrobiota bacterium | reverse complement strand
GGGTCTCGCCCGGCTTCGCGGCGGACCAGACGGTGTTCATTGGGACCAGTTTCTACGGCGTGTGGAAGACGACCGATGGTGGCAACAGTTGGGCCAGGGTGAGCTCTGGCCTTGCCATCTTGGATGTGCGCACCCTGGCTGTCTCGCCGACTTATGCGACGGATCGGACCGTTTTCGCCGGGACCGCCTTGGGTGGGATTTTCAAGACCGTCAATGGTGGCGAGACTTGGATGCGCATAGATGGCGGAGTCACCACTGCGAACATCAAGGCCTTGGCCGTCTCGCCCAATTTCGCCACCGATGGGCACATTTTCGCCGCCACTGAGGGGCAGGGCATCTTTGCCTCGCGCGATGGGGGTAGCAACTGGACTGCCCGGAATAGCGGACTGACCGACGGGTGGCTCAACAGCCTTGTCATCTCGCCCAATTACACCCAGGACCGCACCTTGTTCGCCTTCTCCTGGGACCGGGTATTCAAGTCGGTCAACCAAGGATACCTCTGGACGGAGATCAGCAGCGGCACGATTACCGCCATTCACACCCTGGCCATATCGCCAACCTATGCCAGCGACCGAACCCTCTTTATCGCGACGGGACAGTCTGAGCCTGGCCGGGCAATATGGAAATCCACGGATGGCGGAAGCAGTTGGCTGCCCATCGCCGGCGATAGCAATTGGTGGGATGTCCAGATTTTGGCTGTCTCGCCGAGTTTCCAAACCGATCAGACGCTCTTTGCGTTCCACAATGCGGGCGGGCCGGGACCTTCCGTCAGGAGGTCCACTGATGGCGGCGCAACTTGGGCGCCGGTGTATCCTGTGCCGTTCTTTGTACACGGCTCGTACGCTGCATTAGCTGTATCCCCGGCTTATACCGAGGATCGAACCGTTTATGCTAGTTCCGATAGGTGGGGTATGGCTAAGTCCACTGACGGTGGGGACACTTGGTTGGAGGCCAACGGCGGCCTGACGGAACGGGGGAATGCGTCGCATGGAGTGACCATTTCGGGAGGAGCACATAGCAACGTGATCGGCGGCGACAGTCCCGGCAAACGCAATGTCATCAGCCACAACGCGGGCTGGGGTGTGGGAATCACTGACGTTGGCACAACCAATAATCTCGTCATCGGGAACTACATTGGCACCGATGGGACTGGCGCGGCTCCTCTGGGGAACGACATGGGCATTTTGATAGGCGATGCCGGATACAATCGTATTGGAGGCGACAGGCCCGAGCACCGCAATGTTATCAGCGGGAACCGATTCACCGATGTCATGATCGGCGGTGAAGGAGCGGGGTATAACGTGGTCAGCGCCAATTTTGTGGGCACCGACGCTTCAGGAAGCGGCACATTCCATGGTGCTACCGCTTATGGGGTTCGGATCGAGAATGGAGCCAAGAATAATGTCGTTGGTGGCACGAGCGCTGGCGAGCGCAACGCGATCGTTAACGGGATCTACTTGGTTTACGGTGGGACGAGCAGCAACAAGATTGTAGGCAACTTTATTGGCACTGATGCCACTGGTACCATTCCCTTGGGCGGGGACGGTATAGAGATTAGCTGGGGGTCTCAACACGTGACCGTCGAACGCAATGTAATCAGCGGGCTTGTGGGCAATGGGGTGGACCTTAGTGGCCAGGGAACGATGTTCAACACCGTGCGGGCGAACTACATCGGCACCGATGTCACGGGGACCAAACCCTTGGGCAATCAAGGCTTCGGCATCAACATCTGGGGTGGCGCCAGTGCCAATTTGATCGGGGGCGACGCTCCCGGAGACGGCAATGTGATCAGCGCGAACGGATCGTATGGAATACAGATTCACGGCACTGGCTCAGTGAGCAACCGCGTGAGCGGAAACCGCATAGGGACCGACCCCAGCGGAACCATTGCGCTTGGGAACGCCTCCGGCGGCGTGTACATTGTTGATGGGGCACAACACAACCGAGTTGGCGGCACTAACTCGGGCCAGGGCAACCTTGTAGCCTTCAACAAGGGCGATGGCGTTCAGGTGTCCGGTGCTAACACAATCGGGAACAGCATCAGCGGCAACTCCATCCACAGTAACGGCAGGCAAGCCATTAAGCTTCTGGACGGTGGCAACAACAACCTGGGCGCGCCCGTTATCCAACCGGCCTCGAGCAATAGCGTCGCTGGCGTCACACGCCCCGCCTACATTGTCGAAATCTTTTCTGACGCTGATTATGAGGGACAGCACTTTGAGGGCTCGGTTATAGCCGAGGCTTCTGGACAATTCAACTTCAGCAAACCTGGCGGTTTTACGGGCCCTCGAGTCGCTGTGACAGTTACGGACGAGGCTGCCAACACCTCGGAGTTTTCCAATCATGTCCTGCCGGTTGAGCTCCCGATAATAACAAGGCAACCCGAAAGCGGCTCGTACAAGCTTGGCTCTAATGTTATTCTCAGCGTGACGGCAGTTGGCACTGGTCCGTTGGCTTACCAATGGCACAAGGACGGGGTGAACCTGGCTGAGAGCGGCCGCATCACAGGAACCAGGAGCAGTACGCTCACGATCACCGGCTTCCAAGCCAGCGATGCGGGTGAGTACAGGGTTGTCGTGAGCAGCGCAGCAGGAAGTGTCACGAGCCTACCGGCGGTCCTGACCGTAAAGGTCCTTGAGATCGAGATGCTTGCGGGCGTCTGGGTGATGGGGCAAGTCGGGCAGACCTACGACATTGAGGCCTCATGGTCTTTGGATGTTGGCCCATGGACAAAGGTGGTCACCGTGAAACTGACGCAAGAGCGGCAGTTATGGATCGACATGGATTCGCTCGGCAGACCCAAACGCTTCTACCGACCCATACCGGTTCCGTGAACTTGGGCTGGACTTGGAGATTCTCCAGCGCCGTGCGCAGGCCACGGGCTTCCAAGTGCTACCCAGAAAAGAAAAGGGTCAAACCATAGCTTTGGCCTGCGTGATTGGCGTTTTGTCATGCGCTCGCATCCAATAATAATGTAATTTGCTCTTCGTGCTCTTCCAGGTTCCCATTTGCAGCCGAGCGGCGATCCACTTGATGGGCAGGGTCGTCTCCCGCCTCAATCGCACTTTGAACCGATCACCTTTGCGCCGTATGGGGAGGTCCGCAACCGTCCAACGCCGACGCCGCCTCTCCGCCGACGAAACGAGGTCAAACCATGGTCTGTCCGCCCGAACCTCAGAATAGGCTTGCCCGCTACGCCGGCCTTTGGAAGCGTTGGCCGAGTATGAATCCGATGAAACCGTCCTTGCTGGGATTGAAGAAGTCGTTTGGTTTTGGCGATCGCCTGGGGCTGGCCACGCCCGGGCATTTAGCGGCCGCCAAGAAGTCGGATTTTGCGCCGATCTTTGCCCAGCAATCCATCCGTGAAATGGCCCGGACCCAGCGCACTCCGGAAGAGGTCATGGGCGCGGCCCAGTCCGCTTTGGCCAAAGCCGGTTACACAGAACCATGGGGAGCCGATGCCGACCACCTGAAAACGCCCGAGGACATCCGGCGAACGGCCGCAGCCGGTTTCTGCTTTTTCACCATCGACCCTTCCGAGTTTGTCAACAACCACGCTGACAACATGCCGGCGCTGGAACTGGCCGCGGGCGCCGTCCAAATGGAGAAGGACGGAATCTTTCCGGAGGCGGGCTGGAAAGAATACTATTTGGAGCAGCGCTTCGAGGTTGCGGATGATTTGACTCTGCAATTCACCACCGAGCAGTTGCAGCGCGCCACCATGAAGTATGCCCGCGCTATTGCGCACGCGGCCGAGATGGGCCGGCAAATCGCGCAGGCGGCCGTAGGAGGCCCGTTTGAAATCGAAGTGTCGGTCGATGAAACGGATTCTGCCACCAGTCCCTTGGAGCATCTCTTTTTTGGCCTGGAGTTGAAACGGCGCCAGGTTCCAAACGTGGTCAGCCTGGCGCCCAGGTTTGTGGGCGAGTTTGAAAAGGGCATTGATTTCCGGGGCGACCTGGCCAGATTCGAGGCTTCCCTGCGTGAGCATGTGGCCATCGCGAAGTTTTGCGGGCCGTACAAAATCAGCGTGCACAGCGGCTCCGACAAATTCACGGCTTATCCCGTGATTGGGCGCGTTTGCGGCGACCTGCTGCACGTCAAAACCGCCGGCACCAGTTATCTGGAAGCCCTCCGGGTAGTGGCGCGCACGGCGCCGAAGCTGTTCGCCGAGATCGCTGAGTATTGTCGCGGCCGGTTCGAGACCGACCGCAAGAGCTATCACATTTCGACCACGACAGCCGAGATCGAGGCCTTGCCGCGTTATACCGGGCGTCAGGATGAAGGACGTTATCTCGACGACCGGGTGGGCCGCCAGTTGCTCCATGTCACCTTCGGCTCGGTGCTGACGGCGGGCACGGACGCCCAGGGGCGGCATTTCAAGGAGGGCCTACTGGAACAGCTCCACCGGCACGCGGATTTGCACCAGGAATTCCTGGAACGGCATTTCACCAAGCATCTGGCGTTGCTGAACAAGGGATAGCTCGAGCCTGGCCAACTGGAGCGTCACCACGACCTTCGTCAAGGGCCCTGCGGTAATTCCATCGCCAAGGCGATGGCTTCGGCTTCCCCGTCATCAAGGTCGCTTTTCAAATGCTGGAGAAAGAATGGGGACGGGCCGTCCCCGCCCCGTGACTGCGGCCAGGGGATGCCAACAATTGGCAGATACACCGGTCAGGAGGCGGGCTTTGAGCAAGGAACACTACAACAATGACGCGGCCTCGGGCCTGCTGCCCAAACGCCAAACGCACTCTGGACTTCGCGCCTGCCTCTGCAAATTTACAGGCCCGTTGACAAAGTCGATCAACACGCCGTGGCGGCGAGCGGCCAGAACGTAGCGCAGGTTTCCAAGTAACTCATCTCGAACTTGTGGAACATGAAGGACTTCCATTTTCGATCTTTTCTCCAAAATCGTCGAAATCGCGACAGTTACTTGGCTCATGACCCCGCCACAGGAGGGTGGTTTGCTGCTGTATCGCCGATTTCCCATCGGCAGCGCGTCCGAAGTCAGAGAGCGAGTTTGGATTGGCGGCGTCCGCAGGCTGGAAGCCCTGCGACACAGCAGCAATTCACCCGCCTGTGGCGGGGTCATGAAGGTTTGGGAAACCTGTATAGCTTCTCCGGCGTTGTTCACCGGCTGGGGAAGCGCTTCT
>CAYIIH010000473.1:0-5154 GCA_964363225.1 uncultured Verrucomicrobiota bacterium | reverse complement strand
AACTCCTTCCATCCGTGCGATCCGTGAAATCCGTGGTTCGCTTGAACTGCCGTTTGCAGGTTCACCGGTCCGCGTCGGTCAGCAGCGCTCTGACCGCACGTTCCACTCACTCCCCAATGATTTTGACGAGCACCCGTTTGTGCCGCCGCCCATCGAATTCCCCGTAGAAGATTTGCTCCCACGGACCGAAATCGAGTTTCCCCTTGGTGATGGCGACCACTACCTCGCGCCCCATGATCTGGCGCTTGAGGTGAGCGTCGGCATTGTCCTCGCCCGTCCGGTTATGCTCGTATTGCGACGTCGGCGCGTGTGGGGCGAGCTTTTCCAGCCACACCTCGTAATCGTGCAGCAATCCGTCTTCGGCGTCGTTGATATAGACGCTGGCGCTGATGTGCATGGCATTGACCAGGCAAAGGCCTTCTTGCACGCCGCTTTTGTGGACCAGGTCCTCGACGGTCGAAGTGATGTTCAAAAACCCGCGCCGCTGGGGCACCTCGAACCAGAGATATTCAGTCATTGATTTCATGGGCACATCAAAGGCAAAGCGGGACATAGTCGCAACCAAATTGGCCACTTCGCCAATGGCCGAATGGTTACATGGTTACATGCGTTAAATGGTTGAATGAGTTGAATGTGGAGCAGGCAAGAGTTTTGGGAATCGGGGAAAGGAGGCAGATTGTCAACCGGCCCACCCCAGCTCGCGCCGGTGGGCCCAGAGTTCTTTCGGTTTGAAAATGCCGGCCGGCGTGATGATGCCGGTAATCAACCCGGCTGGCGTGACGTCGAATCCGGGGTTGCGCGCGCCGCTCAAGGGATTCGCCACGCGGACATAGGCCCTCCGGCCTGCCTGGGTGATTCCCCAGGCTCCCAGCACTTCATCCTCATGCCGTTCCTCAATCGGAATGGCAAACCCCGATTTCAAATTCCAGTCAATGGTGGACAGCGGAATGGCCACATAAAACGGAATGCCATGGCGTTTGGCTAGGACCGCTTTCGTGTAAGTGCCGATTTTGTTGGCCACTTCGCCCGTGCGGCCCAACGTCCGGTCGCTGCCGACAATCACCAAATCCACTTCGCCGCGTTGCATGAAATGACCGGCCGCATTGTCGGCAATGATGCGATGGGGAATTCCTTGCTGGGCCAGTTCCCAGGCGGTCAAGGTCGCGCCTTGGGAACGCGGCCTGGTTTCTCCACAGAAGACATGAAATCTCCGGCCTTGAGCCTGAGCGGCATACAACGGAGCCGTGGCCGACCCCACATCGACAAAGGCCAGCCAGCCCGCGTTGCAGTGCGTCAGCACTTTCATGCCCTCACGGATCAGCGGCGCTCCACGGCGGCCGATGGCCCGGCAATGCTCGACATCTTCATCGGCAAAAGCCTCCGCCGCGGCCAGGGCGAGCGTTTGTTGTTCCTGAACCGTCTGGGCGGCGCTCATGCGCCGGCGAACCTGGTCCATGGCGTTAACAGGATCGACGGCCGTTGGGCGGGCCGCTTTGAGTGTTTGGTAAACCTGCTCAACGTGGGCGGCAAATCTTGCTGCATCGCGGCTGCGAAACGTCCGGGCCCCCTGGGCCAGCCCGTAGGCGGCCGTGGCTCCGATGGCGCCCGCGCCCCGCACCACCATGTCCGTGATGGCTTGGGCCGTTTCTTTGAACGTGCGGGCAGCGACTATTTGGAATTGATGAGGCAGGAGCCGTTGTTCGATCAGCAACACAGCGTTCCGGCAGGCATCATAAGAAACGGTGCGGTATTGGCGCTGGCGCTGGCCGACCGTGACGTTCATAAGGACTGGAATTTGAACCGTGAGAAAACGCCCAGCCTGCCTATTCTGCAAACGCGCAGCGTTGCAGCGGAAACCTTCAGGCTGCGCCCGCGCGCGCCGGCCAGACGAAAGAGCACAACTTGAAGGATGCGGCTACAGCCTGCATCTGTTTCAATCGGCATGTGAAATAGACGGGCTATCGGACTTTGATGCGGAGCGTTCGCAATTTTGCGCGGATTTTGCGATAGAGTTGATGCAGTCGCAGGTTCTCCAGATCGGGATCCCTGGCCAGCCACTTGAAATCGCGATAACCTAGATTCAAAGCCCGCTCCAACGAATCCACCGCCTGCTCGAATTGCCCCGTCATTGAATAGCTGCAAGCCAGGTTGTAATGCACCAGCGGATCCTCCGGGCGCAACTGGGCCAGGCGCTCATCCACTTGCAGGCCTTCCACGACGCGGCCCCGGCGGGTGTAATCATCGCCCAGGACCTGCCAGGCTTCCACGTATTTGGGGTCGCGCTGGACGACCCTCTCGATAAAGCCAATTTCAATATCCAAGTCGCGCTTTTCGTGGCGACTTAATTCTTTTGGCGGCGAATTTTTCTTCGGCATAAAACAGCGTGCGCATCATCACAAAACCCCTTCTCAAGTCAAGGGATCCTGTTGAGATTATCTCAAGTTTGACAACATTGAATCTGTTCTTGATTCGCCGGTCTCCACAGCAAAATGCTTGCCGATGGCGCTAAACGGAGCATTTCGCATGTGTTGAAGCCCCGGCTGAACTCAGCAGCCTGTAGGGTTGTCTGTCCTCTCAGCCATCTGTTCTTACGGCGGACACGCGGCTTGGCGTCTCGAATTCGCGGGGTGAATTCCCAGGTCTCAAGACTGGGATGGCCGCCGGGCCGAATAGAATAGATTCTTCCAGGCCGGTGTGATTGGGTAATACAGGACGGAGCGCCAGACCAACCGGCGCACTTCGGCGCGGCTGATTTTGATCGGTTGTCTGGCTTCGAGCACTGGGCTGCTCCGGAGCTTCTGCAATGTCTTCACGCCGATCAGGATGGCCCAGGCACAGGCCAGCCGGACGCGCGCGCAGCGACGGGGCAACATATTCGTGTAAAGCCAGCCGGCCTCCAGATGATCCTCGGCACGCTGCAACAGAACGGCATAAGCCGGACGAAACCGCGCTTCATTGGAGGCGCTCAGCAAGTCGGTCAGAATCAAGCCATGTCGGGCCAGAAGTTCCTCCGGCACATAGCAGCGGCCCCGCCGCACATCAGCCGGCACGTCCCGCAGGATGTTGATCAACTGCAATCCCTTGCCAAAGCGGATGCCATTCGCCAGGAAACTAGAATCGTCAAGACTCGCCTTTGGAAACAGATGCGCCCGGCACATTTTGGTCCAAAACTCCCCCACACAACCCGCCACGCGATACGTGTAGTCATCCAACTCCGCGTCCGTTTTCAGAGGAACAATCCGTTGCTCCGAGGCGCCGCCAAAGCGGTTGAGGTCCAATTCCTGGCCGCCGGTGATGATCTCCAGGACGGCGCGAATCCGCTTCTGATCTGCCGCTGAAAACGAGGCCAAGCCGCGCAGAATCTCCTCGCTTCGTTCCAGGAGCATTCGTTCTCCCGGCGAACCTTGCTGCTGCGCTAATTCGCCAAAGTCTAGTGGAGTCTGCGTGGTGCCCAGGATTCTTTGCCGCAAGACCTCCAAAGCCGCCAACCGCCGGTCCAAAGCGATGATTTCTGTGTCGGCAATCGTATCCGTGGCTCGGGCCAGCAGGTAAGCCAGGCCCATCTGGGAACGGATCTTGCCCGGCAAGACACGCAAGGTCAGATAAAAGGAGCGCGAGACATCCCTGAGCAGGGCGGCAAAGACGGGAAATGGGATCGGAAGATTGTCAGGCACACCAGGCGTTGATCACGATTTTCAAACCAACAGGTCGTCTTTTTTGCTTCGCTTTGCGCTGGCCAGCCGCATTTCTTCGCGGCGCTGGAGGACTCTAGCCTCTCCTTTCCAATATCTTCTTCCAGCGGGCGAGCTGCTTCTGCACTTCTTGGCCACTGGGAGCGCCGGGGAGCTGGCGGTGTGACAGCGCTGCTTTGAGGTCAAAAAGCCCGTGCAAATCCTCAGAGAACTTTTTATCGACCGATTGAAATTCGGCCACGTTCAATTCATTGAGCGGTTTGCCCAGCCTCTCGGCCAAAGCCACCGCTGCTCCCACCGCGTGATGGGCCTGCCGGAAAGGCCTTCCTTTGCGCACAAGATAATCCGCCAGGTCCGTGGCCAGCAGCGCCGGATCGGACGCCGCCTTGGCGCACGCGGTTTCATTGACGACAACCTGCCCGAACATCGAGGCGAGAATCCGCACGGTGGCGCGAACTGTGTCTGCCGTGTCAAACAACCGTTCCTTGTCCTCCTGCAAGTCGCGGTTGTAGGCCATGGGCAAGCCCTTCAACAGCGTCAGCAGCGCCATCAAATTGCCGAAAACACGGCCCGCTTTGCCGCGCGCGAGCTCGGCCACATCCGGGTTTCTCTTTTGCGGCATGAGCGATGAGCCCGTCGTGTAAGCGTCGGAAATCCTGACAAAATTAAACTCGGCGCTCGACCAGAGTATCACGTCTTCGGCCAACCGCGAGAGATGCGCCGCCAGCAGCGCCGCCACGCTGCAGAATTCAACCGCAAAATCGCGATCACCTACGGCATCCATCGAGTTCTGCGTCAAACGCGGCTTGCCTTTGGCATCCACGAAACCGAGCAGTTGCGCGACCATCTCCCGGTCCAAAGGCAAGGTGGTGCCCGCAATCGCCCCGCTCCCCAGCGGGCAGACGTTCACCCGCCGAAAGCAATCCTTGAGACGCTGATAATCGCGCTCCAGCATTTCCACGTAGGCCAGCAGATGATGCGCGAAATAAACCGGTTGCGCGCGCTGCAAGTGAGTGTAGCCCGGAATGATGACGGCTGAATTCTTGGAGGCGAGTGCGACCAGAGAGTCTTGGAGCGAGGCAATTTCCGATGCCAGGTCGAAAATCTCATCGCGCAGCCACAAGCGCAGATCGAGCGCGACCTGGTCATTCCGAGAGCGGCCGGTGTGCAGTTTGGCTCCGGCGGGCACGCGTTCGGTCAAGGCCGCCTCGATGTTCATATGCACGTCCTCCCATTCCGGTTTCCATTGAAACTGGCCGGTGGCGATCTCATGGCCGACCGCTTCCAAGCCGTTGATGATGGCCTTCAACTCGGACAGGGTCAGCACCCCGATTTTTTGGAGCATGGTGGCGTGGACAATCGAGCCGAGGATATCCTCCTGCCAAAGCCGCCAATCGAACGAAATAGACTCAGTGAACCGGGCGACATCGTCGCCAGGGCCGGAAGCGAAACGCCCGCTGCG
>CAYIIH010000472.1:0-5188 GCA_964363225.1 uncultured Verrucomicrobiota bacterium | reverse complement strand
CAACGGAAAAACGCGCGGGCAAGCTGCCCGCGCTCCTTTGCTTGAATCCACCCTGACGGCCGGATCGGCGTGAAATTTGATTCTGGCAATTCACGGCCAACTATTTAAACGTTGACGGGCATGCACATACCGAGCCGAAGACGAATGAAGAAAGTGCTTTCACGCAAGCTCATTTACTCTCCTCTGCTCCGGATGCTTCTGTTCAAAGTCTGGTTCCGGATGGTCTTTTTTTGCCTGGTGCTGCTGGGGATTTCTCTGTCGTTGTTTCTGCCGAAGATTTGGACCACTTCCCCCACCGGGTTCATGCCGGTAATCAAGGTGAGCGGCCTCGACCTGGCTCAAGCCTGGTCGCTCAAACGGAGCGCGCGCCAGGCGGCGGCCGCAGGACGCCTCAACGATGCCAGCTACTCCTGGATGGCTGCCATCGCCAATAACCCGGCCGATCCTGAATCCATCCGCAGCTTCCTCAACGGCGTTTTGCGCAGCGAAAAACCGGAACCGAGATATTTGAGTTCCGCTATTGGACAGAGCCTTTGGCTGCTGCGGCTGGCGCAGACCAACCAGACGGATTTGGAGTTGGCCATCAAGCTTTATGAAAAGCACCGGTTTTCCGATTTGCTGCTGCGGGTCTTGTCTCCTTTGGCCGGCCAGCTCAATAGCTGGCAGGAGGCGGCTTACCTGAAAGCCTTGTTCAATCAAGGACGGCTGAAGGACTTTGCCGAACGTTGGGACCAGGGGAAGAGAGGCCCTGAGAATGACGCGGAACTGTCGCTTTACCGGGCGGCCTACCTGGCCGGCTGGGGTCCCGGGGCCGAGGCCGGCACAGCGCGCAAGCGCTTGTCCGCCGCGCTCCTGGATCCGGAACTGCGCGTTCTGGCCAATCGCCTCAATCTGGTGGTGCGAGCCCAGCTAGGCGATGCGACCGGGTTTGGCGAATCTTTGCAGCGCCTGGAGCAATGGCATGCGGACACGCTGCTCGATCAAGTCGGGTATTGGAGGTTGTTGACCGCCGCCGGACGAAAGGCCGAAGCCATTGAACTGGCCCAGGCCTATCCCAACGTGCCGGCGTCTGCAACGGAAACGGTTCGCCTGGCCGAAATCTACGTCAGCTTGGGGCTGCCGGACTATGCCAAGCAAGTGTTGAGGCGCTTCGCCTCGCGATTCGGCCATTCGCCCGAAGTCTGGATGACCTACGCCAATATCGTGATCGAAGCTCGAAGCTGGGCCGAACTGCGCGCGGTCGCGACCGAAATCCGGCGGCAGGACGGAGTACGAGATACGTTGGCAGGCTACAGCTACTATCTGGAAGGCAGGGCCGAGTTGGGCGAGGGCCGTGCTCCCACCGCCGAAATCGCCTTCCGAAAAGCCGGCCAGCATACGTATCAAATCCGCAGCCTGGGTCTGATCATAGCCGAAGACTTGACCAAACTGGGATACGCCGCTATCGCCCGCGACATTCTTGTGCCCTTGGAAGCGCATTTCAAAGACAGCCTCGAGTATTGGGGGGCTGCGTTTACCACCGCCCTGGAATTGAAAGACGCCCCTTGGGTGCTGAAGGCTTCAACCCGAACCTATGAACTCAAGCCGTTGGACATCACTTATTTGAACCGATACGCGGCGGCGCTGTTGCTCAACCGGACCCGGCCCGAAGAAGCCGTCAAACTGACCCTGCAACTGGTCTCGGCTTACCCCAACTCGCTCGCCTCCGTGATCAATCATAGCATGGCTCTGCTCCTGAACCAGCGCACCCGGGAGGCGCGAACGCTGCTGGCCAACATCAATGCGAACCGGCTGACACCCGCGGAATCCGCCTCCTATTACCTCGCGCTCTTCGAGGTTTTCTACAATCTGCACGAGTATGATCAAGCCTGGCGCATGAGCGACCGGATTGAGCGCCAGCACCTGTTTCCCATTCAAGTCAAATGGCTGGAAAGCCTGCACAAGCAGATGCCTGCCCGGCCCGGCCCGGCCGCGTAACCTATGCCCGCCGACACCCCTGCCAAATCGAATCTGAAACCTTTTGTTCAGCGTTGGCTGATTACCACGCTGGCGGTGTTGGTGGCGACGAAAGTGGTGTCAGGCATTCACTACGACACGCCCACCAGCCTGGTGGTCTCGAGCCTCGTGCTCGGCCTGCTGAACGCATTTGTGCGGCCAGTCATGCTGCTGGTCTCGCTGCCCTTGTTGCTCTTTACGCTGGGGCTGTTCACTTTTGTCATCAACGCGCTGGTCCTTTGGCTGGTCAGCTTCCTGTTGCGCCCGCACTTTTACGTGGACACCTTTTGGGTGGCCTTCAAAGGCGCCTTGGTCATCAGCTTGGTCTCCCTGCTCCTGAATGCCTTGACCGGGGCTGGCAGGTTCAAAGTGCGAGTCAGCCACGGCAAAAAGCCGCCGCCCCCCTCTCCGAAGGACCAAGGCGGAGGCCCCATCATTGATGTTTAACCGGCGGACTCCTGCCGCTCCTGAATTCAAAAAGAAGGCAGCAACCGGGCCAAGCCGGATGCTGCGCTTTAAAGGGGATTTGTCGGGCAGTCTTGCTACTGCTTGGGACCAATGACGGGGCCATCGCCCACGACCGAATACCCGGGCGGCGGCGTTCCGTTGGCCAAATAGTAAGCTTGAGCGGCTGACGCTTGCGCGTTGACGCTATTCTTGGATGCCTGGCTTTGGTCGTGAGGAACAACCACGGTTGTCAGGCAAGTGGCCGTGTCGCCTGTGGCGCCAACGGCTGAGGTGACAATCAGATAGACGCGTCCATCCTGGGTCCCCAACCGTTCTGAGCGCAGCCTCAAAGTGCCAGCGCCAAGGTCTTTGGCATCGGGTGAGAAGTTGCTGCAATCGCCATTGTTGTCAGAATCATTCTCGTTCTTGCGCCCGCTTCGCTCGTCATCGTCATCATCATCTTTGTCCTGATTCCTTCCTGACTTCCTGGATTTGTCCGACGCCTCACATTCTTTATCCTTCTTGTACTCCTGCCACTTCGCGTACTCTCCCAATTTCTTATATGCATTCCACTTCTTATTATCTTCCGACTTTTTGCTGGCTTCCCACTTCGTGTAATCTCCCGACTTCTTGCATTCTTCCCAATTCTTGTATTCTCTCCACAGCTTGCATTCCCGATCATCATCACGCTCATCGTCGGCATCATCATCATCGTCATTCCCTGTCATCCCGACCTAACGCAGGGACGTCATCCTCGTCGCTAAAGACCTGAATTTGGACCGGCCCCACGGCATTAATAGCGGTAGCTGTGAAGCCGACGTTGACCAACTTGTGATTCGGTGGCCAGAGCATCGGACCGCCAACACCGCAATCAACAGAGACAGGGTCGGGACTGGGAGCGGCAGGTGTAACCGTCAATAGAGTATAGCAGGACCTGCTATTTCCTTCGGTATCCGCCACGGTGACGGTGACAGTGTGATTTCCAACACCCACTGAAGTTCCGGGAAGCGGCTCCTGAGTTACGATCAAGGAACCAGTCGGCGTGCGGTTGTCCGACATCGTTAACTGGCCTTTGAAATCAGGAACGACTGCTTCGCCACTTTGGTTAGCCTCGACTGTTATAGGAGCACCACAATCAACGGTGGGCGGCGTTGTGTCCACGAACGTTACGCCCACTGCACACGTCTCAGGGGGAGAATTGAGGTCGGTAACCGTCACGTTGATGAGGTTGTTATCCGCCGTAAAAGTATGGGGCAGAGAAACGCTGGCCGAGGTCGGGGGATTCCCAGCAGGAATGTCATGAATCTGCACCTGAACCCCATTAACCTTCCAAGTCACCTTTAATGCGTCGCCGTCCAAGTCATGCACGGTGGCTGTTAAGGTGACTAAAGTGCCGGAGGGTGATGCCCATTCTACCGTGGCAGGGTTCGGACAATCCACGGTTGCCGGGCGGTTGCCGGGCGGCGGCGGGGGTGAGGTTGCTCCCACGGGCAAATCCAGCATTCCCACTACCAAACTAAAACAATCGTCGCTTTGTCCAGTGAACAGAATCATCTGATTAGGCCCTTCAGAAAGGAAGCTGGAAAGCTCGAATGTGCGAATGTCCCACAGCCCGCCGTTCTGAAACGGGCCTGTCCCGCCTCCAACGATCGGCACGGAATCACCGGAAAAAACAGCCGGTGCCGGCACGAGTGTCGCTCCATTCAGAATCAGCGCTGCATCCTCAAAAATCTGGCCGTCAGAAACATGCAGGTGCAAGCTGACCGTATTGCCGGGAACATAGTTGATGCTGGGAAAACCTGCATTCCAACCGTCAGCGTCAATACCGTTCACATTGTTGGAATCGTTGCCGTCGAACACGACGTAGTCCCGATTGTTGGAGTCATTGCCGTCGTTAAAGAAAACAATCAGAGAGGCTCCATTCACATCGTTCGCCAACGGGTTGAAATCACTCACCGCGTAGCTGCCGTTGCCTGGAACGTATTGAGTTACATCAGCACGGAATGCCTCGCTGTATGAATACCCCGGCCAGCAGTTAGCCGAGGAAAGGCCGAGACTGGTGCCCGTCACGGGATTCCCGTTCAGCAACACGGTGCCAGTAGGAATCTCGACCAGAGTGCTGATGGGGCCATGCCAATAAAGCAAAGCCTTGGTCACTGTGCCTGACACACCGGCAAGCTGAATGGTTCCGCTACCCACTCGGCGCAAGCCGCCAATCCCTGCGCTGGCCATGTTGACGTTGGAGAAGGTTTCGAACTGCGCAACTTCCTTGGCGAGAGACATCGGCAGAGCCAAGGTCGTAACCGCCAAGCCAGCGGCCCAGAGCCACCCATTCTTGATGAGAGTCATATCTAAAATCTTATTCATTGTTCGGTTGAGTGATTGACGGCTACATTCTGCTGCTCTACTCGGCAACTGAAGTCTCAAATCTCTTCTATCGGCAAGGATAGCGATTTACTTAAACACATATCAGCGTTTAAAGAAATCTGGGTATCCTATTGACTCCACCTCACACTACAGGTTGTTATTGGGAGTTCAAAAAGTCCTGGAGTTCAAAAAGTCCTTGCCACCAACCATGCTTTTGTCTGGTTGAGGATCTACCTGCACCGCTTGTTCCAACAACCGGTAAAACAACTGACCGCGTGAGCCAGACTTTCGGCGATTAAAGCGAAACGTGAATTCATCCAAATAGTACCCAAATTGAGCGATTCCGATCTCGGAAGGGTTTTCCGGCACCGAAAAGCGG
>CAYIIH010000471.1:0-5204 GCA_964363225.1 uncultured Verrucomicrobiota bacterium | reverse complement strand
CTTGGCTGCCTAAATCCCGAAATACGTCATCGAACTTATGAGCCAGAGCACTAAGCCAGGCTTCGTGGACGAGCGCGGTGGGTTGAAGGGTTTGTCCCGGTCGTTCGCGCGCCATCTTGGCCTGGGCCAGCCGGCGCAGTTCGTCATAGACCAGCGGCAGGAGGGCCTCGGCCGCTTCGGGATGGCCGGAATCAATGGACTGAAGAATGAGAGTCAGTTCGCTCAAGCTGGCGTGAGCGTAACGCAAGCCGGCGTGAAGTTCAATCGGGCTGTGGTCGTGTGTTGGCGGCGGGAAATGGTGTGTTCAGTATGTTCGCAACCGAAAACACTCGATCAACTTCCGGCTGATAGATGTCCCACCGCCTCATGCATCGAGCCTTCGGTGGCGGAGACGTCGGTCTATCCTGTGCCCGCAGCCAGAGAAAGCACGCACGCTGCGCTTCACGACGGAATTCCTCGAACGAAACTCCCGAGCCATACCGCTCATGAAGGTCCGCCAGTGCATCAAGATATTCCTGACGGGAACGTTTCCAGCCGGCGCTCAAAGGGTCGAGGTGGTTGGCGAATCGGTCGTAGAGCGCAGCCAGCCGGGACAGTTCCTCCGAAGGAATCATGCGTAGAGCGCCAGCATCTCGGACGCGGCATGGCGAATCTCCAGGATGCGATCCAGCGAAGGATGAACGCCGGAATGTTTCGCGGCCAGGCTCTGAACGCGTTTGGCGGCGCGGTCAATCACATCGAGAGTTTCACGCCAGACGGCGGCCGCGCGCGCCATTTCCTGCTCGCGGCGAACCGCCAGAACGGCGAAGCGGTAGATCGAGAGAAGAAAGTTTTCCATCTCCACCAGTTGCACGTCGAACTGTTCTTCCGTCGTGTGGCTGAGTTGTTCGAGTGCTTCTTCGTTGGTGCTGCGCAATTCCGACAATTCCAAGGTCAAAGTCATGGCGAGAACACTACGCTTGTAATCAGGCTCAGGCAAGCAGGCAAAAGAGCCGCCGCGCCGGGCGGCTTGATGATGTGCGGATAACTCACGGCCACTGCCATGCCCGCAGGATCGCAATGTTGGACCGATGCGTCAACGCGGCAATGGAAACCACGAAGCCATCGGCTCGAGCGCCGCTGACGCCCGGCATTGTCCGGTGGTTCGCGCGCCATCTTGGCCTGGGCCAGCCGACGCAGTGCGTCATAGACCAGCGGCAGGAGTGCCTCGGCAGCTTGGGGATTGCCGGAATCAATGGACTGAAGAATGAAAGTCAGTTCGCTCAAGCTGGCGTGAGCGTAGCGGAAGCCGGCGTGAAGTTCAATCGAGCTTTGGTGGTTGCGCAGTTTCGTTCGGAGATGCGGAAACCGGTTGGCGTGCCGCCCGGTAGAGCACAAAGCCCGCGATTAAGGTCGGCACGAGGATGGCCCAGCCTTCGATCAGCCACTTGGCCAATCTCAGCAGAGAGAATAGGGGGAATTTGTTAGGGGAACCAACGAAAAAGAGGAAGAAAGCGATGCCGAAAAAGATCGTCCATCCTTTGCGTCCATAGGAACTGCAGATGGCGGAGACGGTGCCGCACACCGCTGCCAGGATGGAGAGGACCAGGAAATAGACGAATGCCCTGCCTACAAGCATCGACAGCGATTCATTCATCTTGCCGAACAGGAATGGATAGCCACAAGCCAGGATCGCCAGGCAGGCGGCCACCTTGGGAAAGGCCCGATAAAGGGCCTGTTCATTGATGACAGCGGCGTCTGGTCTGGCATCTTTTGGAACGGCCGCCTTGCGCAAGTTGGTCAATTTGGAGAGCAACCATCCGAGGCTCAGACCGAGCAGCAGCGCTGAAGCTGCCATTTCCGTCGGAATCCAGGAGAACACCATGGCGAGAAAGGAGAGAGACACTCCGATCGCCAACGGACTGGTTTCCCGCCAAAAGCTTCCGCGCGGTGAGCGGCAGGCGGCCAAAATCATGGGCACCAACATTGCGATCAGGGTGGCGGAGTAAGGAAACATGATCAGAAGGCTCTTCTCGAACGCCGCCTGTTCCCAGACGTACGTTGGGTCGGCAAAATTGCCCTGAGGTGCTTGGAACTGCCGTCCTTCGAACAGCCAGCCGCCAATCCAGGAGGCCACCCAGCCGACCATCGGGAATCCGAACAGCAGCGGAATCGGATTCATTTCCAGCTTGAAGGAGCGGGTCTGGGCATCTGTTTCCAGCCGCAACACTTGCTTTTCCCGGAGGTATGTCCAGATCAGGATCAATCCCGACCAGCAAATCACAAACGCCATGATGGCCACGCTCAACAGAACGGCAGTCGTCCACGGGCTCCAGACGACGCGGCGGATTAACTCCAGTGTCATGCCGACACCCAACAGCGCATTGATTACGCCAAACCACATTGCGTTACGACGGGTCTTCTCCGGCAGGCGGCGACGTGATTGCAGCCGCGAATAGAAGAACACCGCCAGAGGAATCAGGAAGACGCTGGCCTTGCCAATTCTCGCATTCAAATCCATTACTGTTTCAGACGTCAAATGCGTCTCGGGATGCTTGTGCTGCCAGGCGAGGAATTGGGTTTGCTGCCACAATCCAAAAGCCAGTCCCATCAATCCCATCACGAGCAACGCCGCCATACCGGTAATAGCCCACGGATGCTGGCGGCACCAGGACGCGGCTTTGCGAGCGGCACTGGCGGGATTGGCGAGGATGGGCTCGTGGTTGAGAAAACGGCCCAACTCCTCGGCCAGGGCGCGGGCGGTCGCATACCGCCGTTCGGGTTTCTTTTCCAAACATTTCAGGCAAATCGTCTCCAGGTCCGGTGGCGTCTTGGGATTCAGCTTCGACGGCGCGGCGGGCTCCTCCTCCATCACTTTCCGCAACGTGCCCAGCGGTGTCTCGCCTTTGAACGGTGCCTCGCCCGTGAGGACGTGATAAAGCATTGCGCCGATGGAATACACGTCGCTCGACGGCCCCACCAGGTCGTTCTTGCCCGCCGCCTGCTCTGGCGACATGTAACTGGGGCTGCCCATCACCGCGCCTTCCCGAGTCAGAGAACTGTCCGTCCTGGTCAGCTTGGCCAATCCAAAATCCGTGATCCGCGGCTGGCCCGCGGCGTCGATCAGGACATTCTGCGGCTTCAAATCCCGATGCAGCGTGCCGCGCTGGTGCGCGAAGTGAATGGCTTCGGCGATGGTCTTGACGAGTTGCGCCGCGCGGGCGGCGGGCAACAGATTGTCTTTGGCGTAGTCGGCTAGGTTCTTGCCCTCCACATAATCCATCGAAAAGTAGTGCCGCCCCTCGTGCTCGCCGATTTCGTGAATGGCCACGATGTGCGGGTGCTGCAAGTTGGCCGCCGCTTCGGCTTCGGTGAGGAAGCGCTGGATGTCCGTTTCGCTGGCAAGCTGGCCTCCCAGGATCATCTTCACCGCGACAATGCGGTTCAGGCTGGCTTGGCGCGCCTTATAGACGACACCCATGCCGCCGCGCGCGATTTCCTCCAGCAACTCGTAATCGCCGAAGTAGCGGAGGGTCGAGGAAAGCAGCGGCTTGGGTGGCGTCTGCCTTCCGGCGGCCTCGGCGGCGGGCGGGGCGGGCGTCGCCACCATGCACGCGCTCTCCTGGTCAAACGTGACCAGCACCAGGCAGTTTGGGCAAAGCCCGTCCAAGGCGGTGGCGGCGATGGCCGCGCCACACTTGGGGCAGGCACGAAAGGGTTTGGAGTCAGTCGGCGTCATAATTTTGCTTTCTTACCCCTGTTCAGAGGAATCCACGCCGCCGCGTTACAAGATATTTTTCGTCTCAGCCGCGAATGGCTTGCAGCAGGAGGCTCAACTCGTCTTCGACCTCGGAAAGCGAACTCACCGTGCCGGCTATCTCCGCGCGCGCCAATTCACGATAGCGCTGCCGCAGCCGGTGCACCGCCACGCGCACCGCGCCCGGGGCCAGGTCCAATTCCGCGCCCGCCGCCTCATACGCCCCCGCCGAGGCCATTTCGCTCAGGAATTTTTGCAGCACGGCAAAATGCTTCGGCTGGCCGGCCTGTTCCTGGCGCAGACGGGCCATCGCCCTTTCCAGCACGGTCAAGGCCCAGCGGCGATCAAACAATTGGTCCGCCGAGACGGGAGCAGCCGGCTCGGCTTGGTAACGCCCATCGGCATCGGGCTCATCCAGGGAGATAATAACCTGGCCGCCACCGCGCTTCAGGGCGCGCGCCTTGTCCCATTCGTCGGCCAGAAAGTGGCTCAGCGCCGCGAGCAAAAATGAACGAAAACGGCCTTTCTCCCTGGCCACCGACCGCAGCGAGCGCCGGCGGAGCAGGCTGGCCAAGAACGACTGCGTCAGGTCTTCGGCGTCCGCCGGCGAAAACCCGCGCCGCCGGATGCAGGCGTACAGCGGATACCAATAGGCCCGGCAAAGCTTTTCCAACGCCGCGTCCGCCTGCGGTGAATCTTCCTCGCCCGCCGCAAGCACCGTCGTCCAGTGCGTGGCGGTGAAATCAAACCCGCCTGCTGCGCCGGTGGAGGACGTGGCATCACTCATGAATCGTATTCGTTGTAGAGCAGCTTGCCGGTGAGTGCAAGACGCATGGTCGCTCCGCGAGGAGGCAGGAAACGCCAGCCGTCACCACCGAAAAGAGCGAGTAACCCCCGGCGGCCAATCAACGGGCCGTTGGTCCGGCGAAACCGTGTAGCGGTTTCAAGACGAAATCCCGCTCACAATGCCTTGGCCAGTTGGCCGCGCTTCATGCCCAGGCGGAACAGAGGTTGCAGCAACAGGTCAGTGGACACCGTGGCATCCGCGGCTTCCATTCTCGCAACCCGGGCCGGACTGGTTTTCAAGCGCGCGGCCAGGGCCGTCTGCGTGAGTCCTCGCTCCTGCCGCAGCGCGCGCACCTGACGGGCCAGCGCCCGGCGGGTCTCGATGAATTCCATGTCCGCATCGGACAGGCCCAGGAAGTCCTGGACCGAGCCAGATGCAAGGCGGTGGCGGGCGTACCTGATCGCCGGCCACGAACTATCCCTCCAACCGTATTGGGATGAACCCCCAGTTCCCGGGCGAGTCGGTTAACCGTAAGCTTGAGCGGCTTCATGAAGTCTTCCAGGAGGGTCTCTCCCGGATGAGGGTTGGGCAGTTGCTCATTCTGGCTGTTCATAAATTCTTAGTGATGATTCTGCTGAAAAACCCGCTGACTACTTTTTAGCCCTTGAAGAGGTCGGGGGC
>CAYIIH010000470.1:0-5223 GCA_964363225.1 uncultured Verrucomicrobiota bacterium | reverse complement strand
GAAATCTTCATTTGAAAAGGGATTTCCCTTTCCCGGCAGGGAAGAGAATGAACCTGCCAAGAGCGAGCGCGCGATGATGAAATTTCGCGTGCGATTCAAACACGCCCTGTCACGGTGCGTGAGAAAAGGATTTTCGGTGGAAGAATGCTTCGGCCTGATTTGGGAAGAAACTTTAGAAGGGATCGAATTGGCTGAGGCCAGCCAATCGGACCTCTATAATGAGCTGATCCTTTGGGCCAGGGATTGGTCCAATCCCAAGGCGCTATCGGCTCTTTCTCCGGCTTGGCTCAGTGACCTGCCCCGCGGCGCCCCGGCTAAACAACAGCAGCCTTTTCGCGCCAGCCACCTCTAAAATGGGTTCATCCGGCCTGCCACCGAGGGAAGCTCGTCTGAATCTATTCTCCGGCGCCGAAAGCGTAGAGGTGTCCGGCTGTGCGAATGTATAAACTCTCATCGACAATCGCGGGCGTGGCCATGACGGGTTCGCCCAGTTCATTCCGCGCCAGAACATCCAGCGTCTCGCCGGCATTGAACACCACGACCACGCCATTCTGGGAGGCAGAGTAAATCCTTCCGTTTGCGGCCACCGGGGAGGCGTAGTAATCGCCGAGCGCTCCCAATCGTTCTTCGAGATAAAACGGCTTCCCGGTCTTGGCGTCGAAACAGGAGGCCAATCCGCCGTTCTTGACGAGAAAAATTCTGCCTTCGTAAAACAGCGGCGAGGGCACATACGGCAGCCCGCGGGTTTGTTTCCAAACCACGTGCGTGTCAGAGATGTCGCCGCGACCGCCAGGACGAACAGCCACCGCACAGTTCTCCACCCGCGCAAAGATGTCCACCATGGACTTCCATTCTTCCGGGGTGATGACCTGGTCCTTGTTGGCGTCGATTTGCGAGAAGCGCTCCAGAAAAGGCCCCGGCGGCACTTCGTCTTTGGTGAACCTGGCATCCTTGTTCTTATCATTCTCACCGGCAAAGGACTCAAAGGCCGGCATGGTAATGCGGCTGGCGGCATCGCCGCCCGGCGCCCAGGCGGCCACAAACAGGAGGCCGTCACCGGCCACGGGCGAGGTGCAGAACACTCGGGCCAGTCCATGCACTTTCCAGCGCTCGCCGCCATCTTTGACATTGTAGGACTTAAGCCAGAGCGTGCCGGGCACCACGATTTCCTCGATGGCATCATGGCGCCAGAGAAGCGGGGTGCCGAACCCGCGGGGAAACTCCGGCCGCTCCACTTTCCAGACGGTTTGCCCGGTGGCCCTATCGAGCGCGAGCAGGTAGGAATGGATATCCTGGTCGCAAACGATCACGACCAGATCGCCGGCCAGGATGGGCGAGGCGCTGCTGCCGTATTCAATGACGGGGAACGGCAACGGCTTCCGCCATTGTTCCTTCCCATCGAAGTCATAGCAGAGCATCCCGAAGGAACCAAAATGGACATAGACGCGGTCGCCATCAGTCGTGGGCGTAGAGGAAGCGGGATTGCCGAGGCGATGCGTTGGCTCAATTCTCTCCGCTGGCGCGGCTCGCCGCCATAAGAGCCGCCCCGTGCGGCGATCGAGGCATAAGGTTTCCAGTTGGTCCTTTTCCAGGCTCGTCAGAAAAATCCGGTCCCCCCAAATGCAAGGTGATGAGTGGCCGGACGGCAGCGCGGTTTTCCAAAGCAGGTTTGTGGAGGCTCCGAAATGGATGGGCGGATTTCCCTGCGGCGCGATTCCCAGGCCGTTCGGGCCTCGAAATTGGGGCCAGCTCGGTTGGGCCAGGAGGGGGATGACACAGCTCGCCGCCGCAAGCAAGGTAATGGTCAAGGTGCGCATGTTTGGAGTGTTAGATTAGGCGCGAAACATCCTCTGGCAATCGAAATCCCGTTTGCACATCCCCCTCACCAGGCTGCCGGTCGCTCATTTCCCGTTGGAGGCCACGCCCGCCTTGAGAACCAAAGGCGGCGAGGCAATGACATGGTCTTTTTCGATGCCGTAGCGCTGCAGCACGCGGCGTGTGGCTGCTTCGGTTTCGCCGGCATCCAAGACCATTCTTTGCATCGAATCGCCATCTCGAAACTCGAGAATATGAAAGCCCTCGACCGGATGCTTGATGGCCTCCAGCAAATCCGCCAGGCGCGTGACTCTGCGCCCATTGAGCTTGTTCACCACCAGGTAGCGGGAATCCTGGTAGCCCAGATTGTGGGCATCCGGCAGGACCAACGAGAGCACGACCAGCGACGGCTTTTCCGGAGCCGGCTTTTCCAGCTTGTAATACGAGAGACGAAAAGGGGCTTTGCGCCGCCAATCGTTGCCCCAGCTTTGCAGATAAGGCTCCGTCAACGGCTGAAACAAAAGTCCGCCCATGAGCAGATATTCCGGCTCCTGGTCGAAAACGGCTTCCGGCACCAGGTCCACCGAGTATTCCACCGGCGGCAGTTCATAAAGGACCCCCTGGCCGGCCCCGTCACGCCAGATTTTGATGTGAATCTTGTCGCCCGCCCGCTTGTTTCGTGTCGCCAAGTTCTCCAGCAGAAGATTTCCATGGGCCGGATCCTTGTAATCCCCTTGCGTATCGATATCGAAGCCGTCGATCTGCAAAATGATATCGTGCCGCTTCAACACCTGCGCTTGGCTGGGCTTGGCGCGACTGTCGATGACGATGACCCCGCGCGGTTCGCCTACAAGTTTCAGGTGTTTTAACGTGGCCGGGTTTTCTGCCCGTTGCCAGACGAAGTCAAAGTAACCGAGGCCGCGGTACGGTTCTGTTTTTCGAGCTTCCAGGCAGGATCGAATAAAGGAAGAGGGCAAAACGGTGCATCCATGTTCCTCTTTGGAGCTGACCATGCCGATCAGCTTGGAACCGGAAACAATGGCCTCAGCCCAGCCGGTGCCGTTGATTTCAGAATCGATCTCCAAATGCAAATGTTCAAGAAAACTCAGTTTGCCGCCTTTGACAATCAGGCGATTGATCTCCGTCTTGCGGATTTCCAGGTTGCCATTCCGCCAGCGAATCAACTGCACGCTGCCTTTGCCAGGGACCGAGGCCGCCAGGGGCACCGGTCTTAAATCCTTCCAGAACGCGGCCTCGGCGGCGCTGACCACGGCGAGGTTGGCATGGTAATCGATCCAGCGCAGTTCGCCGGGCCACCATTTCCCGCGTCCGCCCTTCTGCAAGCGGATCATGGTCTGATCGGCCATGGAGTCCGCCGTGGTCAGAATTTCGCGCGGCCCAATGACGGTGCCAGTTTTTTGGACATGAGCGACGCGCTTGGTCCAGGGCTGAAGGTAATCATACTGCTTGCGCGTGACTTCGAGCGTCACGACGGAGTGTTCCCAAGGCGAGCGGCTCTGAGCCGCGCCCGCTTCTCCGGCCAGGAACCCAAAGACCAGTGCTCCCAACAATGCACAAAACGTTTTCATAAGCGTCGGTCCTTCGGAATGCCGTAGGTCTTCAGGATTTCGGCGTTGGCCTGCTTGACCGCGGCGCGATCCAGGCACTCCAGCGTGTGATCCGGCAGAAACTCGATCACGTCCTGGTTTTGCGGCGGCGACGATTCAAAAGCGCGGATCACATCCTCCAGCTTCTCGATGCGGACGCCGTTGATCTTGTCCACCAAGGTCCGGCCTTGCACCGCCAAATTCGCATTGACGGCATGAGACAGCACCGAGGCCAAAACGATGGGCTCGGGCCGGGCCGTTTGAGGCGCTTCCTGGCGCCGGTAGAAGAGTTCATATATCAGCTCCGGACCGGCCGCATCGAACCAATTCTGGCCGAGCGTCCGGAGGTAATCCCGGTTCAACGGCGTGAAGACCAATCCTCCATAAACATAATAGCGCGGCAAGACATCGTACTGATTTCCCTCGGCGCGGTCCTCACGATAGACATAGACGGGCAGCGAGACATCCATTTGCTGGCCCTGCCGCCACAGTCTGACAGGAACCAGCCCGCCATTTTGCGCCTCGCTGAAAGCCGCGCCCACGAATACCCGGTTTCCCTGATAAAGAATGGTGCCGTCGCTGCCCACGGCATAAGGCCCGACTTGCAGCAGCACATCATCCTCCTGCATCAATTCCTTCGTTTTTGGCACACCGGGATAAATGTAATCCACTCTCACGCCCAGATCGTTGTCCGGCAGCTTCAGCCGAAGGCGATAGGCCGGGTTTTGCAGAGCGACGATGCGCAGTCCCGCCTGCGGGAAACCATCATAGGTGCCGTCTTCGATGTCTTTGAAAAAATGCTGGATCAGCGGCGGCGGGATAAAGAATCCCGTGTTTTCCAGGCCGGGAATGCCCTGAAAAGCGACCCCCACCACTTTGTCTTCCTGGATGACCGGGCCGCCGCTATTGCCTGGATTGATGGCGGCATCGGTTTGGGCGGCGAGATAACCGCGGTTGCCAATATGAGTATAGGACTGCAATTCGATGCGCGAGACGACGCCTCGAGTGTAGGAGATTTGCTCGCCGCCCGCCGGATACCCATACGTGATCACCGTCGATCGGACTTTCGGCAACTCCCCGACATCGAGCGGTTCCAGGCCGTTAAAGAAGCTGTCGCTTTCAACCTCCAGCAAGGCCAGGTCACAATCGTGCGCGATGAAACGCACGCGGGCCGCATACGGACGCGGGTCCTGGTAACGCCGCACGAGAATCTGCCGCGCCCAACTGACCACGTGCGCATTCGTCATGATGCGTTTGCCCCGAATCACAAATCCGGAGCCAGACGCTTTGCGGACCGCGTCAGACCGCCAGCCGGCGTCCCAGATCGGCTGCTGGCTGAAGGTCGTGATTTGAATGACGGATTTCTCAGGTTCGGCACATTGCACGGCCACGACCCAAGCCCACGTCAGCAAGAGCCAGGAGAGTTTTCTTAACACGCGGCGAAGATGGTTGGGAAAAAGTGACCGGTCAAGCTTGGAAAGTGCCCCCGGTTCCAGACAACTCCGCCCACAAGGTTGTGCGTGAAACAATCGCAAACAGCAACGTTATTGGCGCCATACCTCACCTTTCAGCGCAGCCGCAGGCCAATGGTGGTAGGCGAGGCTCCGTCGAGCCGCGGAATTGACTAAGATAAATCACGGCTCGACGGAGTCTCGCCCCTACCAGCTTTTGGCTGCGGCTCTGCTGCGCTGAGGCATCTGCCGTCCAAACAATTCGGCCAAAAATTTTTATTGACGGGATTAGTTCAATGTGGGTATCCTGTTGACTCCACCTGCCACAACCAGTAGTGTATTGGCGTGGC
>CAYIIH010000469.1:0-5233 GCA_964363225.1 uncultured Verrucomicrobiota bacterium | reverse complement strand
TCGTCGGGCGTCCACGTCTGGCGGTGATACGAGTCCGCGGTCAGTGGTCCGTGGTCAATGGTCCGTGGGCCGTCGTCGGGCGTCCGCGTCTGGTGGTGATGCGAGAGCGCCGCGGCCTCGGCTCCTTCGGCAGGCCCGGCCTCGACGGCGAAAACTGTGAAAGATGCTCCCGAGGCGCATGCGCCCGCCAAAAAGAGGAGCGATATGGAATGCCGGAGCGTCATGTTACCTTAACCTGAAATCGGAAGCATCGTATAGGATTCCACGGCATAGGCAAGCTGATGTCAGCTGATGTCAGCCGTGGAATCCCGTCTGCCAAGAAGCCACGGCTCGCCGAGTCTCGCCCGACCAGCTTTTGACTGCGGCTCTGCCACGCTAAGTATTTGCCACCAACAAGGCGCTGTGGTTTGCTGCGCGCCAGCCGTGAAACAAAGCTATGAAAGTTCTTTTCATTCATGCCCATTTTGACGATTACGAGTTTGTTGCCTCCGGGACTTTTGAATTATGGAAGCGGAAGCCGGGCAGCAATCTGAAGGCTCGCGTCCTCATCTGCACCGACGGCAAAGCGGGGCATCATTGCCGCTCGCGCGAGGAGACCGGCCGGATTCGGCTGCAAGAACAGGAGGCTTCTGCGCGCCTTGGCGGATACGAGTTCGATCTGTTGCGCTTGCGCGATGGCAGCGTCCCCCGCGAGGCCGCGTTAACGGTCGCGCCTGATTTTCTGGCGGCACTTTGGAAATCGATTCGGGAGTTTGAACCGGATTACCTCTTTTGTCCGCCCGTCGCCTCGGATCCGTTGGCCGGGATTCACATCGATCATGCGGTCGTAGCCGAAGCGGTGCGGAAAATTGCTTACATGATCAATGTGCCGCATGCTTTCACGCCGGAATATCCGGCGGATGAAACGCTGGCCATTCCGTGCCGGGTGCCGGTGATCATCAACGTGTACGACGGTTACATGGCTGGGACCAATGCCTACGATTTCGCCGTTGATGTCGAAGAGGTGTTCCCAAGAATCTGCGAGATGTCCTACTGCCATCAGTCCCAGATTTCCGAATGGCTGCCTTGGGTGGGCCGGCACGATATGACCGCATCCAAATCGCTGGCAGAATGGAGCGTCGCGTTGCGCAAACGGTTTGAACGGCGGAACCGGGAGCTGCGCATTTCCGGTCCGCGCCTTTGTGAAGTTTTTACGGTTACGGCCTGGGGAACCATCCCAAGCTGCGAGCAATTATTGCAGGACATTCCCAATATTCTTCCGGAAGCGTCTCATCTCGACCAACTCGAGAGCCGGCTGGCGCGGTGGAACGACGTCTGATTTGTGATTGGCAGGCAATCAACGTACGCGTAAAAACGTCGTGCCATGAAACGATTTGCTATCACTGCGGTGCTCCTTACCCTCGCCTGTCGTCTAACCGGCGTTGCACAGCCGGCGCCGGGCCTGCCTCTTTCCGCCATTCCGAAACCGAACATCATCTTCATCCTGGCGGACGATCTCGGCTACGGCGATCTCGGCTGTTACGGACAAAAGAGAATCAAGACTCCACAGCTCGATAGAATGGCGGCCGAGGGCATCCGCTTTCGCAGTTGTTATGCCGGCAGCACCGTCTGCGCGCCTTCCCGGTCCGCCCTGATGACCGGCCAGCACACCGGCCATACGCGCATTCGCGGCAATGCCAATGTTCCATTGGAGCCTGGCGACGTCACGGTGGCAGAAGTGCTGCAAGCGGCCGGATACCGGACGGCCTTGATCGGCAAATGGGGCCTTGGCGAAGCGGGTTCCACCGGTGTGCCCAACCGGCAGGGGTTTGATTACTTTTTCGGCTACCTCAATCAGCATCACGCCCACAACTATTACCCCACGTTCCTCTGGCGCAACGACGAGAAGGTGCCTTTGCCAAATGAGGTGCCGAACATGGACAGCAACGGCGGTGGCGTGGCCAGCCGGTACATTGAATATAGCCACGACCTGTTTACCGCCGAAGCCCTGAGCTTCCTCGACCGGAATGCGAGCCGGCCATTTTTCCTCTATCTGGCCTACACCATTCCCCACGCCAATAATGAGGCCAGAGACAAAGGGATGGAAGTGCCCAGCGACGCGCCGTATGCGGATGAAACCTGGCCGCAACCCGAAAAAAACAAGGCCGCCATGATCACCCGCCTCGATGCCGACATCGGCAAGCTGGCGGCCAAATTGAAAGATTTGAAAATCGACGAGAACACCATTGTCTTCTTTTCCAGCGACAACGGCCCGCACAAGGAGGGAGGCAATTCCCCCGGCTTTTTCGATAGTTCCGGTTCGCTGCGGGGCATCAAGCGCGATCTTTACGAAGGCGGAATCCGCGTCCTCATGATGGTGCGCTGGCCGGGCAAAATCAAAGCTGGCCTGGTCAGCGATCAAATCTGGGCTTTCTGGGATTTCTTGCCGACTGCGGCTGCAATCGCCGGGACCACACCGCCGGCCCGCCTTGATGGCATTTCCATGTTGCCTGCTCTTTTGGGGAAGGAACAGACGGCGCACGATTTCCTTTATTGGGAGTTTCATGAGGGCGGATCAAAACAAGCCGTGCGAATGGGAGATTGGAAAGCGGTCCGACCGGGTCCAGGCCAGCCGCTTGAACTGCACCGCCTCAGCGCTGACCTTGGAGAAACCAATAATGTGGCGGCTGCGCATCCTGAGATCGTGGCCCAAATCGAAGAGTATCTGAAAACGGCCCGCACGGAATCAGAGCATTGGCCGATGCGGGCAGGCCAAAAGGTCAAAGCGGTGAGATAGGCGCCTGATACTGATCAGCGGCCTTCCGACTTTAGCGCATCGCTGCGTCTGATAAGACTCATCCACCAATGCTTGCCAACTATTCTGCCGGCTTGTTTAATGCCTGTCGTGCTGCAACAACAAACTTTACGGGAACCGATCAGCTACGCAGGCATCGGTCTGCACAGCGGGAGCCGGGTCAGCATGACGTTCCTGCCGGCCCCGCCCAACAGCGGGATTCGCTTCCGGCGGGTCGATTTGGAGGGAAAGCCGGAGATCGAGGCGCGCATTGAAAATGTCATCGAGACCAACCGTTCCACCACCCTCGGCAAAGGCAATGTCAAGGTCCATACCGTGGAACACCTCCTGTCCACGTTTGGCGGCCTGGGCATTGATAATGTGTTGGTGGAACTGGATGCCGGTGAACCGCCCATTGCTGATGGCAGCGCGCGGGATTACTGCAAGATGGTGCAAACTGCCGGGATCGAACCGCAAGCCGAACGGCGCGAGCCCTTTCGAGTATCCACGCCGCTGGAAGTCCAGCTTGGCGAGACCAGCATCTCCGCGTTTCCCCATGATCGCTTGAAGATCAGTTGCACCAGCTCGGACCAACAGGGGCGCTTCACCCAATTCCTGAGCGTCGAGATCTCGCCGGAGACCTGGCAGCGGGAGTTGGCGCCGGCCCGCACCTTTTGCTTTTTTGAGGAGATTGAGTTCTTGATCAAGAACGGATTAATCCGGGGCGGCAGTCTGGAAAACGCCGTCGTCATTCGCGACGATGCGGTGCTCACCACCGAGCCGCTCCGGTTTCCGGAGGAATTCGTGCGCCACAAAATCCTCGATATCATCGGGGACCTGACATTGCTGGGGCGGCCTTTGCGCGGGCATATCATCGCCATCAAACCGAGCCATGCCGCCAATTGCGAACTGACCCGCCAGCTCAGCGCGCAAATGCGCAAGCCGTTGCTCTCCGTCCAGACTTTTGTGCCGCCGCCGCCCGTCGCAGCGGGCACGGCGCCAACGGAAGCCAAACTCGCCGCGCCATCCGTCCAAGACGCCACCGCGCTCGACGCCGTGGGCCTGATGAAAGTGCTGCCGCATCGCTATCCGTTCCTGATGATTGATCGAGTCACACACATCGATGAACAGCGCGTCAGAGGCATCAAAAACGTGAGCGTGAATGAGCCGTACTTCCAAGGGCATTTCCCGAATTACCCAATCATGCCGGGCGTCCTGCAATTGGAAGCCATCGCGCAAGTGGCCGGGCTGCTCATGCTGAAACAAGTCGAGAATTTCGGGAAACTGGCCTATTTCATGTCGGCCGAAAGTGTGAAATGGCGCAAACCGGTCCGCCCCGGCGACCAAATGATCATCGAAGTGGAATTGATCAAAAGCCGCGGCAAGATCGGCAAAGCCAAAGGCGTGTGTCTGGTCGAAGGCGACGTGGTCAGCGAAGCCGAAGTCACTTTCATGCTGGTGCGGCCGGAGGAACAGTAAGCTGGATATGGTTCATCCCTCAGCCATTATTCACCCCAGGGCAGAGATCGGGGCGGATTGTTGCATCGGACCTTACTGTGTCATTGGCGAACATGTTGTCCTGGGCGCCGGCTGCAATTTGCATTCGCATGTTGTCGTTGATGGACACACGCAATTGGGGCAGGGGAACGAGATTTTTCCTTTCGCCAGCATCGGACTGAAAACACAAGATTTGAAATGGAAAGGCGGCCTGACCCGCACCCAGATTGGCGATGGCAACACTTTCCGTGAGTATGTCACCATCAACAGCGCCACGGGCGATGGGGAAGTGACAGTGGTCGGCTCCCACAATCACATTCTGGCCTATTGCCATCTGGCGCACAACATCCAGGTGGGCCATCATGTGATCATGTCCAATGTGGCCACACTGGCCGGCCATGTGATCGTGGAAGACCATGCGGTCATCGGCGGATTGGCGGCGGTGCATCAATTCTGCCGCATTGGCCGGATGGCCATTGTCGGCGGCTGCTCGAAAGTCGTGCAAGATGTGCCGCCTTACATGATGGCCGATGGCAACCCGGCCAGGACCCGCACGATCAACAAGGTGGGACTGGAACGAAAAGGCGTCTCCGAGGAAGCGCAATCGGCCCTTCGACAAGCCTACAAAATCCTGTTTCGCGAGGGACTGACCATCTCGAATGCGCTGGCCCGAATCGAAGCCGAATTGCCGGCCTTGCCGGAGGTGCAGCACCTGGTCCAATTTACGCGCCAGAGCGAGCGGGGTATCAGCAAATAGCGTTTCCTTTTAACCTGCATTCCTCGCCAGTGCGATCGGGCCGCAACCAAAGGAGCGCGGAATTTATTCCGCTTGCGCGCCACGCCCTCATTTTCTCCTGCCTCCCTGCCCAGTGGCACTTTGCGGCGGTCGGCTTTATTGCCGGTTTCGGGTAGGGCGGATTCTTGAACCAGGGTAACGTCTTTGCACTGCGGCGGATCGAACAA
>CAYIIH010000468.1:0-5245 GCA_964363225.1 uncultured Verrucomicrobiota bacterium | reverse complement strand
CGTGCCGGCCACCATCGCCTGCCGCCTCAAGTGATGCAGCGGGTCGTCGTCGCTGAAGCTCCGAAGATTCTGCTCGAGGGCCCGGCTGCTCCGGTCAAGCGTCTCGATGACCAGCACGGCGCGGTCTCCCCAGCGGTAACGCTCCAAAGGCTGCTCGTTGCCCCAAACGGGAATTCCCTTGCGGTGGTCCACCACCAGCACGCCCGGCAGTTTGGCTCCCTCAGCCGGATTGGCCGGAAGCGAATAGACGCCGCGGACGCTCAGGTCTTCGAAGGAACGGAAGCTGACGTTCTTGATGATCCGGCCTTGCAGAGCGCTGGGTTCGTTCCAGACGGGTTGCAGCGGGGCCGCTTCTTTCGGGAAATAGCGGAAGACCTCATTTCGCAACCGGCCGTTCAACTCCCGGATTCTTCTTTCCCGAACCTGCGCTGACGCTGTTTCCAGCGAAAAGGCAAAGGCCGGAATCAACTCCTCGTCGATTCGGCTCAGCCGCTCGTCGAGCGGAAGCCCGTCCCGGAAGCAGACGAGCTGATCGGCCGGGGGCTCATCGACGGGGCCTTCCACGGCCACGGGGGTGTCGGTTCCGAAAAACTCCTTCAGGAAGAAAGCGTAAACCGGCAGCCGGATTGCCTCTGTGTCGGCGTGCCCGCCCGGGGTCACGGTCGTCTGGAGAGCTCCGTCGGCGTGGTAAAGCCGGTAGATCTCGCGCATCTTTTTGACCATTTCGTTGAACGCGTCCATGGGGAAGCCACGGTCGGCATCGGCGTTGCACAAAAGCTGGGCTCGCGGCGCGATCAGAGCTCCAATTTCCGAGTAGAGCAATCCTTGATTGTTCACCGGGTACTGGCAGTCGCAGTGCGCCGAGGAGAGACGCTGCCTGACCCAGCCCACCGTGGAGAGAGTCCCGGAGACCGGAGCGGACGCCTTGACTCGCTCATCGAGGGCAGCCAGGAAGAAGGTCGTCATCCCGCCGCCGGATCTCCCGGTGGCGCCAATCCGGCTGCGGTCGAAATCGGCGCGGGTGCACAAATAGTCCAAGGCACGGCGCGCGTTCAGCAACTCCACCGCGAGCGGCGAGAACCCCCGGCTGTACCAGTGGAACCAGGCCTGGGAGTAAACTCCGTGGTGCGTAAACTCGATTTCGCCCATCTCGATGTTGTCCATGATCATCACGGCGATGCCCCGGGCGGCGAACCACGCGCCGTGGCGGGTGAAGCTGTTTTTATTGGCATGGCCGCACTGATAGAGGATGACGGGAAAGGGCTTCCGGCCGGTGCGCGGCAGGTAGAGGTTGGCTGTCGCGTAAAGGTTGGGGGTGGTTTCGAGAACCAGGTTTTCGATCGTGTAATCCGCCCGCTCCACGCGCCCAGTAATCCTTGCGGGCGGCGGGCTGTCGGGCCAGCGGCGGTCGTGCCATAACATTCCGGCGAGTGCAGACCTGGTGCGCTGTTTGCGTTCCTCCCACTGCGCGACATCCCCAATCCCGCTGAAGAGGTCGTGAAAACGCGCGCTGATCACACGCTCAAAGTGAGCCTGCAGCGTCTGAAACTCCTGGTTCTGGGCGGCCAACCGGTCAGGCATGACAGACATCCACAGGCCGAGAAAAGCGAATGTGAACAGAGATTTCTTCATGGTTTCATCCGATCATAAGTTTCCGCTGCGCAACCCATGCGCTGGGACCGTAACAGCGAAACGTTCAGGCAACGTGTCGCATTCTGTTGCACAGGACGCAAGTTTTTCCGAATGCCGTACTATTCATCGGCGTGTGATAGGGGTCACGACTCAACATTCAAGAATTGGTTTGCTTTGCGCGCCACTCGCCTCAAATGCGCATTCCCGGCCAGACGCCGCTCGAACCGCTTGTTGAATGTTTAGAGCTGACCCTCTTCCGCTTTGCAGTTCTTTCCAGGTGGACGGGTTGGTTTCACCGTTGGTTGGCGGGCTTTCAGTCCTCAAAACGTCACGGCGGCACAATGGTCCGCGCTTGGGGCTGAAGGCCCCGGATGTGATAGCCTGGACTGGAGTGATTCCGCGAATGCGGGAGAGCGGGGGCCCAGGTCACCCGCCCCACAAATCACCCAAGCCTTGATAAGAACCATGAACCGCCAACTCATCGCCCTCCTGTCGTCTGACACGCGCCAGTTGCTGCGCGAGGAACCGCTCGACGGCAAACCGTGCTCCGTCATTGAGAGCGTCCCGAAGGGCCGAGCCAGTGTCACCCGCATGGTGGCCTGGATTGACCCGGCCGCAAGCGCACTGCGTCTGGCCCGCAAGCGCGGCATCAAAGTGAAGCCGGGCTCTCCGCTCTGGCCTGCTCCTCAACCCTTGCGCAGTTGCTGCATCAGTTTCCGCAGCCGGAACAAGCTCAGCGGGACCGGTGCCGGGTTTGAGACCCGTTGCGGGCGGAGGCATTACTTCTCCCTGGGCAGAGTAAAGTAAAAGGTGGTTCCCTGGCCGAGTTTGCTTTCCACTCACACTTCGCCGCCATGGGTCTGCACGATGTGTTTGACAATGGACAGTCCCAATCCGGTGCCGCCCTGTTCCCGGGCCCGGTCCACCCGATAGAACCTTTCGAAAATCCGTTCCGTGGCTTCGGGCGGAATGCCCGGACCGTTGTCGCGAACCCAGATTTCGGCGGTGGGTTGATCGTCCCACCGTGCCCCCACGGTCACGACCCCTTCTGCCTGCCCATACTTGATCGCGTTATCGACCAGGTTGTTGTAATGCCAGACGTCCTGGAGCAATCGCTCGCGCGACTGCACGCACCCCCTGCGTTCCAGCAACAGCGTGGGAATATGGGTCGTGCCGGGATCGCGCTTCAGCAACTTGCAGACCTCCAGACCGTCCAGTTCAGGCAGCATCAGGTCCAGCAGAATCAAGTCGGGGGGGCGCGCTGCGCGCCTTTTTGAGTGCCTCGGCCCCGTCGTCCGCCGTCACCACCTCGTAACCCACCCCTTTCAAGTTGAATTCGATCAAAACATCACCTGCATCCGCACCAAAGCCTGGTCAAATTCATCCTGGCCCAGGCCCGGATTGTAGCGGCGGAACTCGGACCAGGTATGGATGTAATTCAGCATGAGCTTCAGGCTGTCGCCTTTGATGTAGTAATTCAGCCCGCCGGTGATCGAGCGAATATCGTCATGGGCGGCCTGGCCCGGATTGAAGCTTTCCCATTTCGAGACCAACTGAAGCTTGCGGTTGCAGAAGAAGTAGCTCCCTTGCACGTAATAACCGTTGGCCACAAATTCCGCAAAGGTCGGCGCCGCGGTCGTAGGACGAACGGTCTCTTCGAGATACTCCGCGATCAGGTCAAACGGACCCAACGTAAAGCTCTGGTCCACTCCCCAGGCTATGCGTTCATCAGGGCTGTGCGTGCTGAAGGGCAAAATCGATCCATCGGGCTGCCACCTTGAGATGCCCAGGTTCACATCCTTCGCGTCGCGAGAATAGTAACCGTCCAGGCCCAGCTTCCATTTGGTGTCTTGTCCGTGCCATTTCCCGGAATAGGGCACCAGCTCCATCCGTCCGACATACAAAAAGGTGTTATTGTCGTTGACGATCACATTGCGTCCATTGCCATTGAACATGCCGAAAGAATAATTGAGCAGGTCCTTTTTCTCGGGCCACAAATTCGACAACGGTTTGCCCCAGATCTGCACCCCGACCTGCCGCTCGGGCGTCAAGGCGCCTGTCACCAGGGTGCGCTCAGCGGTAAACAGGGTGGTGTCCGATGTTATTTGATCCAGGCCGTAGGGAGCTTTGTACTGGCCGAATTTGAGATTGGCCTCCGGAAAAGCGTGCCAATTGAGAAACACATCCGTGGCGGAAAAGGCGGATCGACTGCCGGCCAGCCCATCGCCTTGTTGAAAGTCACCTTCCAGCTTGAAATCAAAATGCTCCAGGAATTCCCCGCTGACATTGAGGCGCGCCCGGCGGAAACGAAACCGGTTGTTGACCGCGTTGGGTCCCTCTGTCAGCCGCCCTTCAAAAGCCGACACATCCCCCATCTCGCCATTCGCTTGCAGGAATCCGCCCAAGACCAGTTTGGATGCCTTGCCCAAAGGGAGAACGAAAGGAGATCTTTCGAGTGGCTTGGCGCTTTTCTCGGCCTCGGCTTTTATTTCCTTGGCTTCCTGCTCGCTCAAAATCCCCTTCTTGAGCAGCGTGTTGATGAGCGCCTCTGAAGTCTGTGCCTGGGCGCTCAGGCCCGGCGACAGGGCTGGCAAAAGCCCTGCCAATAAAAACGTGAGACGGATGAGCTTCTTTTTCATTGGGCTTTTGATGCGCATCTACATTTTGTGTGCTGTTGCCGCCAGACTGAAGGACCTTTGTTACAAAATAAAGGCCGTAGTGTTACGTCTTTGTTACGACACACGAGATTCCATCGGTGAGGGTGTCCGGCCGATGGGCAAACGGGCGCGTTGTTTGCCTGTCGCGTCGCCGCCCGCGCGGTGGAAACACCAGGAGTGTCCTGGTGCCGGTCCTCTTTTTGTCGAAGCCTCTCGCGTTCGCCGCCTCGTTACTGTAACCTCCCGCCATGCGAATCTTGATTGTCGAAGATGAGCGCAAGACGGCGGCGTATCTGCACAAGGGATTTTCGGAAAGCGGATTTGTTGTGGATATGGCCGGCACGGGCGAAGACGGGTTGCACCTGGCGCTGACCTGCGATTACGACCTGATCGTTCTCGACGTGATGCTGCCGGCGCGCGATGGGTGGGCGGTCCTTGGGGCGATTCGTCAGGCCGCCAAGCAAACGCCGGTCTTGTTCCTGACGGCTTGCGACACGGTGGCGGATCGCGTCAAAGGTCTGGAGTTGGGCGCCGATGATTACCTGGTCAAGCCGTTTGCCTTCTCGGAACTGCTGGCGCGTGTGCGATCCATTTTGCGCCGCGGTCCTAGCCGCCAGCCCGAAACGCTTCAGGTGGCCGATTTGGAGCTCGATTTCGTCCGCCACAAGGCCACGCGCGGCGGCCAGCGCCTGGACCTGACCCCGAAGGAATTCGCGCTCCTGTCGTTGCTGGCTCGGCGAAAGGGAGAAGTCCTCTCCCGCACGCTCATTGCCGAGCAGGTCTGGGACATGCACTTTGATAGTGACACCAATGTGGTGGACGTGGCCGTGCGCCGGTTGCGCCGGAAGGCGGACGACGCGTTTACGCAGAAGCTGATTCACACCGTGCGCGGCCTGGGCTATGTGCTTGAAGAACGCTGATTCCAACGAACCGGAGAATCGGAGAACCGGAGAATC
>CAYIIH010000467.1:3703-5269 GCA_964363225.1 uncultured Verrucomicrobiota bacterium | reverse complement strand
AATCCGGCATCGTCCCACCACATGATGAAGAGAGTCAGCGAAGCGACCAGACCCGCCGCCGCCGGGATGGGGAAGCCGAGAAACTCTTTGCCTCCGCCCGTGGCTGTCAGGGCGGACAGGCAATTGAATCGGGCGAGGCGCAGCGCTCCGCAGATCAAATAAATGGAAGCGATGAACCAGCCCGCTTCCGGAGTCTGGACGAAGACATCCCGCAAAACAATGCGATGCACTAAAAAGGCGGGCGCCGCGCCGAAGGAAATCAGGTCGGCCAGCGAATCGAACTCGCGCCCGAAGGGGCTTTCTGATCCGCCCATGCGGGCCACGCGCCCATCCAACAGGTCGAAAATACAGGCCAGCAGGATGAAAAAAAGGGCGTGCCGAATCACCGAATTGAAATTGGCCGCGCCGACATCGGCTTCCACGATTTTCGTCAGGGCCACAAATCCGCAAAAGAGATTGCCGGCCGTCAGCAAATTCGGCAGGAAATAAATCTTCAGCTTGGGGGATTCGGAACTTGCGGCCGCGGATTTGGGAAAGGCATCAGCCATAAACTCAACCGGATAATTTTCGTGTGGCGACCACGGTTTCGCCCCCTTTCACTTTGTCGCCCAATCGAACCTGGATTTGAGCGGAGAGCGGAAGGCACAACTCCACGCGTGATCCGAACTGGATCAAACTCATGCGGTCCCCCCGGTTCACCGTTTCGCCGAGCGTGATCCAGGGGACGATGCGCCGGGCCAGCAACCCGGCAATCAAGCGGACCGCGAGCTTCTCGCCGGCCAGCTCGCTCGATGCAAAACCGACCAAAACGTTCTCATTGTGCAGGCTGCAATCCGTCCGCATGGCGTTGAGGAACTGGCCCGGGCTGTGTTTGAGAAAAGCGATTTTCCCGGTCGCAGGAGAATTCTGGACATGCACATCGAGAACGGAGAGGAAAATGGATACGCGGCGGCAGGCCCCCCCCATGAATTCCGGTTCGTCCGTTTCGTCGATCACATCAACCGTGCCGTGCGCCGGCGAGACAATAACCTCCGGGCCAGTCGGCACAGCGGCATGCGGATCTCTGAAGAAGGCGAAGACAAAGAGGGCGAACAGTATCCAGAGCCCCGTCAGGATCATGGCCGCGGCGGTGATGAGAGAGCCAATGGCCGCGGCCAAGGCGCCGCCGACAATGAGAACAAGCAAAGCCGTCAGCGTCCACAGGATCATTTTCAGCGCTGCCTGCCTGGCTTTGCCGGCGTGTTTCATGGAATAATGTTAACGCGCGAGCGCGGGTTGGAAAGCGGATAATTCTCCTTTCCTTGCCGGCGCCGATTCTTCATTAATGTCTCCCGTCACGCTGGAGCTGGCTATCTGGGTGCCGATGAGTCCAGCCGCTTTCTCGATGAAAAACCTGGTTTATTTTGACCTTGAAACGCAGAAGTCCGCCGATGAAGTGGGCGGCTGGAACAACATCCGCGACATGCGGATGAGCATCGGCGTCACCTTTAGCGCCCAGCGGGGCGAATACAGAATCTACGACGAAAAACACGTCAATGACCTGATCACCGAGCTGTTGCGGGCGGA